>CAVKZU010000073.1:0-11431 GCA_963660725.1 Lachnospiraceae bacterium | reverse complement strand
AATCAACAAACTTTGTACCATTTATTACAAGTTTAATTGGTGTTTTATCAGATTTTGAAAATGACGAAAATATTGAAACATTACATGTATTTTCATTTATTAAATTTCCTGAGAAAAAAGTATTTAGCATATATACCCCCGTAATTTATAAAATTTTATTATTTTTTAACAAAAGTTGTTTGTTCAATACTACCTAAAGTTTCTCCACTTTCTTTGATAGTTCTATCAAAATTATGGATTAAAACTTTACTTCCTTTTGCACTATTTTTTTCAGCATCGCTTGAAACAACACCTTCACTTTGTAAACGTTTAAAGAATCTACTTGCTCTTGCAAAGCCAAGACCAAATGTTGTTTGAAGTTTACTAATAGAAATGTAATCTTCACTCATTGTATAATTTTTAATTTCAGTATACATTTCTTCTTCATTTCCATAACGAGATTCTTTTGCTTGTTGTACTAAAGCAGGCTCTTCTGCAATAGGTTTATTAATAATATCAACAATTTCATCATTATAATCAGGATTATAATTAGCTCTTAAATAATCACAAACTGCTTTAATTTCGCCATTACTAACAAAACTTCCTTGGCAGCGTAATAATCCAGTATTATCTAAAACTGCACATTTAATAAGCATATCACCATTACCAATTAATTTTTCAGCGCCTCCTGAATCTAAAATTGTATTACTATCAACATATGAAGAAGAAAGTAAGGCAACACGACTTGGGATATTAGCTTTAATAACACCATTTATAACATTGACTGATGGACGTTGAGTTGCAACAATCATATGAATTCCAGCAGCTCTTGCTTTTTGACCAATTCTAACTACTGGTTCGCTGATTTTTTTATTCATATCAACCATATCAGCGTATTCATCAATAACAATTACAATAATAGGAAGTTCTTCTTTTCCATTATTTCTAGCCCATTCGTTATATTCTTTTAATTTAGAACAATCACATTTTGAAAACATTTTGTATCTTTCATCCATGATATCACATACTTTCTTTAAAACTTCATATGGAGTATCTGGATTTTCTAAAGTAATAACTGGACATAATAAATGAGGAATTTCTCTATATTTAGTAAATTCAACATTTTTTGGATCTACTAATAATAATTTTAATTGTTTTGGAGAATTTCTCATGATTAAAGTCATGATTAATGAATGAATAAAAATAGATTTACCACTACCAGTTGTACCACTAACTAAAAGGTGTGGCATTTCTTGTAAATCACAAATTAAAGCTTCATTATTAATATCTTTACCAAAAACTATTGAAGTTGATTTTGTCTTTGGTAATTTATTAAGTGCGATTAAACAATCTTTGAAATTAACCATTGTTGTTTCAGCATTTGGAATTTCAAGACCTGAAGTTGTTTTTCCTCTCACAACTGGAGAGAATCTAATATTTGTAATTCCACCAAGTCTAATTGATAAGTCATCTAACTTATTATCAAATCCTCTAATCGATTCATTTTTAGCAGTTTGAATATCATAACGAGTAATACTTGGACCAATTTTATGACTTACAACCATTGCTTTAACATTTAAATCTTTTAATGTTTCGTTTAAAATTTGAGTTCTTTCTTGTGCTAATTGTTCGTTTTTAAATTCAGCGTCTTCAGATCTTCTATCTTCAAGTAAATTGATACTTGGAGCAACATACATTTTATCGTTTTTAGGTCTTTTATTTGCAATTGGTTCACTTTTTGAAACTACTTTTGGAGGTTCTGGATTATTTAAATCATAAGCAATATCAACATTTCTTGTTCTTGTTTTATATTTTTCTTGAGAATTTGTTGATGAATAACTAAGAGTTTCTTCTTTTTTAGGCTCTTCATAATAATCATTATCTTTAGATTCAAAGATTGAATTAGTTGCAGCACCAATAATTAAAGAATCACTTGCTTCTTCATATCTTGCTTTTTGCATTGGTTTATCTTCAAAATGATCTTTATTAAAAACTTCTTCTTTTCTATTTGGTACATAATCATCATTATAATCATCCACAATATCTTTAGAACTAACTTTTTCAAATGGTTTATTATTAACTCTTTCTGCAACAATATCAAGATCACTATCATCACTATCTAAAGAATTAATTGTAGTTGTAGTAATTGTAATATCACGAGCTTTAGTATATTTAGTATCAGGATCTACTAAATGATTGAAATTTGAATAATCTTTTGCAAGATGATGTAAAGCGATTAAAGGTTTAACTAAAATTAAAGTAATACCTGTAACTAATACAATACTTCCAATTACATAAGTCATAACTGGATTCATAAATGTATTTAAAGATGCAGTTAAAATCATGCTGATTAATCCAGCATTTTTATCAAAATAAATTACTAACCCTTCTTGAGTTTTAATGACATTGTTAACTAAAATTGATCCAAAATTAGAAAAAGTAAGGTATGTAGCTTGATTATCACTAAAACCTTTACACATTGCGTTACATATTATAGTACTTCCACCAATAAAGAATAAAATAATGCCAATTACATATAAAGATGACATTTTTTTATCTTTTGAGACAAATGTATTCTTATTTTTCTTAAAAATTAAATAAAGACCTGCTACAAAAAGTAAAAAGTAGATTAAATAAGTGAAAATACTTCCAAAAAAGAAACTTAAAAACCACGTAATTGCACGTGCTGGGTAAATCAAAATATCATAGATCCAAACATTCGCTAAATTTAGCGACAAATATATAGCAAAAAGGCAAATTAATACCCCATATGCTTTTTTTAATTTATCATCATTAATAGTAATATTATTCTTTTCGTTCATACTTAATATTATAAGTGTTTTTACTTATTTTTACATTAATAAAAATAAAAAAATAGCAGAAATTTATAAGATTTTAATCTCTTATTTTTCTACTATTTTAATACTAATTATTTACTAATTAATCTATAATCAAGATATTAGGTAAAATAACTGGATTTCTATTATTATTTTTTAATAATAACTTTTCAAGTTGATAAACAATTTTATTTGTTAATTCATTTGAATCAAATGTTTTAGTATTTTCAATCCAATTATCAACACTTTGAATGAATTGTTTAGTAATTTCTTTACTCATATTATCAGCGTCTCTATCTTTTAAGAATAAGAAACCTCTCATTTGAATATCAGGACCTGCTACAATTTGACGTTTACTCTTAGAAATTGCACATCCTAAAACTACTACTCCATCTTCTCCAAGTCTATTTCTTTGGGTAATGATTTCATTAACGACATCACCAACACCAATTCCATCAATCATTAAATCGCCAATTTTAACTTTATTATCTATGTTAAAATCAACTTTAGCACCATGACTTGTAATGTTTAAACTTTGACCATTATCAAGTAAGAAAATGCTATTATGTGATAATCCAATTCCCATTTCGTATGCCATTTTAGCATTTGCAAGTAAAGTAACATAATATCCTTCAATTGGGAAATAATATTTTGGTTTAAGTAAGCTTAAAAGCATCTTTAAATCTTCTTCATAAGCATGCATTTTAGCTAAACTACTTCTTGTTTCATAGTAAACTTTACAATTTGTTTTGTATAATTCATCAACAGTTGATGTACAAATAATTTCACTATTATCGGTAGGAGGTGCTGCTAAATAGAATGTATCATTTGGAGTAATTCTAATTTCAGTATTTTCATTCTCGTTATTTGCAAGAATTGAAACTTTTTCATAAATTTTTTCGTTTTCATCCATTAAGATAATTACGATTTGAGATTCTTTAACTCGATTTAAATCACTCTTATCTAAAATATTTTTAGGATTAAATCTACCACTATCTTTTAATTCTTTTAATTTATAAACATCTTGAGATTCTTTTGCGTATAAGAAAATTTTCTTATCGCTATCATTACATGCTTTAAAAACTTCATCAATATGGTATAAATTATCACTATTTAATGCAATAAATACTCTTCCTGTTGCTTCATGAAGAATCTTCATTAAACGAGGATAAATTCTATGAGCAGGTGAGCAATAACCACTCTTTTGACAATTTTGAGATTCACTTAAAAGTAAAAGTGTAGGATTTTCTGCAATTTTACCTAAAGTATTTAAATCTAATTTAAAATAATTTTCATTGCTATATTCAACAATAAAATCACCACTATAAACAATATTTCCTAATTCAGTTTGTAATGCAAAACCAAATGTATGTGGCATTGATGCACAGGTTGAAAAGAAAATAAAGTTATGACCTTTAATTTTTGTTGTACAAGGTAATTCAATTAATTTAAATTCATAATCATTTTCTTGATGATATTCTATACTAAAATCTACTAAAAATTTTCTTGTAAGTAATGAACAATAAATTGGTGCTGGTGCTTCTTTATAAATATAAGGAAGTGCACCAAAACTATTTTTCTTAGCCTTTGGTAAAATATATCCTTTAATTCTATCTTTATTTTGTTTAATGTAATCAAAATCAGCAATAACGAAATCAATACCTGGTGTAGTTCTTGTTGGGTATTTAAAACCTGCACCAATTACAAAAATATCATCATTTACTTCAATACAATAAAGATCTTTACCATCTTCATCTAGCCCTCCAAGAGCTAAAACTTTAATTTTATCCATAAAACTCCTTAATTATTAACTATTTTTCAAGTATTAATACTTCAATTAACTCGTCTTCTATATTATATAAAGAAAAAGACATTTTTTCATCATCAAAAATAATATATGTTCTAGGATTATTATTTTTTGGCAAAGAAATACTTCCAGGATTAATAAAATAATGATTATTTTCTTTAGTTAATTCATAAATATGGGTATGCCCATACATTAAAATTTCTTTATCATTTAATTTTAAATTCTCTTTAGAGATTAAATCTCCATGAGTTAAATAAAATTTAAAATCATTATTAGAAAAAGTAACAATATCTTTAAATTCTTTTTTAAAAACAAAAGCATCTACTCTACTATCACAATTTCCACATATAAAAGTAATCTTGCTAACAAGATTACTTAAAATTTTTGTTACATCTATTGGAGAATAATCAACAGGTGGGACATTTCTTGCTCCATTATAGTTGATATCTCCAAGTAAATATATATTTTTAAAGTTGTATTTATTATCAAGTTCAAGGATCTTTAAGGCACTGCCTTTAGATCCATGAATATCACTTGCAATTAAATTTAACATTATTTTCTAAAGAATCCTTTTTTCTTTTTATCGTCTTTAACTTCTTCTTTAGTGCCTTCTTTTGCTTCTTGTTTAGGAGCAAATTCTTTATGTGAAAGTTTGATTTTACCTTTATCATCAAATCCAATGACTTTAACTTTTAAAGTTTCACCAACTCTTACAACATCTTTTGCACTCTTAACATAACCATTTGCAAGGGTAGAAACGTGGCAAAGTCCTTCTTTATCACCAAATAAAGAAACAAAACAGCCATATTCTTCAACTCTTGAAATAGTTCCTTCAAAAACTTCACCAATTTCAATAACTCTAGCAATATCTAAAACCATTTGTTTTGCTTTTTCAATTGATTCTTTATTCATATGGTAAATTGAAACGTGTCCATCGTCATCGATATCAATCTTAACGCCATCACATTTTTCAATAATATCATTAATGACTTTTCCACCAGTACCAATAACATCTTTAATCTTAGTTTTATCAATTTCAAATGATGCAAATTTTGGAGCGTATGGTGATAATTCTTTTCTTGGTTCACTAATTGCTTTTTCCATAACTGCTCTAATTTCTGCTCTAGCACCATGTGCTTGCATTAAAGCGTCATGCAAGATTTCTCTTGTAACACCTTTGATTTTAATATCCATTTGTAAAGCTGTAACACCTTTTTCAGTACCACTAACTTTAAAATCCATATCACCAAAGTGATCTTCTAAACCTTGAATATCAGTTAAAATTGTATAAGGATGATTTCCATCAAGTGGACCTGAAGTAATTAAGCCCATAGCGATACCACTTACCATTCTTTTAATTGGGACACCTGCTGCCATTAATGCCATACATGAAGCACAAATTGATGCTTGAGAAGATGAACCATTTGATTCACAAACTTCAGCAACACAACGGATAGTATAAGGGAATTCTTCTTCACTTGGTAAAACATAAGATAAACTTCTTTCACCTAAAGCACCATGTCCGATTTCTCTTCTTCCTGGAGTACCAGTTCTTCCAATTTCACCAACTGAGAAAGGTGGGAAATTATAATGATGCATCCATCTCTTGCTATCTTCTGGAGATAAACTTTCTAAGATTTGTTCATCATCTTTAATACCTAAAGTACAGGTAGAAATAACTTGAGTTTGTCCACGAGTAAACATTGCACTACCATGAGTTCTTGGTAATAAGTCAACTTGAGCATCAAGTGGACGAATTTCATCAGTTTTTCTTCCATCAGGTCTAATTTTTTCTTCAGTAATAAGTCTTCTAACTTCGTTAGCAACCATTCCTTCTAAAATATCATTAACCATTAACATTGATAATTTATGATCTTTATCATTTTTGTATTCTCTTGCATCATAATCATCAATAATTTCTTTCTTTAATGCATCAATTGCATTTTGTCTTTCAAGTTTATCAAAAATAGAAATTGCTTTAACCATTTTTTCACCAATTCTATTATAGATATCTTCTTTAATAACTGGATCTGGAGCGTATAAGCTAACTTCTCTTTTTGCTTTTCCAATTTCTTTAACAATTTCTTCTTGGAATAAGCATAATTCTTTGATTGCTTCATGACCAAACATGATAGCATCAAGCATTTCATCTTCACTTAATTCAGCAGCACCTGCTTCAACCATGTTGATAGCTTCTTTTGTACCAGCAACTGCTAAATTTAAATCACTAACTTTTCTTTCTTCAACACTTGGATTGATAACTAATCTACCATTAACTCTTCCAACATAAACTCCAGCGATAGGACCATCAAATGGAATATCACTGATTGAAAGACATAAAGAAGATCCAAACATTGCTGTCATTTCAGGAGTTGAATCTAAATCAACTGACATAACAGTATTAATAATTTGAACTTCATTTCTAAAACCATCACTAAACATAGGTCTAATTGGACGGTCAATTAAACGCGCTGTTAAAGTAGCGTGTTCTCCAGGTCTTCCTTCTCTTCTTAAAAATCCACCAGGAATTCTTCCGATTGCATATTGTTTTTCTTCATATGTAACTGTTAAAGGGAAGAAATCTCCTTCTTTTGGATCTTGACTACAACAAACTGTTGATAAAACAACAGTATCATTTAAACGAACTAAACATGCTCCATCTGCTTGCTTTGCGATTTCGCCTGTTTCTACAACTAATTTCTTTCCAAAGAAATCTTTTTCAAATACTCTCTTCATTCTTTTTCCTTCTTAAATACTTAACTATTTAATTATACAAAATTTTAATATCTCATTTCAAATTTATTAATGGTCAAATTGAGCATTAAATAAATCATGGTAGAAACCATTTTTCTTTAATAATTCTTCATGGTTCCCTGCTTCATAAATTACTCCATCTTTTAATACTAAAATTAAATCACTATTAATAATGGTATTTAATCTATGTGCAATAACAAATGAGGTTCTTCCTTTTGTTAAATTTTCTAATGATTTAATAATTTTTGATTCAGTTCTTGTATCAATATTACTTGTTGCTTCATCAAGAACGATAATTTTAGGATCGCTCATCATAACTCTAGCGATTGAAATTAATTGTTTTTGACCACTACTTAATCCACTATCTTCACTAATTACTGTATCAAATCCTTGAGGTAATCTTTCAATAAATGATAAACAATTAGCTCTTTCACAGACTTCTTTAGCTTTTTCTAAAGATTTATCTTTTGAATTATAAGTAATATTTTCTAAAACTGTACCTTTAAAAATCCATGAATCTTGTAAAACAAGTCCAAATGAACTTCTTAAACTATTTTTACTAATATCTTTTAAATTTAAATCATTAATTTTAATACATCCATCATTTGGATCATAGAATCTTAATAAAAGGTTAATTAATGTTGTTTTTCCACATCCAGTTGGTCCAACAATTGCAACTTTTTGACCATTTTTAATAGAAACATCAACATCTTTTAAAATAATATGATTTTCTTCGTATCCAAATTTAACATGATTAAATGAAATAGTTTCAATTTTTTCAGGAATTTCTTTATTACCTTCATCAATTTCTTTATCTAAATTAATAATTTTTAGTAACCTTGCACTACTTGCACTAGCAGTTTGAAGTTCACTAATACATGAAGAAATTTCATTGAAAGGTTTAGCAAATTGGTTTGAATATTGTAAGAATGTTGAAACAATACCAATTGATGCATTAGCACCTAAAATAATTCCATTTGAATCTTTTGCTAATATTGCAAGTAAAACACCAAGTGTTCCAACAATGCCATAGATAGAATTATTGATAATTCTAGTTGATGGATTTGTTAATGATCCAATAAATTGAGCTTTTTGACCTGCTTTATATAAATCATTATTCTTCTTTTCGTATTTTAAGTAGAATGTATCTCCATATTCAAATGATTTAACTGTTTCAATATTATTGATGAATTCAAGAAAAATACCATTATTTTCACCAACGATTTTAGCTTGTGCTCTAAAGTATTTTTTACTCTTTTTAGCAACCATATATGATAATAAAAAACCAAATGGAGTAAATACAATAACAACTAAACCTAAAATCCAGTTAATAACAAACATAACTACAAGTGTAATAATAACTTGAACTACCCCTTGATAGAATTGTTTTAACCCACTTTGAAGACCTAAATTAACGTTATCAATATCGTTAATAACAAGTGAAATTAAATCACCATGTTTATTAGAATCAACAAAATTAATATTAGAATGGATGATTTTTGAGAATACTTCATTACGTAAATCCATTGAAATTCTTTCACTCAAGATTCCTAATAATGACTCAAAAACATACTGACAAATTACTAAAACTGCAATTAATACAAAAATATAGATTAATAAGGTTTCAAATCTTACCCATGAAAAGGAAGATAATGAATTTGAAGATAATGCGCTAATATATTTACCAATTTCATCAATTTCTTCACCAATTAAAAAAGGTATTAAAGTAACTGCACCAACATTTACAATAACAATTAATAATGCAAGTAATATAGAACCTAAGTTCTTTTTAATATAAGGCTTTAAAAGTTTAAACATAATTATTTAGCCCCCTTTTGAGATTCATAAATCTCTTTAAATACTTTACTATTTGAAAGTAAGTAATCACTATTTCCAATAGATTCAATTCTACCTTTGCTTAAAACAATAATCTTATCACAATTCATTAAACTTGTAGCACGTTGAGAAACCATAATTGTAGTAACACCTTCAATTTCTTTAATATTGTGTCTTACATTTTTATCAGTTAAATAATCTAAAGCACTTGTAGAATCATCTAAAACTACTACTTCACTATCTTTAATTAATGCTCTTGCAATTGCAATTCTTTGTCTTTGACCACCACTTAAATTCTTTCCACCTTCAACTAATAAAGTTTCTTCTTTATTAGGAAGATTATTTACAAATTCACTAGCTTCTGCTCTTTTTAAAGCAATTTTAATATCGTCATCATTTGCGTCTTTTTTACCCATCATTAAATTTTCTTTAATACTTCCAGAAATTAATGAAACTTTTTGAGGAACAAATGCGATTTCTTTACGTAATGATACTAAAGAATAATCTTTAATATTGCTTCCCTTATATAAAATTTCTCCAGTTGTAGTATCAAAGAATCTAAGGAGTAACTTGATTAAAGTAGATTTTCCACTACCAGTTGATCCAATAATTCCAACAGTTTCACCTTTTTTAATATCAAAAGATAAATTATTTAAAATATTATTTTCACCTTTATTATAAGTAAATGATGCATCTTTAAATTCAATAATTGAATCATTAACATTAATTTCTTTAGTAACTTTGCCATCTTCTTTAATTGAAGATTCAGTATTAATAAAGTTATCAATTCTTTTTTTACTTGCAAATGCACGGGTAAAAATAACAACTAAATTACAAATAACAATTAAAGCAAGTAAAATTTGATTTAAATATGCAATTAAAGAAATTAAATCTCCAGTAGATAAACTAGCACTACTAACTTCTACTTTCCCTAAAATAATAACTAAGGCACAAGCAATATCAATAACTAAAAAAGTTAAGGGATTTACTAAAGCATTTAACAAGGTATTCTTTTTAGATTCTTTAAAATATTCATTAGTAACTTTTTTAAATTTATTAATTTCATATTCTTCATGATTAAATCCTTTAATAACTCTAATACCATTTAAATCATCGTTATTTAAAGATGTAATATTATCCATTTTTTCTTGGACTTTTAAGATTTGTTTACTAGAAAATTTAAAAATAAATAAAATTAATAAAGATAAAATAATTGTAACTCCAAGGAAGATTAAACTAGCTTTTGGAGAAATAATAACAGACATAATTAAAGATCCAATAACTAATGCTGGAGCTCTAACAACAAGTCTAATAATCATTGCTAAAGCAGTTTGCATTTTATTAACGTCATTAGAAATTAAATTGTAAATATTACCTTTTCCAAAAAGTTCAATTTCTCTTAAGGATAATTTATTAACTTTTTCAAAAATTAAATTTCTTAAATCCGTTCCATAACCTTGAGATGCAACAGATGCAAAGTATTGACATACTAAAGTTGAACAGAATCCTAATACACAAAGAAGTAAGATTAAGCATCCTGGTACAATGATTTTAGTATAATCTTGGGTTAAAATAGCTTCGTTATAGCCAGTATCAATAATATATTTCATGATTAAAGGCATCATAAGCTCAAAAATGACCTCAATAACTTTAAAAAGAGGTCCTAAAATAATTTGTTTTTTATATTTTTTCGTAATTTCTATAGTTTTATTCATAACTTCAATATTATATAAAAAAATGATGCCTATTTTAAGCATCATTTTTAAAATTTTAATTAATTTTAATTACTTACGTAAACCTAATTTTGCAATTAATTTAATGTAAGCATCACGATCAGTTCTTTCTAAGTAAGCGAGTAATGATTTTCTTTTACCAACTTGTAAAAGTAAACTTCTTCTTGCTGTATGATCTTTATCGTTTGTTTTTAAGTGATTTGTTAAGTGCTTAATTGAATTTGTTAATAAAGCAACTTGAACTTCGATACTACCTGTATCTTTTTCGTTTTTACCGAATTCTTTAACTAATTCAGCTTTTTTTGATTTTGCTAATGCCATATTTTTTCTCCTTCTTGTTTATAACAGCGTTTTAGGTGCATAAATCCAAAAACATCGTTACAAATGCCTAAATATTATATAGAAATTTAATATATAAATCAATAAGAAATTAATGGGTTTTGAGATTATTAAAGTAACTATAGGCTTCTTTTAAATCAACTTCC
>CAVKZU010000072.1:0-2042 GCA_963660725.1 Lachnospiraceae bacterium | reverse complement strand
AGTATCTATTATAGGAGGGAGTTTAAAAACTCCAGGTGCTTTAAAATTATCTTTATTATCGTTTATTTCATTACATTTAAATGTTGGATATAGTGTTATTTATTATCCTAAAATTATTTATAAATTCTTAAATGTAGATAATCCAGAAATTACATATAATCCTTTAAAATATAAAAGGAATGGATCAATTAAATATAATAAAAAAGAATTAGAGAAGATATTAGATAGTAAAACTATCTTAATTGGAATAGGAATTGGAGTATCTAAAGATATCTTTAAAATTTTAAAATTCTTATTAAAGAATTATAAAGGTAATTTGATAATAGACGCTGACGCTTTAAATACAATAGCAAGATATGATTGTAATATCTTAAAATTCCATAAATGTAATCTAGTTTTAACTCCTCACATTAAAGAATTTTCTAGACTTATTAATAAAGATGTTAAAGAAATTAAGGAAAATAGAATAGAATTTATGAAAGAATTTGTAAATAAATATAATTTAACATTGCTTTTAAAAGATAATTCTACAATTATTATGGATAAATATAATACTTATATTAATGTTAATGGGAATAATAATTTAGCTCGTGGTGGGAGTGGAGACATTTTAAGTGGAATAATGCTAGGAATTTTAGATAAAGATAACTTTACTAAAAGAGTAGCATTTTCTTCATATCTTCTTGGAAGAAGTAGTGATTTATTAAAAGAATATAAAGAAAATTATGAAGTTATTTCAAGAGATATTATTGATAATATTTTAAAAGCGTATAAGGAAGTAGAAAAGGTATGAAAAATAATAAAATTGGATTACGAAAGTGGGTTAGTATAATTTTGCTAGGACTTGCTGGTCAATTTGCATGGAGTATTGAAAATATGTATTTAAATAAATTCATATTTTCATTTGGAAGTAGTGATTATAATAAAATGATATCTATTACTGTTGCTTTAAGTGCAATAACTGCATGTTTAACGACGATATTTATGGGTGCTTTAAGTGATAAACTGAGTAAAAGGAAGATTTTTATCACTTTAGGGTATATCTTATGGGGTATTTCTACTGCATGTTTTGGACTTATATCTACTAAAAATGTTGGATTAATTACCCTTACTTTAACTGCTCAAAATGCATCAATTTTAGTTATTATTTTAGATTGTGTAATGACTTTTTTTGGATCAACTAGTAATGATGCATGTTTTAATTCTTATGTTACTAAAGAAATTGATAATAAAAATAGAGGAAAGGTAGAAGGAGTTTTAAGTGTTTTACCTCTTGTTTCAATGCTTATTATCTTTGTAGGATTAAATTCTTTAGTAGATTCATCTCGTTGGGATTTATTTTTCTTTATTGTTGGAGGAATTGTTTTACTTGTAGGTATTCTTTCAATATTTTTGTTACCTAAAGAAAGCGAAAAAACGTCTAAAAATAATGAAAAATACCTTAAAATGTTAGTAGAAGGATTTAAGATTTCTACTATTAAAAATAATATAAATTTATATTTAATTTTGCTTGGATATTTAATATTTGGAATATCTAGTCAAATATTTTTCCCATATTTAATGATTTATTTTGAATATACTTTAGGGTTAACTGGATTTAATTTTACTTTAACTTTAGGAGTTGTTTTAGTATTAGGATCAATTTTAAGTGTAATTTCAGGATTTTTAATGGATAAAATAGGAAAAGATAAGATGTTAATTCCTTCAATTATTATAGGGATTATTGGATTCTTATTATGCTATTTTATCCCTAAAAATAGTGTAGTTTTATCAATTATTTTTGGTACTTTAATGATGTATGGATATATTTTGCTTGGTACTGTTTTAAATTCTATTTTAAGAGAATTAATCCCAGAGTCAAAAGAAGGAATCTTTATGGGAGTTAGAATGATATTTGTAGTAATGCTTCCAATGATTATTGGTCCTTTGATTTCTAATTTAATCATTTCCTCTTTTAGCTATGAAAAATATTTAAATGAATATAATGAATATCAAACTCTACCATCAAAAGAGATATGGTTATTTGCATCTTTTATTTTAAT
>CAVKZU010000071.1:0-3537 GCA_963660725.1 Lachnospiraceae bacterium | reverse complement strand
TAATTCCAAGCCCTGTGTCCATAACACTTAAATAGAAAAATTTTTCATCTTCATAACCCTTAACTACAATTTTTCCATTTTGACTATCTTCACCTATCCCATGTTCAATTGAATTTTCAATTAAAGGTTGTAATACTAATTTTGGAATTTTATATTCTAAAATCTTTTGATCAATATCAAATTCATAACTAAATTTATTTTCAAATCGAATTGTTTGTATTTGAAGATAATATTTAGCGTGCATCAATTCTTGAGAAAGTGGAATAACATTTTCACCTTTTGCAATGGATAATCTAAAAAATTTAGAAAGTGAAATAATCATTTTTTCTGCTTTTTCGGTTTCATTTTCATCAATCATTGCAAGTATAGAATCTAAAGTGTTATATAAAAAATGAGGATTGATTTGATTTTGAAGTGCAATTAATTCAGTTTGTCTTTGAAGTTCTCTTTCTTGAACTAATTTATTCGTTATATCTTTCATTCTAAAAAGTAATGATTTAAAAGATTGAAATAATTCTTCTACTTCTAAATTACCTTTAACGTCTCCAAGTAATTTTGGATCATATTCCAAATCTTCAATAGATTTAATTTTGTATTGCAAAACTTTAATTGGATTAGTAATTCCACGTGATAAAATAATTGTCACTAAAGTAGCAGCAATAATAGAAAGTAATGTAATTACTAAAATAAATGTAATATACCTAGAAAAAAGTGAATCAAGAGTAGAAATATTTGTAAAAATACCAATACTCCATCCAGTTCCTAAAATAGTATCACAATATAAATAATAAGAAACATCATCAATTTTAATTTTAGATTCACCTAAAATTAATGAAGTCATTGACGTAACATCTTTTGAATAATATTTATCTAAAGAAGCAAAAACAACTTTATCATTTTGATCTAAAATCATGATTCTTCCATTTTCACCAAGTCCATCAAAAGAAATTAAGTTAATAACTGAATTAAAATTTAAATCTAATTTTAAAACTCCATATTTAGATTCGTGATCATAATTAATTAATTTTGAAAAACTAAAATAATATTCATTTTTTTCATTTACACCAATTGAAGAATAAACTCCAATTAATTCTTCAGTTTGAGCATAAATAAACCATGATTTTTTAATAGCGTTTTCTTTATCACTAACACCAGAATCCCCAATTAAATAATTACCATCACTTGAAAAAATAGAGACGTTGGAAACATCTTTGTTTAATTCTTTTATGTCATTAAAATAAATTTCTATTTCTTTATTATTTTCAATATCATCGTTTATTATTTTAGATTGTATTGCGTTTGATAACGTTGAAATATTTGAAAAATAAGTTTCTATTTCACTTGCAATTTGATTAGAAGTTACAGAAATTTGCTTAATTGTAATTGAATTTAAAGAATAATAATAAAAGCATACTGAAATAATAGACATAACTAACGCAAAGATAAACATGCCTGATGCAATTAAAATTCCAAGTTTTACACCAATTGGTTTACTTATTCTTTTTCTTAAATTCAAGTGGACTCACCCCATAATATTTTTTAAAGACATGTGAAAAATAATAAGGATCTTCATACCCTACTAAATTTGCAATATTAATAATCTTTTCATCACTATTTAATAATAGTTCTTCACTATCTTTCATTCTTAAATCAGTTACCATTTTTGTAAAATTAGTGTTATTTTTTCTTAAAATCGCGCTAATATAAGAAACACTAAATCCTAATTCTTCACCTAAAGACTCTAAAGATAATGATGATTTTTTATAATTTTTATTGATGTAGTTTCTAATATTAATAAAAGATTTAGAAACACCTTCTTCTCTACTTTTTTCATTAATTTCATATATCTTATCAATAAAACTATCTAAAAATTGAAGTAAATATTCAATATTTTTAAATTTTAAAACTTCTTGAATTATTAAATTATAATCCATATATTCCAAAAATAATTCATTTATATCAATACAATTATGTAATAATTCATTAATTAATAAAGTAATTCCATAAAAATAAACATTTTTAAATTCTCCATTTGAAATACTTTTAATTAATTCATGGGTTTTGTTTTTACAGTTTTCTTTAGAACCATAAAAAATTTCATAACAAATATCTTTAATTTGTTTTTCATCAATTTTTTTAGGAAATGAGATATTTGATTGAAGAAAGTCATCATAAAATAAAATAACATTTTCTCCTACTAATGATTTATAATCATAAACTCTTAAGCATCTATTATATGTTCTTTTATAATTAAAGGATCCTTCCATTTCTTGAGCTTCTGCAAAAGAAACTGATAAAGAAACATTATTTAACTTTAAAATATTCGCAAGAACACTCGCACATTTTAAATGGATTGATTCTCTATCTAACTTTTCATCACTTAATAAAAATAAAATATATTTAGTATTTCCTTTAAAAAATACATAATTTAAATTCTTTTGATTAAATTCGTTTTTAATAACTTTTTTTAAAGAGTTATAAATTAAATCCACTTCATTTGCTTTAATATCTTTATTTTCTTTATCAAAATCAATCGCACCAATTAAAAGATTATTAAAATCTAAATTAATTCCATCTTCTTTAAGTTTTTCGTTTAATGATTCTGGTACTTCATTATATCGAAGTAGTGATTTTAAATCTTCATTAATAATTGAATCAAAATCATCATTAACTTTTTCTTGTATTTCATTAATTCTTTCAATCATTTTACGATTATCTAATTTGTCTTTAGCTTTATATAAAGAATCTTTTAATTCTTGAGTATCAACTGGTTTAGTTAAATAATTAACAACATCAAGTTCAATAGCCTCTTTAGCATAATTAAAAAGATCATATCCGCTAATAACAATCGCTTCAATTAAAGGAAGTTCCATTTTCATTCTTTTAACAAGCTCAATTCCACTAATATAAGGCATTTTAATGTCAGTAATCATAATATCAGGATTTAAAGTTACTCCATTTAATAAAGCATCATATCCATTATCGTAATTTCCAACCACTTCAAAATCGGAAGAAAAATTCTTCTTAATTAAATTTATCAATCTATCTCTTACTTGTTTTTCATCATCTATTACCAAAATTTTATACATTAAAATAATTTTATCATAAATTAAATTATAATTTTTAAAATCTCTTCAAAAATAGTAAAATTATATATATGAATATTTACGTAGAATTTATAAAATCAGATGCTCAAAGTGCTCTTGCACAAGTTTTAAAAAGTACCTTAATCGGTTCAAAAGATATCACAATCTATTGTTTAGTAGATAAAAACAATAATACTTCTTTACTTGAAGATAAAAATTTAAAATTAGTAAGAAGTAAAGATGAAGTTCCATCAATTGATATTGAATTAAATTTTGATGAAGAATGTATTTTTAAAGATTATATTTCTTTTAATTTACTCAAAACTAACGATAATAAAAGAATTATCTTATTAGATAAAAACAATGAATCTTTATCATTAACTGAAAAAATTAATAAAGTTTTTCCTTTATTTAGTAAGAAAAATGAAGATTTAAAATTTGCTCTTTTAAC
>CAVKZU010000070.1:0-4986 GCA_963660725.1 Lachnospiraceae bacterium | reverse complement strand
CGATTGTAATTAATATCTATGTGTTAGAAAGTTAAACTGTTTAGGTATTTGGTAAATATAAATATGTTTGAAGAATATAATATGTATTTATTCTAAAATAATCTTTCATATTCTTCCGTGAGAATAATTGATTTTTTGAAAGATTATTTAAAATTTTGTGAGATTATGTAGGGAAAAATAAGTATGAAGTATTATGATGATAAAAAAATAATTCCATTTGTTGGAATTGATGATATTAAATTAGGATCTAAATTAAACGATGTTGTTCAAATTTTAAAAAAACATGGCATTAAATATTGTATTGGCGTTAAACCAAACAAAAGATGTACAAAAAAGATTCCACGGGAAACAATTTACATTGAAAATTATATGTCTTTGATTTTTGCCGATAACATATTATGGCAAATTAATTTTAAAGAAGAATTTAAAGGAAAATTAGATAATGGAATAAAAATAGGAACAGATGTTAAAGATTTAAATAAATTTGACGAAACAATAAAGTTCAATGATTGGGATGAAGTTTGGGAATCGGACCATGGTTATTGGCTTTATGATATAGCTGAATCTGAAAAAATTTATACGTTTACAATTTTTATTAAAGAATGTTTAAATGATGATGAATTTTATTCATATGATTGGATCAAAAAATATAAGTAAACAAAATTCAAACTTGTTTAATTCTTTCGTTTATTGCCAATAAATCTTAAAAGTGTTTATTTTAGATATAAAACATCGATAAATAAGTAATATTTTTAACTAAGCGAAGTAAGAGTAGTAAAACTTCGCTCTCACTTCGCTTACTACTTCTCTATGAGTGAAGTAATTAATTTGGAATTACTTTCAATGTATTTGTTCTATATGTAGTTGGACGATCGTTTAGGTTTGGTATTAAATAGTTTTCTTCAACTAATTTATTAATTATTTCTTTTCTAAAATATGTTGAAGGTTTGATATTTAAAAAATCAGTAATTTCTTTAATTGTTCGGTTTTCAAAATAACAATATGACAATATCTTTTCAGCATGTTTAACATCTAATAAACCAGTTATTGTTACATTAGGTAATGAATTAGATGAAATTAATCCTCCTTGGTGCGTTAAATCAGGAAGTGTAATTGAAAAATATGTATCAGTTGAATCAGCGTAAGGTGCAAAAGACTCACCATATGGTTTATATTCTTCAATTATCTTATCAAACCCTGAACCTTTTCTATCCATTAAGTTACACATTGCAAATACTTCACAAATGAGGTTATTTCTTCTAATTGGTGGAATTGAAGATAAATCTTTTTCTTTTTGAAGCCACTTTGAATTAACAAGAGAACCTGGAGAAATTATTTCTAAGCGATCTTTATAGATATTTATTTCGGTTTGTGAACCATCGATAAAATAATTTCGATGTGCTAATGCGTTAATAACTGCTTCAAAAAGGGAACGTTCTGGATATGCAATATATTTTTCTTTCCCTTGTTCAACTTTCTTAAAACCATAAGCAGAATGATTTTTTACAAAGTTAATTATTGATTTATATTCACTTAATAAATTTGAAGCAAATCTTTCATTTGCTAAAAAAACATTATCCCCTTTATTCAATCCTTTAAATAAAGAACATTCAACTGTCGTTCTATCTTCATTACAATTATCTTTAAATAATAAAGCTCCTCTTTTAAGCTTTTTATTAATGTCCATAAAACCAATATTAATTAAATCTTTTTCTTTTAATTCTTTTCCATCATTATTTTCTTTATATGTTTCATATAGCAATTTAAAATCTTCAGGATTAAAAACTTCATTAGTTTCTAAAGTATCAAAACTTACAAATTCACTATTCATAATCATATTACGAATCTCTTCACCTTTAGCAACACTAGTGAACCCAAAATGACGAACATAAATTGTAGATGTACCATTAAATTTAAGTGAAAGTGGTGGAAATTTACTTTTTTCAACAATTATTTTAAGAACGTATCTTAATGGTTTAGTTCCAGGTATTATTATTTTATCAATTTTATAGATTAAAGGTGGTTCGATGTGTTCGCTTACTTGACGTTGAATCATTAAAACTGTTTTATCAAAATCGTTATACGATAATCCTGTAACCTCATGACTTTTATCATCAATTCCAACATATAAAGTTCCACCTTGACTATTAGCAAAAGCTACAAGTGTTTTTAACCAATTGTATTCATATCTTTCGTTTGTTGATGGATTTACACCTTCTTTGATTATAACTTTGAATTCATTTTGATAATCTTCAATATTTAATCCATTTATAAGTTCATCAATTTGCATATTTTATCCTCCATGTGACTATATTTTATCATAAAGCGAAGTAAGAGAGTAGTAAAACTTCGCTATCACTTCGCTTACTACTTCGCTATGAGTGAAGTAATTATCTGAATATTGGTTTTTATAAAAATAAATTGTATTTCTTTTTAAGAAATCTTAACTAGGTTTAATGAAAAAATCGGAGATTAATGTAATAAGTATTGGTTCTCCGATATCTTCGTTAATTGCTATTTATTCTTATATGATTTGCTATTTTAAATATATTCAATTGGTAAACACATAAGATTATCTCTTAAATATATTTTATTTGGATTTGAAGAAATGATTACTCCCATACCTCTTGTTTTAGTAATATCTTTATCTAATACTTCAAATGCTTGAGCATCACTTGCAAGTGGCATATCTTTCTTTTTGATTTCAATTGGGTATAACACTCCATTTTCTTCAATAATAAAATCAATTTCAGATTCAATATTAATAGTAGTTTCTTCTCCATTTTTATTGATTTTTTTCCTGGTTTTATCTTTTCCATTATAAAAGAAGATTCTTTTAGAATAATCTTTTCCTTCATTAGAAAATGATTTAATTAATTCATTAACGATGAATGTTTCAAAGAACGCTCCATTTAATGCACCTCTTTCAAGTTGATCTTTACTTAACCATCCACTTAAATACGCTGCAAGACCTGTATCTTTAAAATATATTTTAGGAGATTTAATCGCTCTATTAAGATGAGAATTATAATATGGTTGAAGCAATAAAATAATATTAGTTTTAATTAATATTGCTACCCATTCTTTAATTGTTACATTTGATACTCCAACATCTTGAGCGATGTTATCATAATTTAATATTTGGCCAGTTCTTGATGCAATTGCACTTAAAAATCTAGTAAATGCTGTTATATCTTTTATTTTAGTATCACTTAAAACGTCTTTTTCAATATAAGTTTGAACGTATGAAGAATAGAATTCTTCCCAATCTTTATTTTTATTATCATAAAGTTCAGGGTAGCTTCCTCTATGAATATAAGACCAAATATCTTTATATTCTTTTAAATGTTTTTCTCTTTCTTTTATGTATTCTTCAGTAGGTACAAAATGTTTATTAAAAGATACATTATTAATTTCTCTTAAAGAAAGTCCATTTAATTCAATAATAGAAGTTCTTCCTGATAAAGATTCTTTTATCTTTTCATCAAGTTTTTGTTTATTACTTCCTGAAAGTATAAATTGGGAATAAAAATTATTTTTATCTACTGTTTCTTGAAGTGATCCAAAAATTTCAGGTGCTTTTTGAGCTTCATCAATAAATGAAGGAATGCTTAATCCTTTAATAAAAGAATCTGGATTACTTCTTGCTTGCATACACATGAAATTGGTTTTCAAAGATACTAGTTTCATATTTGGATATAAGTGTTCAATAACAGTAGATTTTCCAACCTGTCTTGATCCAAGAATTGATACTATTTTATTATTTTCAAATGATTTTTTAATTACTTCCTCAATAGCACGAGGAATATAAGTATTGATGTATGACATATTTAATCTCCGACTAATCTAAAGTATAACTTTATTTTAGTCACATATTGATAAATTTTCAATAGATTTATGACTAATCTAAAGTACAACTTTAAATTAGTCATACATTAATTTATTAATTACTTTGTAAATTTTATTTCCTTCTACGAATTTTTAAAGTAATATCTGTTATTTGAAAAGGTGGATTTTTTCTACTCATTTCCAGTTTTAGAAATAAAAACTGAATTTAAGTAAAGAAAAGTTACATTTGAGAATGTAAACGCATCTGTAAACGCTACTGTAAAATTAACTGAAACATAAAAGCTATCTATGATTTGATTAACAAAAATGAAAATATCACAATTGACGATATAGCAAAAATATTAAGTAAACATAAAACTACTTTTTTAAGAGCTATAAGAAAATTAAAAGAAAAAGGAATTATTGAAAGAAGAGGTTCAGACAAATAAGGACATTGGATAATTAAAAATAATCATAAAAATTAAAGGATTTTACTTCTTTATTTACTCAAATTTACCCCTAATTTTCATCTCAATTTTACATACGATTTTAAATCGTTAAAAATAATGAAAAATATTAGTATATATTTTAATAAAAATATATACACATTTATAAAAATAAGTATATAATCATTGCATTGTTTATTAACAAGGGAGATTGTGTGAAATGGTATCTAAAATTCTTGAATTAAAAAACATCAATAAGTCTTATGGAGATAACGTCATTTTAGATAATTTTAATTTATCAATTTATGAGAATGAATTTGTAACTTTTTTAGGACCTTCTGGATGTGGTAAAACTACTACATTAAGAATTATTGGTGGTTTTGAAAATATGCAAAAAGGAGAATTACTCCTTGATGGGATTGATATTGCATCGCTTCCATCTCATAAAAGACCAATTAATACAGTTTTCCAAAAATACGCTTTATTTCCTCATTTAAATGTATTTGATAATATTGCTTTTGGATTAAGAAATAATATTTATTCTAATGTTTATGATATTGGGGTAATGAATTTAATGGAATTAAATGGATTTGATGATGAAGAGATTAATGAATTAACTCATAAATTAAAATTCATTGAAAAACCAAAAGATGTTAAAAAATATGTTCTTGATTTATTTGAATCAAAATCAAATACATCTAAAGTATTAAAA
>CAVKZU010000069.1:0-17460 GCA_963660725.1 Lachnospiraceae bacterium | reverse complement strand
AATTTATACAATTGTTTATATCTTTGCAGGAGAAGGAATAAATCAAGAAGCATATAATCAAATCTCTTCTGGATTGTTTTCTTATTTTACAATTGGAATGTTCCTTCTTTACTTTATTGATTTTGATATTTATCTTGATGATAGAAGAAGTTTAAGAAATATATTTGGTTATTTTTTAGTTTTCATTGGATTATATTTCTCTGAATGTATTTTAATTGAATATTTAATTAGAATGCGTGGATTATTCACTATTTTTGGAGAAAAATATATTATTCCAAATAACTTTGGATCGATTTCTTGTTATTTTGCAATTATGTTTTTCTTATTTTATAATCCAAAATTCTTAACTACTAAAAAAAGAACAATTATTTTTAGATTAATGAGTATTATTCCAATTGTTTGGGTTTTTGTAACAACATTAATTTTTGAAAATTATAAAGCTTGGGGATGGGATTTATCCTTATGGGGAAAATATTTTATAAATAGTGAAAGACCTCAATTTTCAATACTTTGTGTATCTTATCTTGTTGGACTTTATTTTATTAGATTATTTTTTAAACATCGATATGGAGAAATTAACGCTAAAAAATTCTTTAATGGAAATAGATTCTATTTTATAAAAAATATTTTTGTTTGTTTAATTATTGCTTTAATTGCCTTAATTGAATACATATTTAAAGATACAAATACCAATATAAAAGGTATTGGAAACTATTACCAAATTATTTATTTAATTCCAATTTTATTCTTCTATCATCCTCATCATGGATCTAGAAATAAAGGAGTAGATTATTTAACTTTAGGATTATATGGATTCTTCCTTTGCTTTGGTTATATCATTGCAGGATTAATTGTATTAAATTTATTATTAAAATAAAAATAGGTATATCGTTTTTTGCGATATACCTATATTTTTATAAAGGATTTTTAATAAAATGACCTCTAGTATTATTTTTTGGATCAAAAATCCTTTCTTCATTATGAATAGAATTTAATTTATTAAGTGCAAGAGTAATGATTTTTAAAGATTCTTCTTTATTTTCGTCAGTTAATCTAATTCTAAATGAATTGATATGATTAACTTTATCCATTAAGTCTATTACATTCAATTTTTTAGATGATTTAATTTCTAAAGTACAATCAGAATGGAATGAAACTTTGAATGATTCATAATTATCTTTTAAAGAATATTGATGTTTTTTGCATTCTCCACACATTCCAAGTCTTTTTAAAGGGCAATATTTCATATTCATAACAGGTATATTTCCATACACAATTAATTCTAAATTTGGATATGAATTATATTCTTTATAATAATTATCTACTAAATTATTAATATGTTCTTTATCGATTTCATATGATAAAGTTACTTTTTTAATACCTAAAGAATGTAATATTGCAACATTTTTATAATTAACAACATTAAATGAATAATCACTTATTAAATCTTTATCTTTATTTTTATAGTAATTAATACCTCCATACCCTCCAATTAAGATTTCTTTTGAAGTAGCATCAATATAATTTAAATTGTTCCTTCTTACGATATTTTTATAATAAATATTTTTAATACCTAATTCTTTACATGTTTCAAATTGTTCATTTGTATTACATTCAACACTTAAAGAAGGGGTGACATTTTCAAATGTTTGAGGAATAAAACTAATTTTATCTTTATTTTCAATAATCCTACTTTTAAGTCGATTATTATTTAAATCTTCAATTGCTTTTCGTCTTACTTCATTTATTTCTTTTAAAGGAATAAAGATATTATTATCCATATCAATATTTAATTCTTTAATAAAATATGGAGTATCATTAAGTTTATTTAATTGTTTTTCAATATCTTCTTTTGTAGTTGCTTTATTTAAAGCATTAGTAATTATATATTCACTATTAAAATAACCTTTATAATTTAAATATTCTATTTTTATAAAGATAGGTTTATTTAATTTACAAGTAATTGATATTTTTAAAGGAAGTCTAGAATAAATATTATTTTTACTTTCTTCTTCAATTAATTTTAATTCTT
The DNA here is from genome assembly GCA_963660725.1 of Lachnospiraceae bacterium. Classification (GTDB taxonomy): domain Bacteria; phylum Bacillota_I; class Bacilli_A; order RFN20; family CAG-826; genus Onthovivens. The sequence continues at coordinate 15,428 of CAVKZU010000069.1, read as the reverse complement.
TTATGTCTTTAGTTTTATAAACCTTATCTTTTAAATGAACATTCTTTTCAAGATAAATAATAATAACTTTAGAAGAAGATTCTATTTCTTTAAAATCAGGATCAAACATTTTAGTAATTGGCAAAGATATTTCTTTTGTAATATTTCCATTATCAATTCTAATAATATCTCCCTTATTTAATTCATCAAATAATCTAATCCAAACTTTATTTTTATTAATATTACATATTTCTCCAATTAAATACCCATTATTATTTGGTCGATCAATATTTGAAATATCTTCAATTTTAGCGTTATTAATAAATCCTTTAGTGTAATTTCTATTAAAAACTTTATTTAATTCATTTAAATCTACTTTGTTATTATCAATAATTTTTCGATAAGTTGAAGTAACCTTAGCGACGTATTGAGGTTCTTTCATTCTTCCTTCAATTTTAAAAGAATCAATAAATCTCATATTATCAATATTAGAAGAAGTATTTAAATCTTTTAAGCTTAAAAGGTATCCTTTCTTAATTAATTTATTATTATCTTCAATTAAAGAATAGATTTGTCTACAACAACCTGCACATCTTCCTCTATTTGCACTTCTTTCTCCAATATAAGATGACATTAAACAATTTCCACTATAAGAAACACATAATGCTCCATGAACAAAAGTTTCAACTTCAATATTTAATTTTTCTTTGATTTCTTTTACTCTTGAAAGTGGGGTTTCTCTTGCTAAAACAACTCGTTTAATACCTAATTCTTTAAAGAAAGTAGAGGCGTAAATATCATCAATTCCTACTTGAGTTGAAGCATGTGCTTCAATACTTTTATATTTATTTGTGATATAAGTAAGTAAAGCTAAATCTTGGACAATGATTGCGTCTACTTCAATCCCGGCAAGTTTATCTACGGTTTCAAAAGCTTCTTCTAATTCTTCATCATAAAGAATTGTATTCATTGTAACATTAATTTTTACATTTCTTAAATGTGCATAATCTACGAATTCTTTTAAATTTTCTAAAGAAAAATTTGTAGCGTATGCTCTTGCACTAAATTTATTTAATCCTAAATATATTGCGTTACATCCATTTGAAATAGCATTATAAAATGCTTCAGGAGTTCCAGCAGGTGATAATAATTCAATTTCGTTTTTCATATAAAAAGTATTTTACCATTTTAAATAAAGATATTTAATTGATATTTATAAAAATGGTAACAAAATAAAAATATGATTATTAAATATAAAGATTTTAAAATAGGAAAAGAAAATAAAGTTGAATTAGTTGGATTATATAAAGAAGATTATATTCCTTTTAGTGAGAAAAATGTCTTTTTTAACACTAAAGAAGAAGAAAATGAATCATATTATGTAGATCCATATATTATAGATTTTAAAAAAGAAGGAAAATTGCCAGATTATTTGTATATTGATGCTTATATTTATAGTTATTCTTATTATGAAGATTTAGGCGTTTATGAAGTAATTATATGTATAGATCCTTGTGATGCAAAAGAAAACGAAGTTTTTCGAGAAGATTATTTACTTAAGAAGTTAGCGTAACTATTAAAAACTTTCATTTAACTAAACTTTTTTGAAAAAAATATCAAAAAAGTTTAGTTAAAAATCAAATATTACAAGTAAGAAATTATAAAAAGTAATCTTTTTAAATTTGAAGGTATATAATAATTATATAAGTTAATTTAAGGAGATAACTAAAAATGGATAATAAATGTGTAGTTATTACAGGAAGCGCTAGAGGATTTGGGTTTGAACAAGCTAAAAAATTTAAAGAATTAGGTTTTAATGTTGTTATTAGTGATGTTAATGAAGAATTATTAGCTAAAGCATTAGAAGAATTAAACAAAATAAATTATAAAAATACCCAAGCAATTAGTGTTAAATGCAATGTTACAAGTTATGAAGAATTAGAAAATTTATATTTAAAAGCTAAACAAACTTTTAAAAGAGTTGATATTTGGGTAAATAATGCTGGAGTAAATCAACCAGATAAAGCAGTATATGAATTAAAGAAAGAAGAAATTGATTTTTTACTTGATATTGACTTAAAAGGTGCAATTTATGGATCAAAAATTGCTTTTAAATATATGAAAGAACAAGGATTTGGACAAATTTATAATGTCGAAGGTTATGGATCTAATGATGCTATGATGAAAGGATTAACAATTTATGGTACCAGTAAAAGAGCAATAACTTATTTTACTCAAGCACTTGCTAAAGAAAGTGAAGAAGTAACTTCTGGAAAAGTTTGTGTTTGTAGATTAACTCCTGGTATCATGATTACTAATTTTATTAAAAGTGCAAATGGAGATAAAACAAAGATCGAATTACCTGAAAAAACAAAGAAAGTTTATAATATTTTAGGTGATTATCCAGAAACTATTGTTAATTATTCAGTTCCAAGAATGATTAAAAACACCAAAAATAATGCAAGAATCATGTGGCTTACAAATAAAAGAGCGTTTGGAAGATTCTTAAAAGCACCATTTAATAAAAGAGATTTCTTTAAAGAATAATTAAATTTTAGAGTAGATTTGATTCTACTCTTTTTAGTAAGCATATAAAAAAGATGGATAATTTCCATCTTTTTTAAAGATTATTTGCAAAGTTTTTTACGATATTCGATGTATTTAACTAAAACATCAACTGTTTCATCTACACCAATATCACTATTAATTAAGAAATCATAATCATAACTTCTTCCCCATTTAGTATCAGTGAAGTAGTTATGGTATCTTGATCTTGCTTTATTAGTTTTTTTGATAATATCTTCAGCTTTTGATTCATCAATATGATAATAAGTTACACATCTTTTCTTTTTTTCTTCCATAGATGCTTGAATGAAGATTTTAATTAAATCTTTTCTATCTTTTAAAATATAATCTGCACATCTTCCAACAATAATACAATCTCCGTTTTCTGCTAATTTTTTAATTGCATTTGTTTCTTCAACATATAAATTATCAGTTAAAGATAATTGACCTCCAAAGAATGAATCAAAGATTGAGTTAACTTTTTCTTCATTATTTTTAATAAATCCATGTGCAAAATTAGAATTTTTTGCTGCTTCTTCAATAATTTCTTTGTCATAGACTGGAATATTTAATTTTTCTGCTAATTTTTTAGCGATATATCTTCCTCCAGATCCATATTCTCTTCCAATAGTAATAATCATATTTTTTTACCTTCTTTTAATACAATTATTTTATCATTTTTTTGAAATTTAGATAAGTTAAAATTCTAATTTTTATAAATTAAAATTGTATATATTTCTTATTTGACTTAACATAGTAGCGAAATTATTAAGGATGAATTTATATGAAGAATTATAAAAATATGCAAAGATTAAAATATCACTTCGAACCTAAAAAAGGATGGATGAATGATCCAAATGGATTATGTAAGTTTAATGGAGTTTATCATGCATTTTTTCAACATTATCCATACGCAAAAGTTTGGGGACCAATGCATTGGGGACATGCAATAAGTAAAGATTTAATTCATTGGGAAGAATTACCAATTGCGTTAACACCAGATAAACCTTATGAAAATGATGGAGGATGTTTTTCAGGAAGTGCAATTGAAAAAGATGGAGTTTTATATTTATTTTATACTTCAGTTTCAAAAGAATTAGGGCAAACTCAATCTTTAGCAATAAGTAAAGATGGAATAAATTTTGAAAAATATGATAAAAATCCAATTATTGATAAAGTTCCTGTTGATGGTAGTAAAGATTTTAGAGATCCAAAAGTTTTTAAATATGAAGATAAATACATGATGGTATGTGGATCAGGAAAAGATGGAGTTGGAAAAGTCTTACTTTTTGAATCAAATGATTTATTTAATTGGTCTTATGTTGGAGTATTATTTGAAGATAAAAATTGTGGAGAAGTTATTGAATGTCCAGATTTTTTTAAACTTGGTAATGATTATATCTTAATGTTTTCAATGATGAATAGAGATTTATATTCTACTAATTTTATTATAGGTTCATTTGATGGTAAAAAGTTTAAAGAAAAAAGACGTGTTCAAAATGAAGCTGGACCTGAATTTTATGCACCTCAAACATTTTTTGATGGATCAAGAAGAATTATAATCGGATGGATGTATAGTTGGAAAAAAGCACCAGATAAATACGCTAGTTATGCAGGTGCACTTTCAATTCCTAGAGAACTTAAAATAATAGATGAAAATCTTATTAATTTTCCAGTTTCAGAATGCAATTTTTTACTTAAAAAAGAATGTAAAGGTGTAAAAATTAAAGATAATACACTTTATGCATTCAAAAGAAAGTTTAAATTAAAAGAAAATCCAAAAGATATTGCAATTTTAGAAGATACTAAAACTTGTGAAATATTTATTAATAATGGAGAAGAATCTTTTACCTTGTGGAAAAAGAAAGATAATATTTTTGATAAACATAGATATAAAAAAGAAAAAATAAAAGAATCAAAGAAAAATAAATAATATTTTAAAATTCTTTTTTCAATTCTCTTTCCATTAATAATTTAATTTCTTCACTAGGAATTTTATTTAAAAATAAAACGTTATATAAACTTTGAGTTATAGGCATTTCGATATTATATTCTTTACATGCATTATTTAAAAATTTACATGCATTAATTCCTTCTACTGTAGTTTTATTATTTTCCATTATTTCTTTAGCGTTATTCTTTTTACCAATTTCATATCCAAAAGAAAAATTACGAGATGAAAAAGAAGAACAAGTTAAAAATAAATCTCCAATCCCGGTTAATCCTAAAAATGTTTCTTTTTTAGCACCTTTAAAAATACCAAATTTACACATTTCATGTAATCCACGTGTTATTAAAGCTGCTTTTGCGTTATCTTTATACCCAAGTCCTGTAGCTATTCCACTAGCAATTGCAATAACATTTTTAATACATGCAGAGTATTCTGCTCCAATTTCATCATCATTTGTGTATACTCTAAAATAAGAATTTGAAAATAATTCTTGAACTTTTTTAGCGTATTTTAAATTTTTAGAGACTGCACTTACTAAAGTTAATTCTCTATTAGCAACTTCACTTGCAAAGGAAGGTCCAATTAAAGAAACAACATCTTTATAAGAAAAATTATCTAAATAATTTTTAATTGTATCACTTAAAGGAGAAAAAGTAACTTTATCTAAACCTTTTGAAACATTGATAATTAAAACGTCTCCTTTGCTATATTTTTTAATTTCATTGCAAATAAATTCTAAAGTAGAAGAAGGAGTTGCAATTAAAATTACTTCTGGACTAAAAGAATCTAAAGAATATTTAATATCATTAGTAGATTTTAAATTGCTATTTAATTTTATATTTTTTAAATATTTTAAATTTGTATGGTTTAAATTAATTTCATTAACTTCATTAACATTTCTTCCATATAATAAAACTTCATGATTATTATCACATAATACATTACTTAAAGCACTTCCCCATGCTCCACTTCCTAAAACTGTTATTTTCATATAAATTATTTTATTAAATTTATCCAATAATTTTAAGTAAAATTAAATTTTTACAATTTCTTTACAATTATTTACACTAGCAAGGTTTTATCTTAATTTTATAAATCTAATAATATAGACGTAAGTTTTAATAGGAGAAAAAAGAAAAGAATATGAAAAACTTTAAAAAATGTTTTGTTAGCTTAGTAGTCTTAGGTACACTTGCAAGTTGTGGAGGAAATACTTCTACATTTGATACTTCAAAAAATATTAATTTATACACTCGTGATACAACAAGTGGTACTCGTGATGGATTCTTTACTAAAATTGGATTAGAAAGTGCAAAAGCAAGAGATGATAAAAATCCTGATTATTCAGGAGATAATAGAATTAAATCAAATGTTGTTACAGTTTCAAGTAACGCAGATATGTTAGTTAAAGTCCAAAATGATGTTTATGGATTAGGTTACGCTTCACTTGCTAGTGTTGAAGAAGATACAACAGGAAAAATTAAAGGATTAGAATATGAAGGAGTTAAAGCAAGTGAATCTACAGTTTTAGATGGTACTTATAAATTAACAAGAAACTTCAATTATATTATAAGAAGTGAATATTCAGATTCTAAAAAAGGTAAAATTTGTAGTGCTTTTGTTGCATTTATGTTTTCTAAAGATGGAAAACGTATTATGAAAGAAAGTGATGGTATTTTAAGTGTTAGTGGTTCTTCTTGGAGTGAACTTTCAAAAGAATATGAAGATGTTTTAAATGATGAATCATTAAGTTTTGAAATTAAAGTTGGTGGATCAACTTCAGTTCAAAAGATGTCTCAAAAATTAACATCATCTTTTAAAGAATATGTTAAATCATCAAATGTTAAATTTACTCATAATCATGGTGGTAGTGGAGACGCTTATAAATACACTCAAGGTGCTGAAAAAGATAGTGTTAGTGCATTAGATATTGCTTTTTTAAGTAGAGAATTAAAATCTAGTGAAGCAGCTAGTGAAAATACAAGTGGAAAAATGTGTGTTGACGCTATTGTTCCAATCGTTAATTCTGAAAACACATATGTTTCTACAAGTGCAACTGTTTTAGCAAGTATGTATAGTAAAGATGGTAAAAACGATAACGGAGATACTGTAGGTACAGTAACTTCATGGAAAGAAGTTATTAAATAAAATTTACAAAATCTTTACAATTCTTTACAATCGCTTGGTTTAATCAAATAAATATAATACTTAATATATTAGTGTATGGAAAATATATTAAGTGAAGAAAAGATATTAAAAAACTCAAAAAGAAAGACAATACTTGATAAAAGTATGTTCTTTCTTTTTTTATTTATTGCATTAATTTGTACAAGCGTAATTGTTGTTACAATTGTTGTAATTTTAGTAAAAGGTATTTCACCTTTCTTTAAAAATTATTCTACTGATCCAAGTGTAGTAGTTACTCCATCATTTAGTGAATTCTTATTTGGATTTAATTGGAGTAATTATGGAGCGTTTTATTTATTATTAAATACTTTAATTGCAGTTATTTTATCTTTAATAATTTCAATTCCGGTATCTATTTTAACTGCTCTTTTTATTACTCGTATTGCTCCTAAAGCATTAGGAATAGTTTTTAAAAGTGGAATTGAACTTTTATCATCAATTCCTTCGATTATTTTTGGTTTATTTGGTCAAATGGTTATTTGTCCTTTTGTAAACAATTTTGCAACTTTATGTGGAGTCCAAACTATGGGAGGTGCTAGTTTACTTTCAGGAATTATTATTCTTGCATGTATGTCAATTCCTACTATTACAATTGTTTCAATTACTTCTCTTCAAAGTGTAGAAAAATCATATATTGAAGGAAGTATTGCTCTTGGTGCTACTAAAAGTGAAACTAATTTCAAGGTAGTTATTAAAGGTGCTACTAGTGGAATTATTAGTGGAATAATTCTAGGAATAGGAAGAAGTTTAGGGGAAGCAACTGCAATTTCTTTAGTAATTGGAAATGCTTTAAAAGGACCTACATTATTTATATTTGATCCATCTAGTACCTTAACTACAATTATGATGCTTGGATTAACTGAAGCTAGTGGACTTGAATATGATATGAAGTTTACTTTAGGAATTTACTTAATGCTTGTTATTATAGTTACTAATTTTATTTTAAATGGATTTAAAAATAAGATTACTAACCCATATAAAAAAGAAAATAAAGTAATTAGATTTATTAAAGATAGATTTATTGATTTTAAAGTAATGATTAAAAGTAGGAAAAAGTAAATATGGAAAATGAATTAAAAAAAGAACCATTATCTAGGAAAAGAAAAGCAAAAGATATATTTAGAAATGTATTTACGTATCTTTCTTCAATATTTTCTATTGGATTATTAGTTTATATTGTAGTTTATATTACAATGAATGGATGTAAAAACTTATCATGGGATTTTATAACAAGCGATTATAAAGAAGAAAGTTATTCATTACATTTAAGAAGAGATTTTAAATTTGATGAAAATATAAGAACTTTTGAATTTAAAGATAATAGTGAAAAGACTAAAAAATCATATAAATATGGGGTTAGTTTTATAGAAGCTACTACAAATGAAGGGGAAAAAGTTATTAAAATAAATGAAATTTGTAGTAACAGTTATTTTAATGAATTACTTGATTCATCAAATATCGTATTTAATAAATTTAATCAAAAACCTACCTATGTTTATTATTTATATGTTGAAAATGAAGATGGAGAGGAAGTTAGTTGTAATAAGAAAAATATCGATTCTTTTGTAGAAACGCTTGATAATTCTATTAAAATTGAATCCTTAAGTATTAGAACTTTTGGAGGAGGAATTAGAGGAAGTTTAATTACTACTTTCTATTTAATTGGATTAACTTTAATAATTGCACTTCCTTTAGGAATTGGTGGAGCGATTTATTTAGCACTTTTTTCTAAGAAAAATAAAATTAATAAACTTATCAGAAGTTTAATTGATATGACTAGTGCGATTCCATCAATTATCTTTGGATTTTTAGGAATATTAATATTTATTCCATTTATTAATTCTACTTTCAAATCAAATGGACCTTCTCTTCTTGCAAGTGCTTTAACTTTATCAGTTATGCTTATTCCTTTAATTGTTAAAACTGTTGAAGAAGCGATTAATGAAGTGCCTTCTGGATATTTAGAAAATTCATTAGCACTTGGTGCAAGTCGAACTGAAACAATATTTAAACTTATTTTACCTAATTCAATTGGAGGAATTTTAACGAGTGTTACTCTTTCAATTGGAAGAATTATTGGAGAAAGTGCTGCATTAATCTTTGTTTTAGGAACTAGTGCAAGTGATAATATTTTACTTAATCAATCATCTACTAGTTTATCTACTCATATTTGGATGTTACTAAATACTAGTGAAACTCCAAATTATGCTGCAGCTAGTAGTATTGCACTAATTATTTTAATAATTGTTTTAATTCTTTCATTAATTACTAAATTAATTGAATATAAATTTGTTAAAAAAAGGAGATAGAAATGGATAATAAAGAAGAAGTTATCTTTGAAGCGAAAAATTTAAATTTATATTATGGAGATAAAAAGGCTTTAAAAGATATTAATATTGAAATATATAAAAATAAAGTAACTGCATTTATTGGACCATCTGGATGTGGAAAATCTACTTTTTTAAGATGCTTTAATAGAATGAATGATTTAATAGAAAATACTAAAATTGAAGGTGAAATTAAATATAAAGGAAATAATATTTTAGATGTTAATCCAATTTATTTAAGAACAAAAGTAGGAATGGTATTTCAATCCCCTAACCCATTTCCGATGTCAATTTATAATAATGTAGTTTATGGATTAAAATGCCAAGGTGTTAAAAATAAGAAAGAATTAAAAGAAATATGCATTGAATCATTGGAAAAAGCTGCATTATATAATGAAGTTAAAGATCGATTAAAAGATAGTGCACTTTCTTTATCAGGAGGTCAAAAACAAAGACTTTGTATTGCTCGTTGTATTGCACTTGCTCCAGATGTTATTTTAATGGATGAACCAACTAGTGCCCTAGATCCTATCGCTACTAGTAAAGTTGAAGAATTAATTAGAGAATTAAAGAAAGAATTTACTATTATTATTGTTACTCATAACATGCAACAAGCTACAAGAATTAGTGATTATACTGCATTTTTTATGCTTGGAGAATTAGTAGAATATTCTAAAACTGAAGAATTCTTCTCTCATCCAAAAGATTCAAGAAGTGATGATTATATTAATGGTAAATTTAGTTAATAATTAATAAATAAAGGTGAAATTATGTATAAAGATGAATTAATTAATGATTTAAAATTAGATACAATTAGAATGATTGAATTAACTTTTAATGATTTATTTTTAGCACTTGAAAATATTAAACAAAATAAAGATATTAAAGTTAATGATGATGAAATTGATACTAAATACGTTGAAATTGAATCATTAAGTTTAAAAATATTATTAAAAGAACAAGTATATTCTAAAGATTTAAGAATTGTTACAGGTATTTTAAAATTAGTAGATGATATTGAACGAATTGGAGATCATAGTGAAGATTTAGTATGGTGTTCTAAAAAATTATCTTTAAAAGAAAAGTTAATTGATATTGAATCCCTCAATATTTTAATTACTAAAATTAAAGAAATGACTACTTTAACTTTAAAAGCGTTTTTAAGTGAAGATATTGAACTTGCAAAATTAAATATGGAGAAAGATGACGAAATTGATTCATTATATTTAGATACTTTAAAAGAATTAGAAGAATTTAAAGATAAAAATGAATACCAAAATTTAATTATTTATTCTACTTTAATTGCTAAATATTTAGAAAGAGTAGGAGACCATTTAGTAAATATAAATGAATGGATTATTTATATTAAAAATGGAGAATATAAGGGTAAAGTGATAATATAATAATATGAAAAGAGTAATCTATAGTGTTGAAGATGATAAAGATATCGCTTCAATAATAAAGCTTGCACTTGAAAGTGCTGGATATGAAGTTCATTCATTTTTAGATGGAGAAACTTTTTTAGACGCTTTTAAAAATAAAAAACCAGATTTAGTTTTACTTGATATGATGCTTCCTAAATTAAGTGGGGAAGAAATATTAAAATATATCCGTAATAATAAATTAAATAATGATATTGATATCATAATTATTAGTGCGAATAAATTATTAAATGATAAAGTTAATGGTTTGAATTTAGGAGCGGATGATTATATTGAAAAGCCTTTTGAAATATTAGAATTAATCTCAAGAGTAAATGCAAGATTTAGAAAAGTTAAATCAAGAGTGTATAATATCCATGGTTTTGAAATCGATGAAGATAAAAGAAAGATTACTAAAGATGATAAAGAATATTTTTTAACGAATACTGAATTTGATTTATTGCTTTTACTTATTAAAAATAGTGGGATTTGTCTTTCTAGAGACGAAATAATGGATAAGCTTTGGGGAGAAGAGACAAATTATGAATCAAGAACTGTTGATATGCATATTCGAAATATTAGAAAAAAGTTAGAAGATGATTCATTAATTATTACTCTTCATGGACATGGATATAGAATAGATGAATAAAAAAAGATTAATTATTACAGATTTTATATTTTTAATTTCAACATTCTTAATATTTTTATTAAGCTTATTTTCTATTTCTTCAAAACTTGAAAATGATTCGATATTAGATTTAAATAATTATTTATCAATTATTAATAATATATATCAAAATGATGATTATATAGATGAAATTGATGATTATTTTAAAGATTTATCGTCTTTTAGAATTACAATTTTATCGTATAAAGATGGAAGTGTAATTTACGATAACGATAAAAATTATAATAAAGAAGAGAATAGATTAGATGAATTTATCCTCCATTCTGATGGGAAAGCATATTATAAAGTGTCTTTAACTACTTCAAAAGATACTTTATATGTTGTTAAAAGAAGTGATTCTACTTTAAACTTGATTAGACTTGGAATTACTAAAAATGAAGTATTAAATTTTACGTATAATGTTTCTATTATTGGATCAATATTACTTTTAATTCTTAATTTAGTATTCTTCTATTTATCATATCTTTATTACAAAAATAACATTAAATCATTAAAATTAGAGATTAATAAACTTAATACTTTAGTAAACGATAATGAATTAGTTAATAATGAAATTGATATTGAATCGATTAAAGAAATGATTAATAAAACTTATTTACTTCTTGATTTAAAGATTAAAGAATTAGAAAGTGAAAAGAATCAAAATACCTTTATTTTAGATAATATGGATGAAGGATTTATTATTTTAGATTCTTCTTTAAATATTAAAGAAATTAATAAATACGCTTATTCAATTTTTAACTTAAATAACGATATTAAAAATAAGAATTTATTATATCTTGAAAATGGATCTAAAATAGAAGATTCTTTAAAAGATTTAAAAGATTATAAAACTTTTGAATTTAATATTAATGATTCTTATTATGATGTAATCACAAGAAGAATAGAATTTAATAATCAAAAATTAATTTCACTTATCTTTTTAAATATTACAGAATCTAAAAGAATTGAAAAATCTAAAAAAGCATTCTTTATTAATGCATCTCACGAATTAAAATCCCCATTAACTAGTATCATTGGATATGAAGAATTAATTAAAGAAGGTATTATTAATAAAAAAGACGATATTAATCATATAAATTCTGTTATTTTAAAAGAATCTTTAAGAATGAAAAGGATTGTTTTAGATATGTTAGAGATTAGTAAATTAGAAAATAATATTGAAACTTCTAAAGAAATCGTTAATTTTAAAGAAATAATCCAAAATGTATTAGATGATTTAAAAGGGGAAATTGAGCTTAAAAATATTAAAGTAGAATCTTCTTTAAATGATTTAAATTATTTAATGAATAAAGAAGAATCTAGAAGCTTGATTTTTAATCTTATTTCAAATGCGATTAATTATAATAAGCTTAATGGAAGTATTTTTATTTCTATTAAAAATAATATTATTTCAATTAAAGATACTGGAATTGGTATTAAAAAAGACGATATTAATCATATTTTTGAAAGATTTTATATGGTAGATAAAGCAAGAAGTAAAGAAAAAGGATCAACAGGTCTTGGACTTGCAATCTGTAAACATATCGCAATTAATAACCATATTGAAATAAAAGTTAATTCAAAAGAGAATGAAGGAAGTGAATTTTTGTTAATTTTTACTTTGTAATTTTGAAAAAAGTAGTAAAATATTTAAAAGAACAAGTCAATTGGATTATATTACCCCTTTAATTCTCTAGATTTGTTCTTTTTTTGTTTTTATAACTTTAATTCTTAATTTAAAATGATTAAAATTAAGAGTATTAAAAAAGAGGTGCAATATGGAAAAAAGTGAACAAATGAAAATTATTGAAGATAAAAGCTTAACCTACTTTCAAGAAGTTTTAGCGTTAGCAAGACTTGGAGAAAATATGGATGATAAATCTCTTCCTCGAGATGAAGCATGGATAAAAGCTTTAAAAGAGAAGAAAGTCTGTGATTTAAATGAAGGATTACTTCCATATCGTCCTCGTTACATTCTTCCAGATTATAAAATTTTAATGGAAAAAGGATGCAAATTTTTAGATTTATCTAAACCTTCCTCTTTACTTGAATGTTGTAATAATTTATTAATTTTTTATAAACATATTCCTTCAATTACTTCATATCCAGTATATTTAGGTAATTTTACTGAGATTTTTGCACCTTTTGAAAAAGACGCAGATAACCCTTTAACTGAAGAAATTTTAAGATTATTTTTAAAACATATTGATAAAACATTATGTGATTCATTTGTACACGCTAATATTGGACCAAAAGATTCTAAAATTACTAGAATTATTTTAAAATTAACTAAAGAAATGCAACTTGCGATTCCAAATCTTACCTTATTATATGATGAAGATTTAACAAGTGATGATTTTGCAAAAGCATGTATTGATACAATGATGGTAACAAGTAAACCTTCATTTGCAAATCATAAAATGTATTATAAAGAAAATCCTAATTACGCAATTGCAAGTTGTTATAATGCTTTAAGTGTTGGAGGAGGAGGTTATACTCTTCCTAGATTAAGACTTTATGAAATTTCAACTGAAGCAACTTCAATTGATAATTTTTTAGATTATGTTTTACCAAAATATGTAAATTTAATTTTAAATAATATGGATCAAAGAATTAAATTTATTAATGAAAAATCATCATTCTTTAAGAGTAATTTCTTAGTAAAAGAAGGATTTATTAAACATGAAAATTTTACTGGAATGGTAGGAGTTGTTGGAGTTGCTGAATGCTCAAACAATCTTTTAGGTATTAAAGATAAAGCTTTAGGCTATGGGCATAATGAAAAAGCTAATGAATTAGCAGTTAAAGTTTTAAGTAAAATTGAAGAAATTGTTAATAATCATGAAGGATATTACGCAGAAAACTTCAATAATCGATACAAAATGCATGCTCAAGTTGGTATTGATAGTGATGGATTAGATGACGCACCAGGATGTAGAATTCCTGTTGGATATGAACCAGATCTTGCAACTCATTTACTTTTAGAAAGTAAAGTTCATAAATTTTTCCCATCAGGTGTTGGTGATATTTTTAAACTTGATGAAACTTGGAAAAATTCTCAAGACGCTTTACTTGATATTATTAAAGGATCTTTTAATGAAGGTTTAAGATATTTTACTGCTTACAATGCATCAAATGATGTTGTTAGAGTTACAGGATATTTAGTTAAAAAGAGCGAAATTGAAAAGTTAGAAAAAGGTGAACAATCTTTAAATAATGTTACTGTATTTGGTATGGGTGCTAAACATTATGGACATGCTTTAGACCGTAAAATATATGGAAAAGGCGATTCTAAATAAAATTATTAAATTTTCAAATGTAGATGGTCCAGGAAATAGAATGGCAATATTTTTTCAATCTTGCCCTTTTTCTTGTTTCTATTGCCATAATCCAGAAACTATAAATTTATGTTCTAATTGTGCTAAGTGTGTTAAAACTTGCCCAGTTAATGCTTTAAAAATAGTAGATGAGAAAGTTATTTGGGATGAATCAAAGTGTGTTAATTGTGATACATGTATTAAGGTTTGTCCTAATCTTTCGAGCCCTAAAACTAAAGTAGTGGATGTTGATTATTTAATTAATGAAATTAAAAAAGTAAAACCATTTATTAGAGGGATTACTGTAAGTGGAGGAGAATGTACCACTTATTATCCTTTTTTAAAAGAATTATTTAAAAGAGTAAAAGAAGAACTCAATTTAACTTGTTTGCTTGATAGTAATGGATGTTTTGATTATGAAACAAAAATGAAAGATTTAATTGAACTATCTGATGGAGTTATGCTAGATGTTAAAGCGTTTAACCCCTTATTTCATAAAGAAATTATCCATAAAGATAATGATGTAGTTATTAAAAATTTAAAATATTTATTAAGTATCAATAAATTAGAAGAAGTAAGAACTGTATGTCTTCCTAATTATCCTATTCAAAATGAAGAAACAGTAAGAGAAGTTTCTAAAATTATTGGAAATAATACTAGATATAAATTAATTAAATATCGATATTTTGGAGTTAGAAAAGAAGGGATAGAAAAATTTGGAAAAGTAATTACGTCTCAAGAAGAAATTGAAAGACTTGAAAAAATCGCTAATGAAAATGGATGTTTTAATGTGGTTAAAATTTAACTAAAAGAAATATCTAAAACCATCATTAATAAAAATTCTAATATAAAAGCCTAAACTCTCCAAAAATTTTATAAGGTTAAAATTTTAAGTATTAATCAACATGAAGCAATATTAAAAGAGTCGATATTTATCGTTAATTTTTACTAAAAATAATACGAAAAAATATTGACTTTTTCTTTAATTCGCCTTATAATTATAAGGCTAGG
>CAVKZU010000068.1:3616-10148 GCA_963660725.1 Lachnospiraceae bacterium | reverse complement strand
TAGTATCTTCTTTTCTAATAAAGTAGAAATCATTAACTTTATAATAAGAAATATGGATGATAACGCCTAAAACATCTTCTTTATTTTTATTAAAATTAGAAGCTAATTCTTTATGATTTTTATTTAATGTTTCATTAGTAAAAGTAGTATTTCCTTTTAAAGTTTCTTCATACAATAAAAATACTTAAATTTATTTAAAAAAGACTTACTTTTTGATTAAAATAAGTCTTTAATAATTAATGAGTATGGATTGTAAAAATTAAAAATCCTGTAAGCAAGATTCCAAGTAATATATAAATAAATGAATACTTGGATTTATATTCTTTAAATGCTTGTGGAAGAAGTTCAATAAATAAAACATATAATAATGAACCACTAGAAATTGCAAGGATAATTCCTGATCCAATTGCACTTAAATTGAGTGATGTCAAGAATAATCCTAAAAGTGCAAAGATTAAAGCAGGTAAAGAAGAAAGAAGAGTTAAAAGAAATGAAAAACCATTTCTTTTACCAGTTAATTTAAAACTAGAGGCCATTGAATAAGAAATAATTAAATTATGAATAAATAAAATAAATGCAGTAATCATTCCATTTTGACTAGAAGAAATAAAACTAAAACCTAAAGATAAACCTTCTGGAATATTATGAATTGCAATTGCTCCTAAAAATATTAAAGAAGAAATAAATAAGGAATGTTTTTCGTTATCAATTTCATTACTATGTAAATGATCATGACATTCTTCATTATCATCATTATCATGATGATGGTGAGAAGTTAAATGATGTAATACTTCATGACTAATAAAGAAAATTAATCCGACTCCTAAAATAATTAAAATAGGTGTTAAAACATTTAATGCTTTAGAATTACTCATTTCTTCAAAAGATTCAATTGATTCATGGATTAATTCTAAAAAAATTAAAGCGATAATTGCACCTAAAGAAAAGTTTTGGAATCCTTTAGATAATTCTTTTGGTAATTTTTTAATATATAAGGCTAAAACGCTTCCTAAAATACTTGCAAATAAGGTTGCAATAAAAATAAATAATGTGTTAATAATCATACTTTGAATATTATATTTATTTTCTTTAAGTTTGCAATTAATATACTAAAATAATTGCTTTATAATTTAAAATTAAACTATTTTAATGTAAAATATTTTTTGTATGTTACTTGATAAAATTAAAGAAAATAAAGATTTAAAATCTTTTTCAATAGATGAATTAAATATTTTACGTGATGAAATTAAAGATTTAATTATTAAAAAATGTAGTGTTACTGGTGGTCATTTAGGTCCTAATCTTGGAGTTATTGAACTTACTATTGCAATTCATTATGTTTTTGATTTAGAAAATGATAAGTTAATATTTGATGTTTCTCATCAATCATATACCCATAAAATATTAACTAATAGAAAAGAAGGATTTATTGATGAATCTAAATATAATCTTTATAGTGGGTTTTCTAATTTTGATGAATCTAAATATGATGTTTTTAAATTAGGACATACTTCATCTTCAATTTCACTTTCTAGTGGACTAGCAAAATCAAGAGAATTAAAAAATGAAGATTATAAAATTATTAATGTTATTGGAGATGGAAGTTTATCTGGAGGAGAAGCATTAGAAGGTTTAAATAATGTTTCATCTTTATCTTCTCAATATTTAATTATCGTTAATGATAACGAAATGAGTATTGAAGAAAATAAAGGAGGAATATATAAATCTTTAAAAGATTTAAGAGAATCTAATGGAAAATCAGTAAATAATATTTTTAAAGCATTTGATATCGATTATGAGTATTTAGAAGAAGGAAATGATATTGAAAAATTAATTAAAAAATTAGAAGAAGTTAAAAATATTAATCATCCTCTTATTTTACATATCCATACTTTAAAAGGTAATGGATATTTACCATCAATTAAAAATAAAGAAAAATATCATTTTGCAATGCCTTTTAATATTGAAAGTGGTGAATTTAATTCTTCTTCCCCTAGATTACCTTATAGTGAAATTTCTTATAATTTCTTTAGTAATTTAATGGATAAAGATAAAAGCGTTATTTTATTAACTAGTGCAGTAGCGTATCTTTTTGGATTTAATAAAGAAAGAAGAGAAAAGTATAAAGATCAATTTGTAGATACTGGGATTAGTGAAGCTCATACAGTTAGTTTTTTAAGTGGACTTGCTAAAGGAAAAGCACATGCTTATTTCCCTGTTACTTGTTCATTCCTTCAAAGAGGATTTGATCAAATAATTGAAGATTTAGCCTTAAATAACGTAAATGCCACTTTACTTATTTGTTTTGGATCGATTTATTCTTCAAAAGATGTTACCCATATTGGAATATTTGATGAAGTTATGCTTTCTAATATTCCTAATTTAATTTATTTAGATCCTACAAGTAAAGAAGAATATTTAAAAATGTTAGAATATTCTTACTTTCAAAATAAATACCCTCTTGCAATAAGAGTACCTGCTAAAATTGTAGAAGATAAAAAGGAAGATAATACAGATTATTCCATTATTAATAAATCTAAAGTAATGAATAATGGTAATGATATTGCGATTTTTTACACTGGAAATTTAGAATTTTTAGGGAAAGAAGTTGAAGAAGAACTTAAAAAAATAAATATTAAACCTACTTTAATCCGTCAAAGATTTTTATCAGGGATTGATAAAGAATTACTTGATGAATTAACTTTAAATCATAAAATATTTATTACTCTTGAAGATTCCTTATTAAATGGAGGATTTGGAGAAAAAATATCTTCGTATTTAGGAAATAAAAATGTATATTCTTTAAATTATGGATTAAAGAAAGAATTTATTGATCGATACGATATTAATGATATTTTTTATAAAAATAGATTATCAAAAGATTTAATTTTAGAAGATATTAAGAAATTATTAATAAAATAATTTTATTATTAGCAATCTAATTTATTAAGTGCTAAAATAATGGTATGATTGATAAATTAATTGCGGTAAGTTTATTAACATTTCTAATTGGAATTAAAAACGAAAATAATTCCTTTAAGTTAGAAAAAGATATTAAAGAATTTGATTCATTTGGATCAACAATTTTTAGAAGCAATAATTTTTCATTTAATTCATTAATTAAAGAAACAATCAATGATTCTTTTTTGATTAATGAAGAAAAAACAAAAGAAAAATATAAAATTAATGAAGATAATTTTAAATTATCATCTCTTAATTCTAATGATTATAAAGAAGATTATTTAAATGATATTTCATTACTTGAATCTAAAGAATCAATTGATTTTTCTAAACTTCCTTCATTAATTAATAATGAAGAAGATGATTCTAATTATGTAATTCCATCTTCTTATGAATTCAAAGAAGATTATTATAATTATAATCATGAAGAATTATATTCTTATAAAGAAGCTAATTTCATCTCTAGTAGTGTTTTTGATACATTAAATAATAAAAATTATTCATTCATTGATAATAACCCAAATAAATCAATTAAAAATAAATTAAACAAAACTGATTTTTCAATCTCATTTGAGAATTTCTTTAAATAATCTTTATTTTTAGAAATATTCTTATTAAAATTTAATTATGAATGTAAGAAAATTAACTAAATATATATTTTTATTATTCCCTTTAACTTTAGGGAGTTGTGCTAAAAAAGAAAATACAGAAACTAACATCTATAAGGATTTAGACGCTAGAAAGATGTTATTTTTTAATCTTGAAAATATTAAACGTAATGAAAAAGATAAATTATCTAACTATACAAATAAAATAACTTATAAATATAAAGAAGGAGACAAAGAAGATTCTAAAACATATCGTAGTGAATCTAATATCTATTCTAATCATTTAGAAAGTACAGGAATTACCATTTTAACTGATAAGTCTTCATTTAGTAATAGTTATAAACATGCAATAAAAGATGATTATTTATACACTTATTCATCAGAAAATGGAATATTTGAAATTTCTAAAGAATCCGTTAAAGGAAGCGACACTGATGCATATGAAATAGTAAATTCTACTTATTTAAAGTATGATTTTTTGACGTCTATTCAAAAAAGTTCAATTGATTTAATTGAATCAATCCTTCTTTTACCAGATTCTTCTTTTAAAAATCTTAATTTTTTAGATTCTTCTTCATCAAATGACGCAATTACTTTTGATAATCAAAATGATAAATACGAATACACTTTACTTAGAAATTCTAAAAGTAAAATTAATAATGAAAATTATGAATTAAATTTATCTATTATTTCTAAGATGTTTTTATCTAATAGTACATTATATAGTTACAATATAACTTATAATTATTCTTTAGCAAAGAGTGACGATTCAACTGATTCTAATAAAGATAACGCAAATGAAATTATTGATAATGATATTACTTTTTCTTTAGAATTAAGTGGAAATTCTAAATTTGAACGAAAAGACGCAAGTGAAAAAGAATTTGAATTTATTAATCTTGCAAATAGTAATTAATAAATTTAATAAAAAATGGTAGAATAGAAAGTATGGAAGATAATTTTAATGAATTAAAAGAATATATTAAAAAATTAGAACAATTCACTTTACCTGAATATAATGAAATATCTAATATTCCATTATATATGGAACAAGTAATTGGATATATTCAAGAAGTATTATCTCCTTTATCAAAAGGAGAAGAAGTATCTACTTTAATAACCCCTTTTATGGTTAATAATTATGTAAAAGCTAAAATTGTAGATGCTCCAGTTAATAAAAAATATAACCGTAATCATATTGCGTATTTACTTGCAATTTCTTTATTAAAAAAGAGTGCTTCAATGAAAGATATTGCAACTTTAATCGAATTTGATAAATTTTTAAGTGAAGATAAACAAAAACTTTATGAAACATTTAAAAGTATGCAAGATGAGATTATTAAAAATGAAGCAAGAAAAGTTAAACTTAAACTTGAAGCATTAGAAAAATCTAATAAGAAAAAACAAGATAAAATGGAAGAAAATGCTGATTTATGTTATGTAGCTTTACGTTTATATATTGAAAGTGAAGTTACAAAATATATTGCAGATTCAATTATTGATAAGGTTTCTAAAGATGTTTTACCAAGTGACGCTTTTGATAGCGATAAAAGGGTAAACCGTCTTGAAAATAAAAAAGAATCAAGAGAAGCTGACAAACTCTCTTCAAGAAGAAAAAAATAGGAGATTTTAAAAAAATGAAAGTTTTAGTAACTGGTGGTCTTGGATTTATTGGATCACATACTGTCGTAAGTTTAATTGAAAATGGAATGGATGTTGTAATTGTTGATAATTTATATAACTCCAAAGAAGTAGTTTTAACAAGACTTGAAAAAATTACAGGTAAAAAAATTCCTTGTTACATCCAAGATGTTCAAGACGAAGCAAAATTAGAAGAAATCTTTAAAAAAGAAAATCCAGATTCAATTATTCATTTTGCAGGTTATAAAGCAGTTGGTGAAAGTTGTAAAAAACCATTAATGTATTATAAAAATAATTTAGATTCAACTTTTGCATTACTTAAAATGATGGAAAAATATCCAACATGTAAGAATTTTGTATTTTCTAGTAGTGCTACTGTTTATGGAAATCCAAAACATGTTCCAATGGTTGAAACAGATGAAGTTCAAAGTGCAACTTCTCCATATGGAGAAACAAAAGTCATGATTGAAAGAATCTTAAATGATTTTGCTACTATTCATCCAGAATTTAATTTTGCATTATTAAGATATTTTAATCCAATCGGTGCTCATAAATCAGGATTACTTGGAGAAGATCCAAATGGAATTCCAAATAACTTATTACCATACATTGCAAAAGTTGCAACTGGTGAATTAAAAGAAGTTAATGTTTTTGGAAATGATTATGATACAGTTGATGGAACAGGCGTTAGAGATTATGTCCATGTTTGCGATTTAGCAAAAGGACATGTTCTTGCTTTAAAGAAATTAGCAACTAATCCAGGACTTGTTGTTTATAATTTAGGAACAGGTAAAGGAACTTCCGTTTTAGAAATGATTAAATTCTATGAAGAAGCAAGTGGAGTTAAAATTCCTTATGTCATTAAACCTAGAAGAAGTGGGGATATTGCTACATCATTTGCAAATTGCGATAAAGCTAAAAATGAATTAGGATTTAAATGTGATTATACTGTTTTAGATGCTTGTAGAGATGGATATCATTTCCAAGTAGAAGAAACAAAACGTAAAAAAGAAGGAAAATAATTATAATGGGTGTTTTTTACACCCATTTATTTTACCCAGTAGACAAGTGGTAAAGTCATAAGTCTCTGAAACTTACATACATTGGTTCGAATCCAATCAGGGTAGCCAGTTAAAAAATAAAAGACAATATATTAGTTATTTCTTTTTCAATTAAATAAATTTTGAATTTAACAAAAAAGCTTATATTGAAATCATCATAATTAGATAAAAATAAGTATTTTTGTTATGTATTAAATATAGTTAGAATGATTATAAATTTATAATGTATATTTTTATATTTCCTTATTATTAATAAAATAG
>CAVKZU010000068.1:516-3606 GCA_963660725.1 Lachnospiraceae bacterium | reverse complement strand
CTTACATACATTGGTTCGAATCCAATCTGGGTAGCCAATTTAAAATTAATGCGAATAATATCGCATTTTTTTATGTTTATAAAAGTTTATAAAAATTTGGGAGTTCATAAGAGTTCATAAAAAATACAAAGTTCATAAGAGTTCATAAGAGTTCATAAGAGTTCATAAAAAATACAAAGTTCACAATAGTTCATAAGAGTTCACAAAAGTTCATAAAAATTTTGAAAGTTCATAAAAATTAATTTATAATATAAAAAAAGAGAGGTTGTAACATGATGATTAATAATCCATTTAATATTACTTTTGGAAAAGAACCAGAAGAATTTATTTCTAGAAAAGGTGAATTAGAAGAAATCTATAATTCATTATCTTTAAATTTATCAAATAATGAAATCTTCATTATATCTGGCGTTAGAGGATCCGGAAAAACTGTTGCTTTAACTTCAGTTAGTGATTTTTATAAAAAAGAAGATGGATGGATTGTTGTAGATTTAAATGCTGAATATGATTTACTTAATCAACTTGCAAGCAATATCATCGATGAAGGAAAGTTAAGAAAATTATTTATAAAAACTGAATTTAATTTTTCATTCCAAGGATTTGGTATTACTTTAAAAGGTGAAGTGCCAATTTTAAACGTTTCTACTTTATTAAAAAGAATTTTTGAATATTTAAAAAAGAAGGATATTAAGGTTTTAATTACTATTGATGAAATTGTAACTAATCAATATACAAAAATTTTCGCACATGAATTTCAATCTTTTTTAAGAGAAAACTTTAATGTTTATTTGTTAATGACTGGCTTATACGATAATGTTGCATCATTTACTAAAGAAAAGAGTTTAACTTTCTTGTATCGAGCTCCAAAAATATTTTTAAAAGAATTAAATTTAATGTCTATTGTGAATTCTTATAAAAAGATATTTTCTTTAACTGAAGAAAATAGTATAGAATTCGCTAAATTTACTAAAGGTTACGCTTATGGATACCAATTACTTGGAGATATTTTATTTTCAAGTAAGGATTTTACACTTTCAAAAGAAAATATTCAAAAATTTGATGAAATAATTTATGAAAGAGCATATTCAATTATAATTAGTGAACTTTCTTTAAAAGAAAAACAAATATTAATTACATCTTTAGAAAATAATTCTAATGAATTTATTATTAATAATCTTAAAATATCTAAATCTCAATTATCTAATTATAAAAATGTATTAAATAAAAAGGGAATTATTGAAAAAGATTCAAACTCTATTGTTTTTAAGTTACCAAGATTTAAAGAATGCTTAGCATTTTATAAAGTTGTAAGTGATTTTGAAATTTAAAAATAAATTAGTTTTATGCTATTTTTATCTTACTATCAAAATTTACCGGAATGAAAAGCCCGAATTTAACCGAATGAAATTCCCAAATTTACCGGAATGAAAAGTCAAAATTTCACCGAATGAAATTGCCAAATTTACCGGAATGAAGTAAAATATTATTGATAAGAGATAAAATATGGAAAAAATTGCAAAAAAAGAAGATTATAAACCTAGAATAATTGATGCAAATATTGAAAGATATTTAAAAATATTTGGTGCTTTATGCATTGAAGGTCCAAAATGGTGTGGAAAAACATGGACTTCATCATTTCATAGTAATAGTGAAATTCTTTTAGGTGATCCTAGAAACAATTTCCAAAATAAACGTTTAGCTGAAGTATCAAATTCAAACGCTTTAGAAGGTGAAACCCCTCATTTAATCGATGAATGGCAAGAAGTTTTAAGTATTTGGGATGCAACAAGATTTGAAGTTGATAAAAGACATAAAAAAGGTCAATTCATTTTAACTGGATCATCTACTCCAAGAGCTAAAGGGGTTTTACATAGCGGAATTGGAAGAATTGCAAAAATAAAAATGTCTACTATGTCTTTATATGAAACTAATGATTCTAATGGATGCGTTTCATTAAAAGAATTATTTGAAGAAAAAATAACTACACAAGCTGTAACTCCATTAACTTTAAATGATATAACTTATTTTGTTTGTAGAGGTGGATGGCCTGAAAATGTTGGAATTTCAAGAAATGATGCAATTATTGTGCCAAATTCATATATCAACACTCTTTTAAATGAAGATGTTTATAAATTAGATCAAAAAAAATATGATATTAATAAAATGAGATTATTGCTTAGATCTTTAGCAAGAAACGAATCTACAACCATTAGAAATTCAAAATTACTTGAAGATTTAAAAGAATATGAACAAGAAAAAATAGATGAAGATACATTGAAAACTTATATTGATGTTTTTACAAGAATGTTTATACTTGATAATCAAAAACCATTTTCTCCGCAAGTTAGAAGTAAAATGAGAATAAAACAAGCAGAAAAAAGACATTTTTGTGATGTTTCTTTAGCATCAAGCTTATTACGAGTTACTCCAAATAGTTTAATCAATGATTTAGAAACTTTAGGATTTTTATTTGAAAGTTTAGTAGAACATGATTTAAAAATATATGCTGAAGCGATGGATGCTTCTTTATATCATTATCAAGATTATAATAATAATGAAATAGACGCAATTATTGAATTAAATGATGGAAATTATGGTGCTTTTGAAATAAAACTTGGTTCAAATCAAGTTGATAAAGCTGCTGAAAATTTAATAAAAGTCAAAGATTTTATTATTAATAATAATGGGAAGGCTCCTAAGATTTTATGTGTAATAGTTGGACTTGGGAATCTTGCATATAGAAGAGATGATGGAGTTTATGTAATACCTATCAACGCTTTAAAAGATTAATTTTATTAATTATCCCTAGTTTTATGGAACAATTGAAAATTGTAAAAAGAAATTTGAACTTAAAATATTGATTTAAAAATATGACTTATATTAAAATGAGGATATAAATTTTTAAGGGAAAAGAAATAAAAAAGATATGAATAAAATTGGTGTAATTATTAAAGATAAAACAATACTTGAATTAAAAGAAGATGCTAAAAAAGGCGATATTATTGATTTAAAAGATATCACAGAAGTTGATTTAGATTATATTTCAACATTAATTGAGGAAAATAAAGACAAAGTTTATCAATCTAAATT
>CAVKZU010000068.1:0-506 GCA_963660725.1 Lachnospiraceae bacterium | reverse complement strand
GATTTATCTCATCAAATAGAAATTAATAAATTAAAAGATGAAATTGAAAAGTTGAATTTATCTAATGAAAATTCATTAAAAATTAAAGAAAGTGAAATTAAAAAAGAATATGAATTAAAAATTCAAGAATTGAATAATCAAATTGAAAATTCTAAAAAAGAAAATGAATCTTCCTTACTTTTAAAAGAAAAAGAAGTTAAAGAAGAATATCTTAATGAAATTAATGAATTAAATTCCAAGATTAATGAACTTGAAATTAATAACAAAAATGAATTAGATAAAGTTAATGTTTTAAAAGATAGTGAAATTAATAAATTAAATGATGAAATAGAAAACCTAAAATTAAATTCAAAAACTACATTAGAAAATAAAGAATTAGAATTAAAACATGAATATTCAAATGAAATTAATTCTTTAAAAAATGAAATTTCTTTATTAAAAGAATCTAAAGATAAAGATATTTTAAATAGTAAATTAGAACTTGAAAATAAATATAAAGATAAAGT
>CAVKZU010000067.1:0-2689 GCA_963660725.1 Lachnospiraceae bacterium | reverse complement strand
CTGTAAACCATAAATAATATAACAAAAGAAGGGAGTTAAAATATGTCTGAAAATGAAATTAAAGAGTATTATCAATCAATCTCTAAAAACGAAAAGTGGGGTTATTTAAGAGAAAATACTAGATCTGCTATTAAAGATGGAATTGACGAAGAAACTGGATTACATAGAACTGGACTTGAAGAATATTTAAAAGTTATTTATCCTTTTACTGATGATTGGATTTTAAATAAAACTATTAAAGGAAGTGGGTTAAGAACAAGACCAGATTATAGAAGTGAATCTTTAAAGATAATAATTGAATTTGATGGAACTCTCCATTATAAAGATCCAAGGAATATTTATAACGATATGATTAAAACTCAAAATTATATTTCAAAAGGTTATAAAGTTATTCATATTCCATATTTTATTCAACTTACAAATGATGCTATAAAAGAATTATTTGGTGTTGATGTTAAAGAAACAATGTTTAACCCTATATTTCCATCATTAGGTCCATACGATAAAAATACTCCTGCATTTCTTTGCTATGAAGGGATAAAAAGAATGGCTAAAGAATTTAAAAGGTTCCCAGATCAATATAAGATTAATGTTGATTATTTAAAATCGTATAAAGATAAAGATTACTTAATAAGGGTAGACTTATTAGAAAAATTCTATAATGAAGATAACGATTAAACATAAATAAAGCCCATCTAAGAAAGGAAAAGCTATTTCATTAGTAAATACTAATGTTCAAATAGATTCTTTCTTAAATGGGCTTATTTTATTAATATCCAACATAATTTTTACAAACACAATTTATTGTTTATATTGATTTAAGTTTAAAAAGTTTTAAAATTCCTTAAATTAAGTTAACTTGTGAAGGAACAAAGCTGGGTTGCTGGATAGCAGTAGACAATTGTCAAGAATTCCCATGCTCCTGGGGTTAACTTTTTTTATTTTTCAATTCTAAATTATTTTTTTAACTCAAAAATTAAGACATATATTTTTATATGAAATCTATAATGCAACTAATAAAAATTCATATTGAATCATATTATTATCTTGAAAATTCATTTGATTTTGATAGAATATTTATGTAAAAAATCTCGTCCGACGCAGGATGGGCCATGATCAGGAGAAGCGATTCTCCTGATTTCGTTTTTAAAGGGCATTTTTATATTTGCTCTTAAATACTTGATTTAAATTTTATTATTTTTATTAATTTGTTAAAAATGTAAGAATAATAATTCTAAAATTTTAAAAAATAATTAGACTATTTAAGAAAGATTTTATAAAGAAATGAATATTGACTCATTCAATATCATAATCTTCTTTAAATCTAAAATATGATTGATTAAAAAGAAGATTAAAATAAAAAGAATACCAGAAGATTAATTCTTCCTTGTACTAATACAAAAAGGCTCGACGCATCAAGCCTTTTCAGGTGTTGCCCAAAGGCGACCACCGCAATCCATATATAATATAACAAAAATGATAAAGTCTACTATACTTTTTTTGAAAAAGCTTCTAAAAACATTGTTACGTAGTAATCTTTCTCAATAATTGCTGGTGATGTGTTTAATTTATCAGCAAGTATTAATATAGTATCGTTAAACTCTTGAGGATTTTTATGCAAGTTCATTTATAATTCCACTCTCCATTATATTTTTTGTAGTTTTAGATGGAAATACACCTATAAGTGAATATACATCTTTACTTTTAATTTCATGTTCTTTTACAAAGTTAATGACTTCTTTTTGTATTAAAGTATCATTAAGATATTTTCTTATATCTATTTTTGTGAATAATTCAAGGAATGTATAAGTATTAACGTTTTCTTTTGTAATTTTAAAGCGTGATTTTCTAAGAATAATATTTCGATTTTTTAATTTTGTTTCTCTTACCCATGTTGTTTCGTTATTTGTTATTATTTCTATTGTGGTAGGTACTTGGTAAGTTAACATAAAATTTTGTTCCATTTGAAGTCCACTAAAGATTCCAAAAACATCGTTCTTATCTTCTATATATTTTTTCCTTACTACTTGTTCAACTGAAATTAATGAATTGCCATATCGAGTTTTTGTAGGAATATAATAAATACCTTTATCAAATTTTATAATTGATTCTTCTTGCTCTGCTTTTTTGAGGAGTTGAAATACACGAGGACGAGAGTACTCACTCATTTCCTCTAAAATCTCATTAGTAAATATAGGTTGATTAACACCAAATTTTTCTTTTAATCTCTCGATCATGAAACTAACCTCCTATCTAATAATATTTTTCTAATTTAGAAATTATACTCATTTCTAGATTTTTTCTATAATCAAGTATATATTAATCAATATAAAAATAATAATCAATAAATTATTATTTACTCGTATGTTTTAAAATCCTAGGAAATCAAATCTTAGGATTTTATACGACGTTATTTCTTACACTTACTATTCTTTAGTGTTATTATAAATAACATTAATTATTATTAAATTAAAGGTAATAAAAAAAAGAGGCAATGCCTCAATTTTTCTACTCCTCGAGTAGCTGCTTTCACAAAAATAATATAGCAAAATTCTTAACTCCTATCAAGATATTTTGATATAAAATATAATGCCATTTTTGTAATCTTAAAATTAAAAAAACTGCCAAAGAAAGTTTTATAAAAACAAATATTTCTATTTTGTAAATCCTTTCTTAAGCAGCCTTAAAC
>CAVKZU010000066.1:0-3444 GCA_963660725.1 Lachnospiraceae bacterium | reverse complement strand
ATATAAATGAATATTTAAAAAAGAATAATCTTGAAATTAAAGAAGATTATAAAGTTAAAGGAATAATAAATGAAATTCCTTTAAAAGAAGAAGAGCGTAAAATAAATAATTATTTTAGTACTCCTATGTACTTATTTATTTTAACTTCTCAAATTAAAAGTTATAATATGGATAGTGATTTTATTTTTATTAAAAAAGAAGATATAAAAGATAGTAAACTTTTTAGTAAAAATGAAATTATTAAATTTATTGATATTTCAATGAATGATAAATTTTATAAAGAATAAGGAGATAAAAAGATGTCAACACATATTAATGATAACGCTCATTTTGCAAAAACTGTTTTAATGCCTGGAGATCCATTACGTGCTAAATTTATTGCTGAAAATTATTTAGCAGATTATGAAGAAGTCACTAGTGTTAGAGGAATTTTAGGTTTTACTGGTCATACAAAAGAAGGTAAAGAAATTTCTATTATGGCAAGTGGAATGGGAGTTCCATCAATTGGTATTTATAGTTATGAATTATTTGCTTTTTATGGAGTAGAAAATATTATTAGAATTGGTACATGTGGTGCTTATCAACCAGAATGTAAAGTTGGTGATGTTATTATTGCAACTAGTGCATGTAGTAGTTCAAATTATGCTTATCAATTTGATTTAAAAGGTGGAGTTATTGCACCTTGTAGTGATTTTAGCTTGACCTTAAAAGCATATGAAAACGCTAAAAAATTAAATATCCCAGTTCATGTTGGTCCAATTTTCTCAAGTGATGTTTTCTATGATATTGATAAAGATTATTGGAAAAAATACCAAGCTTTAGGAGTTTTAGGTGTTGAAATGGAAAGTTATGGTCTTTTTATTAACGCAATGAGATTACATAAAAAAGCACTTTGTGTTTTAACTGTTAGTGATTCATTCTGCTATAAAGAAGAATTAACAAAAGAAGAAAGACAAACAAAATTATCTAAAATGTTTGAACTTGCTTTAACTTTAGCTGATTAATTATGAGTAAGGAACAAATAATTATACTTTGTGTATCCATATTTGTAGCGATTTTACTCCTTGTAGCGATTATTTATTTTTTCATTTATCCATTAATTAGAAAAAAATATATGTATCGCAATTTTAAGTTTGTTTATTATAAAAAAATCTATAAAATTACTGAATATAATGATTTTTTACTTGTAAATAATGTGAATTTAAGAAATAACGAAGATTTAATTATTTCTAGAATTGATCATATCATGGTAGGTAAAAAATATATTTATATTATTAAAGATAAATTTTATCGAGGTGCAATAAACGGTAATAGAGAAGATAATACTTGGTTATTTTTTGATGCTAAAAACAATAAAAAAGAAATATCTAATCCAATGAAGAAAAACGAAGAAAGGGTTAAAAATCTTTGTGCATTAACCAGAATTGATCAAAAACTTTGTATTTCAATTGTTTTAATTAATGATGATTGTGTAATTAAAGATCCAAAAGCTTTATATTCTAATAATTCATTTATTATTTCAAATAAAGGATTAAATAAACTTATTAAAAGTATTGAAAAAAGAGATATTAAACCTCTTGATCAAGTTTCATCTGAACAAGCTATAAATGAAATATATCGAATTTATGGAAGAGGAAGGGAAGAATAATGATTAAAGATATCTATAACCGTTTTAAAGAAAACTTCTATATGACTTTTATGTATAGTAGTTTTTTAATTTTTATATTTTTAGTTGTATATATTCTTCTTTACATGCTTTTAAGTATAATGCCTTTAACCAGTGTGTTATCATTTCTTTTATTTTTAATTATTACATCATTTTTAATTGGATTTATTACTCCAAGTTTATATAGTTTCTTCGTTTGTAATAATTTATTTGATAACAAACAAGGCATAAATGTTGATTTTAAATTGTTTATTGCAAATAGAAAACCTGGTAAAAATAGAGTTATTAAATCTCAACTTAAGGTATTTTCTACTCTTTTATATAGTATTTTAATTTATTTAGGTATTACTATTTTTGCAATTACTATCATTTCGTATATAAATATGTTAAGTAATAACACGAATAGTTTTTATGGATTTTATTTAGAAATTAATAAACTTCAAGGAATGAGCGATTATACAGAATATGTTAAAAAATATAATGAATTATATAATACATATTTAGAATATATAAATCATGATTTAGCGATTGCTGGATTATTTGCATCTTTCCCTGCATTCTATTATTTTATTCATCATACTTTAGTAAGTTTAATGAAATATTACATTGTAAATCAACTTCCAGTTAAAACAGGGGTAAATGATAGATGTTATAAAATTACTTTAAATAATAAAGAAGTACATTATTATAAAGATTATTTTAAATTAATGTGGCCTTATCTTATAGGATTTATTGTAATTTTCTGCGGTAGCTATTTATTATTATTTTATCTCGGAAATGTTGATAATTTATTTATTTTAATTTCATCATCAATTATGATTTCGATGTTTATTTTAATACCATTTTTACCACTTGTATTAAATTTAAATTTATATAAATTTAAAGATGTGATGCCAATATATGTTAAAGAATATAATAAGGTATTAATGAATGAACTTCAAAGAAATAAACAATTTGAAAACTATTTAAAACAAAATGAAGCAGAAGCTAAAAAATATCAAGAAACGATTGAAAAATTAAATGAATCATTAAATAAAGAAAAAGAAGATGAAAATGAAAATTCTAAGGATGATGATAAATAATTATGAAACAATTTATTGGTAAAGTATTTACTTTAATTGGGGGTTTAGGATTAATTATTTTAAGTTTAATATCTGTAGGATTTATTGTTTATGATTTTATAACCTCTAAATTAGATGTATTAACTCAAACAGTTTATTTTGAAGGTTGGATTGCTTTATTATCTACAGTATTTTTCATCGTTACATATTTCTTTATTGCATTTATTGGACTTAAAAATATTTCTATTAATAGATCAAATAAAAAACCTTTAATAGGTATTATAATTATATTAATTTTATATATTGCTTATATTATTTATATTATGCTTTGTATCAAGGATTTTGCAGATCGTGGAATTTTTATTAATACATTCATTTTTAATATAGTATTTGGAATAATATTTATATTAGGCATAACAATTGATTTGAATAATTAGGACTTCAAAAAACGAAGTTCTTTTTTATTTTTTCTTTACATAGATCTTATTCTGGTGTATTATATTTATACTTTCAAATATTTTTCTTTTCTAATTTATTTTATTGAGCAAATTTATATAGTTTAGAATGGTTATTAAAATTTTATAAATGTTTAAAATTTTGCTTGAAAAATATTTTGAATATGATAAAATATTAAAGTTGTTGTTCGATATTTCGAATAACATAGAGATCTTTGAAAACTAGATAGATGTACAACAATAAACGTCAATAAATTTAAGT
>CAVKZU010000065.1:0-2957 GCA_963660725.1 Lachnospiraceae bacterium | reverse complement strand
ATATCTAAAAAAATCATACTTTTATAGGGTATGGTTTTTATTTTGAGAAATTTTTATTATGGAAAAATCAAAAAAATACGGAATAGATTACCAAAAAAATACGGAATGCATTACCAAAAAAATACGGAATGAAACTTTACAAATATAAATAATTAATATATAATTTTTATATGGAAAAGTATTATAAGCGCGTTACAGATTCACTATTTGATTTAAAAATGAGATCTTTTGGTGCAGTAAATATAGTTGGACCAAAATGGTGTGGAAAGACTAAAACTGCTACTCAAAAATCAAAAAGTGAAATTTATTTACAATATGAAACACAAAATGAAGAGTTTGTTAAAAGAGCAAATGCTAATGCAGACTTTATTTTAGAAGGTGAAAAACCTAGATTGATTGATGAATGGCAAGACGTTTCTAAAGTTTGGGATTTAGTTAGATTTTATTGCGATAAAAATGGTAACCAAGGCAATTTTATTTTAACTGGATCTACTTCAAAAAAAGTAAAAACAAGTCATACAGGAACTGGAAGAATTACTGATTTAAGAATGTATCCAATGAGTTTATATGAATCTTTAGAATCAAACGGAACCGTTTCTTTAAAAAAATTATTTGATGGAGAAGAAAAACTAGAAAAAGGTTGTACTTCGAATCTTTCTTTAGAAGATTTAATTTTTGCTGCTTGTAGAGGTGGATGGCCTCAAAGTTTACTTGTAAAAGGAAGAGACGCAAAACTTGCGATTGCAAAAGATTATTATGAGCAAATTTATACAAGGGATATGTTTAATGTAGATAATGTAAGAAGAAATTCTCAAACAATGAGAGCGATATTAAGAAGCTACGCTAGAAATATTTCCACTCTTGCAAAAAGAGTAAGTATTTTAGAAGATGTTAACGCAACAAATTCAATAACTGATAAAACCTTAGATGATTACATTGAAGTTTTAGAAAAATTATACATTGTTGATGATTTATATGGATGGAGTCCAAATATTAGATCAAAAAGTGCTATTAGAAGTGGACGTAAAAGAGAATTTGTTGATCCATCACTTGCAGTTGCAGCGTTAAATGGATCCCCTGAAAAATATCTTAATGATTTACGTACGTTTGGATTCATATTTGAAACAATGTGTATTAGAGATTTAAAAGTATATTCTAGTGCGTTAAGAAGTAGTGTTTCTTATTACCATGATAATTTAGGGTTAGAAGCGGATGCAGTATTAGAGCTTGATGATGGAAGATACGCCTTAATTGAATTTAAATTAGGAAGTGATGAAATAGAAAAAGGTGCTAAAAACTTAAATAAATTAGAATCATTGATTATTAAAAATAATGAATCTAATAAGATAAAGTTAGACTTGCCTACTTTAAAGATTATTATTACTGGAACAACATATGGATATAGAAGAGATGATAATGTATTTGTTATCCCTTTAGGATGTTTAAAAGATTAAAACAACATAATAAATAATGCTTAATTTTTAAAATATTGTTAAAATAATAGTAATATCTTGCTTATTAATTTAAAGATTCTTATTGTGATTTCATTGATTCTAGTCTGAATATAAGCAAGATAGTCTAAATAAGTACGATTTTCTCATTTAATCTTTCTTTTTGAGGAATCGTACTTTTTATTTATAATTCGATATTTTCAATTTTTGATTCATGTTTTAATGAAGATGAATCGAAAGTAATTCCAACTAATAACACTTTCCCTTTATATCCAGTAAACTTACTTAAATAATTCTTTCCTTTAATTTGATTAATTGAATCTTCAATTTTATCATCAACTTTATATTGAATGATCGTTGGAATACGACTTTTGTAAAGTGGAATTAATATTAATACTGAATCTTTATTGTTTAATTCAATAAAATCAAATTTATAACGGTCATTTGCGTAAAAATATGATAATCTAAGGATAAATTTAAATATATTCTCTTTTACTTTTTCACTAATTTGAATTAAGGAATTAAAATTTTGATCTAATATTTCATTAACGTAATTAGTGTATCCTTTTAAAGTGTAATCATAAAGGTCTCTTGAATTATCTCTAATTGGTGATTCCAATTCTTTCCATTTTAATTTCCAAACAACTGAATCAAATCTAATTTTAATTTCGTAATTGGTAATTCTACATTCTTTAGATTTAAAATCATAAGTTAAATATCCTAAATGGATTAATTTAATTAAGACTGCTTCTTTAGTATTTGTATTTATTATTTCACTTATATCATCAGGAATATCAAGATGGATAGGTTCATCTATTATAAGGTATGCTACAATCTCTTTTAATTTATCATCACCAATATTAAGTGGATTACTTAATGCTTCAATTGAACAAGAATCAATCCATCGATCAGAGAATTTGTTATCATCAAGAGCGTCATTTACTGAAAAAGGATTATAAATTGTCAATCCATTAAAGTTGTATCCTTTATACCAATATTTAAATTTTTCAAAATCACAATTGTTCTTGTTACATAACATTTCTAATTCACTTTCTGTGTATCCAATAAATTCTTCTGTTCCTTTTGGAAATAAAGCTGAATAATCATTAAAGACTTGGATAGAAGAAGTAAACTTTTCATAATATGTAGTAGGTAAAATACCAGTCATATAGAATAATTCAATTGTTGATCTTACTTCCTTATCATTCAATAAACTTTCAAAAAATGATAAAAAATATTCTTCTAGTTTGGTATTAGGAGCGTCTCTTAAAATACAATCCCATTCATCCATTAAGAAGATAAACTTTTTATTTGTAATTTTATTAACTTTAATCAAAGCATCTTTTAAAGAACAATTTTCTAGATCAACATTTTCATATTCTTCTTTTAAATCTCTTAATAAACACTTTTCTAAATGTATAAAAGGATTTTCATTATATGATCTTCTACAATAAACGCTTCCCATATCTAAAGCAAAAACATTATGTTTATTCAAATGTTTTAAAT
>CAVKZU010000064.1:0-2160 GCA_963660725.1 Lachnospiraceae bacterium | reverse complement strand
GTTGCCTAGTTATAAAACCTTTCTATTTATTTAAAAAAAACAAAAAATAAATAAAGTCTTCAAAAATATAAAAATACTTAATAAAAGATTTTGAACTCACTGCGTTCAAAATCTTTTACGTTCATTCTATCTTAAATTTAAAATAAATCCTCACTAGTTATTTCACTTAATACAATATGAGAATGTTCATTATGTTTTAATTTATTAAATGTTATGAAAGTTAATCTTAATTGTTCTTTAGGTTTAACTTCATTAATAAATGCTTCTAATTTATTTCTTAAATTATCTTCATAATCTTTAGTAATTGCAAATTCCCCTACACTATATTTCATTTCGCATACGTTAATAACCATATCTTTTCGATGGATTAATAAATCAATCTGGGCACCTTTTTCACTAAATTTTGATCTCCATGAATAAACTTTTGTCATAACTCCGCTAATGCCTAAAGCTTTTTTAATAGAATCAATATTATTCAAACATAATATTTCAAAAGCATGCCCACTCCAAGAATAAAACGAAGGAGTATTAATAAAAGACATCCATTCATCAAATTCTTTTTTTACTAAAAATGAATTTGCAAATAACACAAATGGATCAATTACTTGGTAGAATTTATTATTAATTGAAGTTTTATAATTATCATATTCCCTAATAAATCCACATTCTTTTAATTCTTCTAAAGTATTAGTTAAACTTTTCCCATCTCCAATATTTTTGAATTTAGCAAGTTCTTTTCGTCTCATTCCACTTTCTTTTTTAACTAACGCTTCAATTATTTCTCTATGTTTTCCTTTGGAAGAAAAAAGAGATTTAAATAATGCTTCATATTCATCATGTAATTCACCACTTTCTTTAAAGAATAAATTATCAATATTTTGAGGAATAGATAAATTCTTATCTAATAAATTCCAATAATATGGAATTCCTCCAAAAATCATATAACATTCTGCAACTTGGTTTTTATTGTATTTTAAATCAAAATAATCATTTAATTTTAAACATTCACTCAAAGAAAATGGTAATAAATGAATCTTTCTAGTAAGTCTATTATAAAATCCACCTTCATCTTTGACCATATTTTTTAAAATCCAGGAAGTTGCACTTCCACATACAATTAAAATTAAATCATTTTTTGTTGATGCATAAGTATTCCAAAATAAATCTAATGCTGCTTTAAAATCACTTCTTGGAGTGTCAAACCAAGGAAGTTCATCTAAAAATACGACTCTTTTATTAGTTCGTGGATCTCTATAAATAGAATCACTTTCAAGTAATTTTTTTAAAAGTGAAAAAGCGTCTAACCAATCAGTTATTTTTTCATCGCCTTTTAGTCCATATTCTTTTAAAGAATTATAAAAGTTTTTTAGTTGGTATGCTTTCCCTTCGTTATTTATTCCACTAGAATAAAAAGAAAATTTATAATTGAAAAATTCTTTAATAAGATAAGTTTTACCCACTCTACTTCTACCATACATCACTATTAACTCTGGTTTTTTAGATTCTAAAGCACTCTCTAATATCCTAATTTCATTTTCTCTTTCACATATATTCATATCATCATTTTCTCATAAAAATAAAAATTATTGTTAATTTTAATAATATTAATTTAAATTTTTATTATAATTCCCTAAAAGTACCTTTAAAACATAAGTTTTAGGGAATTATCTATAGAATATAACGAATTAAATATTCTAATTTCCCTAAAATTACATAAAAATTAAGTTTTAGGGAATAAATATGTTTATGATTTAAAATTTTTAATCTCAAAAGTGTTATTTAGTTAATAATGACAACCTGTAAAAAGTGGCAATTTATGGAGTCTCTTAACATGTAAAAAGTGGCAATTTATGGATTCTATTAACTTGTAAATTTGCGATAAAATCAATCTCAAATCGATTCTTTAACCCTAAAAATTAAATAGAATTATTATTTTTACAGTGACTTTTTCATACACCTTTTTTAGGCGAGTTTACTATATTTTCTTAACTATTAAAGGTTCTTTTTTTAAGAGATGTCGGCGGAATGGTGCTTTTTTTAAGCGATTCCGCCAAGACCGTTAAACAATATTTTTATTTTCGAAGTTCTTTTTATATTAAATAATTAACGTATCAATAATAATAAAAATTCCTAAGAAGTTAACCTCAGGAATCTTTAAAT
>CAVKZU010000063.1:0-3880 GCA_963660725.1 Lachnospiraceae bacterium | reverse complement strand
TATAAAAGTGGTATTTTCCATTTTGGAAAATACCACTCATTCTATTCATTTTTTAATAAAAAACATGTTTTTACTTAACTTCTTTCTTTTTATACATAAAAAGTCCAATGGTAATAAATAATATTATATAAACTAAAGTCATAACAATACTTGTAGATAACTCGATTGCATTCATAGTTTTAGCGTTAAATGAACTCATTAATCCATCTAACCAATAATCTCCAAATTGGAAACCAAGATTAATTTCTTTTTTAAGTAGGAAAGAATCAAGTAATCCTAAAACTAATTTAATAATTAATGGAGTAGCAATATTTAAAGTAATAATAATCCCATTTTTATTAAAAATAGTAGAAAACATAAAGAATAATGCGTGGAATCCAACTATTACTAATAATTCTCCAAATATTGAAATAAAAAATTCTGAATCGATAACCCCAACTCCTGAAACACTTAATCCAAATAAAAACCCTACAATAAGCACAATTAATGAATAAATTAATACACTAATTAAAGATACAATATATTTTGAAAAATAAATTTGAATTCTTGAATATCCTCTTGATATTACATTTTTAATAGTACCTAAAGATTCATCTTGAGATATAAATACTGCTAAAAATATTCCAGATACTAAAGATAACATTGAATTATCTAAGGCAGTTCTTGTAACTTTAATTGCATTAAAAGTATTTAGTTGATTTAGTTCTTCTGCACTTACTTTTGAAATAAATGATGTTAAAAGTAATGTTAATAAAATGATAACTAAACAAATATAGTAACTAATAGAAGAAAATAATTTTCTAAATTCAAGTTTAATTAATTTATTCATAATTATTTACCTATCCTTTCAATGAAATATTCTTCAAATGAATCATTATTTGAAGTTAATTCTTTAACACTTATATTATTTTCTACTAATAATTTATTAATTTCTGCACTATCTTTAAAATCTCCATAAAGAATAATTGAATTATCTTTAACTTCATATTCATTTAAATACTCATTATTTTTTAATAAATCTAGTGATTTATTAATATCATTTACAGTTATTTTTAAATTCTTTTTGGATCTATTAATAAGTTCTTTAGCGTCAATTTCTTCTATTAATTCTCCAGAATTAATGATTCCATATCTTGTAGTTATTTTAGCAAGTTCATCTAAAATATGAGAAGAAATTAAAAAAGTAACCTTCTTTTCTTTATTTAATTTTAAAATAGTATCTCTAATTTCTTTAATACCTTCAGGATCTAGTCCATTAATTGGTTCATCAAGAATTAAAATTTCAGGATTTCCAAGTAACGCAATAGCAATTCCAAGTCTTTGTTTCATCCCTAAAGAAAATTGGCCTGCCTTTTTATTTCCAGTATTAGAAAGTCCTACTAGTTCTAATATTTCTTTAATTTCTTCTTCACTTCCTCCATAAAGAATTGAAAATCTTTTCATATTTTCATAAGCAGTTGCGTTTTTATATAATCCAGCATTTTCAATTAATGATCCTACTTTATTTCTTTCTTTATTTAAATCATTTGATCCATTTATTTTTATTTCACCATCAGTGACATTTAAAAGTCCAAGGATCATTTTCATTGTGGTTGTTTTTCCAGCACCATTTTTCCCAATAAACCCATAAATATCACCTTTTCTAACATGCATTGATACTTTATCAACTACTACTTTATTAGAAAATTTCTTAGTAAGGTTACTAGTTTCTATTACGTATTCTTCCATTTTTATCTCCAATAATTATTTAATCAATATCTTTATTTTTAATTTGGTATCTATCTTTCATAACTAGCACTTATTCTATAAGAATAAGTATCATCTTCAAAAAATCCATAAATATCATTATTTGACGTAGAAATTAACTTAATATTTAAATCATTAACCTTATAATCTAAAAATAAATCACTATAATTTTTAGATAATAAATAATAATGTTCATTTAATTTTTCTTCGTTTGATTCATTAATACTTTTTATTTTTGAAGTGTAATTTAAAGGAATCGCTTCAAAAGACATATAACGTAAAGGATTAGATGGATTTGTACATCCTGGATCAATAACTCCTAAAGATACCCTATAACTACACATTGTGTGTTTTAAAGAATTTTTAGATATATCACATTCATCATCAAATCTCATTTGAAAATCAAAATATACAATATTTGGAGATGCATTATCAAAAAGAAATGGGTAATAACAATCATCTTTTAAATATTTAACGTAATCTAAATCGTAAGTTTTATCAAATGAATAATCAAAAAAGTTACCTAAATAATAAGATGATCCATAAGAATCTAATCCTATATATTCATCTTTATAAGCATAATAAGTTATTGAATCCATCATTTCTTTAAATTCTTTATAATTTAAAGATAAATTATTAATATTTAAGGTATTATTTAAAGATGGTTTAACTGAATTAATTTTAAACTCATATTTTACATTTTCAAAAGTTATAATTAATAATTCATCATTAAATAAATCTTTAGTTTGAAAATTATAATAAATCTTATTGTAGTAAGTATTATAATCAAAAGAAATATTAAATTTATCTTCTTTATAATAAAAATCAATTAATTTATCTTTATTTGATTCATTAACTTCAATTCTTTTAGGAATATTAAAAGAAAGTAGGTAATTACCATATATTTCTACATTAATATTACTTGATTCATAGTAGGTATTTTTAATATCACCACTTGAAAAAGTAATACTAAAAAGATTTTCTTCATAATTAGCACATGAAGTTAATAAAGGAATAAAACTTAATAATAAATAATTTCTTTTTTTCATATAATACCCTTTTATTTATAATAACAATTATCAAAATAACTTATTTTATATAAATAAGTATCATCTTCAAAAAATCCATAATATTTTGAAGTATCTATTTTTAAAAATGTAATATCTAAATCATTAATTTTATAATTTAATAATTTATCTTGATATTTTTTAGATAATAAATAATATTCATCATTTATTTTATTATTTAAATATTGAGTAGCATATAACGATGAAGACTTATAATTTTTATTTGTTGCTTCAAATCTCATCTCATATGTTGTTTCTTGATTAATACTAGATGTTTCTTTATTTGAAATAATATAGCTTATCATTGGAGATTTTTTAGAATCTTTTGAAACATCACAGTTAGTATCAAAATACATATAGAATGTTCTTTCACTACCTTTAGAGGAAGGTTTTTTAAAATTAGTAGGATAATAACAATCATCTTTTAAATATTGAAAATATTTAGAAGAATCATCATCTGAAAAAGATTCACTGATACTACTTAATCCTTCAGTAGTGTTGTAACTTGAAATACCTGGATAATTAGTTTGATAACTATAATAGCTTATAGAATCAATCATTTCCTTTAATTCAAAATATTTATTAAAAGATTCTTCATCCATTTTTAAATCATCAATTGATTTTAATGATGAATTAATATTTATTTTATAATCAGTTTGATTAAAACTTACTACTACTTCTTCATTATTAAAAATATCTAATGGTTGGATATGATATTTAACAAATTTTAAAGGTGCAGATTCATAAAAATATTCGATATTAAATTTATTTTTATCGTATTTAATATCAATATTTTCTTCCATTTTATTATTAATCCAATCATTACTTGGAACATTAATATTTAAATCATATGTACGATATAAACTTAAATCGATATTGTTATTTTCTTTATTATAAAATGTATCTATTACATTATCTTTAAAAAATTCTATATAAAATTTATTTTTAGAATTACTACAAGATGTTAAAAGTGGAATTATTAAAAATATTGCTAAATGTTTTTTATTCATGGATACCTCTTTTTGTGTATTTATTATACCATTTATTAAGCATGGATGCATTATTAA
>CAVKZU010000062.1:0-7344 GCA_963660725.1 Lachnospiraceae bacterium | reverse complement strand
CAACTCCTCCAGTTTCTCCAATATCAGTAATCAATTTAAATGCACCTTTAAGTAAAATGATACAAGAGCCAGTTAAAGGACCATAAGCTAAAGATGCAATTAAACAAGGAATCTCATCAAAATGTAATTTTAAAAATGAAAGTCCAGGAATAATTGGAAATTGAAGCATAGGAACACAATATAAAATAATTGCTAAACTTCCTATTAAAGCAACTCGTACTATTAAATTTATTAATTCTTTTGAATTTTTACTTTTCACTTTATTTTTATTTTTCCTTTCTTAATTAACGTATTAAGTTCTTTAATACATTTAGATAAATCTTTTTTATTATTAAAATTTAAAGTTAAAGAAAGATTATTAATATCGTTATCTTTAATTAAATTTTCTTTTTCTTCTTTGTTTTTTGATATTCTTGCAAGATGTTCTACTTCTCTTGCACTTATTTTTTCTTTATTTATTTTTTCTAATATTAATAAAGCATCTTCTTTTTTTAATCTTGCTAAAATTTTAGCGTTACTATAGCTTAATTTATTATCCTTACACAATTCTTTAATTTCATTATATGAATTAGAGATAACATATAAATTGATAACTTGAGGAACACTAATATTTAAATAATCACTTATTTTTTGATTAGAATATTGGTAATTTTCTTTTAATATTTTAATACATTCACTAAGTTCAAAAAAATTAATATTTTTCTTGGACTTTAAATCAGCAAGTAAGATTAAAAGACTCCCTTCATCATTAATTGAAATTTCAAGAACTGGAACTTCTTTTACCTTTAAATCTAAAAGTGCAAAATAATAATCTCTTCCTCTTATTACTTCATATTTATCTTTAACTTTTCTAACAATTAATGGAGTAATAATATCATTTGATTTAATACTTTTCTTACTTGATTCAATATTTTCTTTTTTAATTTTAATATCTTTTAAGAAATGATTATCTTCAACTAAATCTAAAGGAATATTTTTAACTGTTTCAAATTCAGAATGTTTTAAAATTTCATCAACAGTATTATCTTGAAGAAACTTTTGTAAAAGATCTTTTAAATCATTTTGAACGATTTTATTCTTCTTTACTTGCTTCTTCATGAGCTAAAACTTCCTTTGCTAAAGATAAATAACTATTAGCACCTACTGAATTTGGTTTATACAAAATAACTGGTAATCCTTTAGCACTACATTCAGATAAAGCAATATTTCTAGGAATTACGGTTAAAAAAGTTGATTCTTTAAAATATCCTCTAACTTCATTTTCGATTTCACGTGCTACAACACTTTTTGATTCAAACATTGTAAGTAAAAAACCTTCAATTTTTAAATCTTGATTGTAACTTGCTTGTATTTTTTTAATCGTAGTTAAAACTTGTGCTAAACCTTCCATTGCAAAATATTCAGTTTGAACAGGTACTAAAACATGAGATGCACTAGTTAAAGCATTGATTGATAAAATACCTAAAGATGGTGGGCAATCAATCAAATAATAATCATATTTTTTCTCAATTCCTTTTAAACATTCTTTTAAAACATAAGCAATATTAAAATCTTTGTGTAATAATCTTAATTCATTTTCAAGATTAGATAATTTTAAATTACTTGGAACAATGTCTAAACCTTTTAGCATTGTATGTTTAATAACTTTATTAATATTGGTATCTAAAATAAGCGCATTAAAAATTGTCTTGTTTACAAGAGTAGTATCAATTCCTAATCCTCTTGATGAATTTCCTTGAGGATCAAGATCAATTACTAAACATTTTTTGCCTTTCATTACTAAACTTGCTGCAAGATTAATAGTGGTAGTTGTTTTTCCAACTCCTCCTTTTTGGTTATTTATAGCGATTATTTTACTCATAATGGTCTCTTTTTAATTTCGTTATATCTTCTTGGATATTTAGGATTAGTTTCTTTATCTTTTACAATAACAATATTATTCCTAATTAATTCTTTAATGGATAAATTTTCTTTTTGAATAGTTTCAACGTGAGACGATAAAATTTTTAAACAATTTTGACTTGTTTTAATTTCTTCTTCTGCCTTTTCACCTTTATAAGCGATTAATTTGCCACCTACTTTTAAATAAGGTATAGAAAGTTCAAGTAAAATTCTTAAATCACTTACAGCTCGAGAAACAATTAAATCAAAATTAGAAAAATCTTTTTTATCTAACTCTTCTGCTCTTTTGTTAATAATAATTACATTATCTAATCCTAATTCTTCTTTTACAATATTTAAAAAATTACATCTTTTTAATGTTGGTTCTACTAAATAAAAAGTAGATGTAGGATTATAAATTGCAAGAGGAATCCCAGGAAAACCTGCTCCAGTTCCAATATCCATAACTTTTTTTGAAGAAAAATCTACTACTTTCATAGGAAGCAAACTATCTTCGATATGTTTTACATCAAATTCATGAGTATCAGTAATTGATGTTAAATTAATCTTTTCGTTATAAAAAAGGACTAATTCTTTATATTTTTGGATTTTTTCTTCATTACTCATCATATCTTTTTATCCTTTTTTAAATGCATTATTAAAACTGTAATATCACTTGGATTAACCCCACTAATCATTGAAGCTTGTGCGATACTATAAGGTTTAATTTTATTTAATTTTTCTCTAGCTTCTAAAGCAATTCCATCCATTGAAAGATAATCTAAATCGCTTGGTAATTTTATATTATCAAGTTTATGCAATTTTTGTGCTTCTCTTTCTTGATTTTTAATATAGCCTTCATATTTAACTAAAATTTCAAGTTGATTTTCACCAATATAATCTAAATCAAATTCTTCAACATTATATTCAGGAATATATTTTTTAATCTTAGAATATTCAACTTCATTACGTTTAAGCAATTCTTTAAGCGAAATTCCATAATCTAATGACTCATATCCTAAAGTTACTATATATTCATTAATTGGTGATAATTTACCAACATAAGTTTTATCTAAAATTTCAATAATATGGTTAATTTTATTACGTTTTGAAACAAATTTATCATATCTTTCTTTAGAAATTAACCCTAAAGAATATGCTTTATCACTTAATCTAAAATCAGCATTATCACTTCTTAAAAGTAAGCGATATTCTGCACGTGATGAAAGTAATCTATAAGGTTCTTTAGTACCTTTAGTAATTAAATCATCAATCATAACACCAATATAAGCTTCATCTCTTTTTAAAATAAATGGATCTTTAGAATCACAATATAAAGAAGCATTAATTCCAGCCATTAAACCTAAAGCAGCAGCTTCTTCATATCCACTTGTTCCACATATTTGACCAGAAATAAATAAACCTTTATATTTTTTAACCATTAAAGATGAATCAAATTCAAGTGGATTTAATGCATCATATTCAATTGCGTAAGCGTATTTTAGAATTTGGGCATTCTCTAATCCAGGTAAAGAATGTACCATTAAATCTTGAACATTTTCAGGCATTGAAGTTGAAAAACCTTGTAAATAAATACTATTTGTATCGTAACTTTCAGGCTCTAAAAATAGTTGATGTCTTTCTTTATCTTTAAATCTAACAATTTTGTCTTCAATTGAAGGACAATATCTAGGACCAACTCCTTTAACCATTCCTCCATACATTGCACT
The DNA here is from genome assembly GCA_963660725.1 of Lachnospiraceae bacterium. Taxonomy (GTDB): domain Bacteria; phylum Bacillota_I; class Bacilli_A; order RFN20; family CAG-826; genus Onthovivens. The sequence continues at coordinate 3,733 of CAVKZU010000062.1, read as the reverse complement.
ATCTAAAAGATGCTCATTAATAATTTTATGAGTTTCACTAGTGGTATAAATTAAATAGCAAGGAATTTGATCTTCTATTTTAATAAAATCAGTTGATAAATAAGATAATCCTTCTTTTTCAACATTACCTTCTTGAATTAATCCTTTTGAATAATCAATTGATTCTTTAGCAATTCTTTGAGGGGTTCCAGTTTTAAGTCTTTGAAGCTCAATTCCCATTTTTCTTAAATTATCACTTAATCCAATTGAAGGATTTTCTCCATCTGGACCACCTGAAAATTTAGTATGACCTCTTAAAATTTCAGAATTCATATAAGTTCCAGTTGCAAGTACTACTGCTTTTGAACTTATTTCGCTACCTTTTTTAGTTTTAACACCTAAAACTTTATCTTCACTATAAATTAAATCAACAACTTCATCTTCTAAAATATCTAAATTAGGGGTTTCTAAAAGATGTTTTTGCATATTTTTAGGATATCTTTTTTTATCAGCTTGTGCTCTTAAACATTGGACTCCAGGACCTTTTTTAGTATTTAACATCTTCATTTGTAAATATGTTTCATCTGCACATTTACCCATGAATCCACCTAAAGCATCTATTTCTCTAACTACAATTCCTTTTGCACTTCCTCCAATTGAAGGATTACAAGGCATATTGCTTGCCATAGCAAAATTTAAAGTAATTAATAAGGTACTTTTATTCATTCTTGCAGCTGCAAGACATGCTTCATTTCCAGCGTGTCCTCCGCCAACTACAATTACATCATATTCATCTTTAATAACATTTAACATAATCTAATCTTCTTTTTTATACTCTTTTCAAATTTCGCATTATATTTTATAAAAAATAAACACAAAATAACATATTTAATTATTAATCATATATTTAAATATTATTATTTGTTTAAAAATTTATTTTCAATAACCTTATTTGGGTTAATTAAGGTTTCTATTATTCCATTTTCTAAATCGTTTATATTATACAAATCATCCAAAATATCGAATGTTTCTTCTAAATTATGTCTTGCGCTATTCCAACCAACTCCATCAGTGAACCACACAAAATTAAATCTAGAAATGCCTTTTGATTCTAATGCTAAAGTTTTGTAGCTTCTAGCAGTCTCATTTAATTTTGAACCACCACCACTATAAAAATTACATTCACAAGCGTAAATATCGCCAAAAGCACCTTTAAATACAAAATCAAATCTTTTTTCTGTTTTATCGTTATTACTAATTGTAGATAAATCAGTTCCAAATTTATTTTCTATTTCTGATTTTTTCATTTCTTTAAAATAAGTTTTATCTTTTACTAAACCAGCTTTTATTAAATATGACTCGACTAAATCTTCCATAGCATCACCAGTTCTATTTTTTCTTCCATTAGTATCCATTCCTACTTCTACACCCAATAAATAATCAACTAAATTATTAATTATGTGTTTTTGTATTAAATCAAATAAACCAGTATTTTTCATAAATAAAGCATATTGATCAATAGAATAATTCATTTTTGCAAAATTAAAAATATAAGTATCTTCTGAATCAATAACTTTAATTTCGGTTTCTCTTTTAGCCAAAAGTAAAGGAATAACTTTAATTACCTCAGGATATTTCTCAATGATATTCTTGAAATCTTCTTCTATGTTTTGAGAACCTATTAAAGAATTCAATATATTTAACTCAATTTTCATTTTATCAACATTTTCATATACTTTCTTAAAGTCTGTATAGTAATTCCAAGTTGCAATACTGTCTTTCATTGACAATAACCATGGTTCAAATTTTCTAGTCATTTTTATCTCCCTCACTAGTTTCTTCAAATCTTTTAATAGTTAAATCTAAATATTCTTTAGATGTATCTATTCCAATATATTTTCTGTTTAAATTTTTACAAACAATTCCAGTTGTTCCACTACCATTGAATGGATCTAATACTAAATCTTCTTCTTTTGTTGATGCTAAAATAATTCTTTCTAATAACGAAATTGGTTTTTGAGTAGGATGCTTGCCATTTATCTTTTCAGATTTTTTTGGTAAATTTAAAGTCCATACGTCTTTCATTTGTTTTCCATCATTTAGTTCTTTCATTAAAGAGTAGTTAAAATAATGTTTTCCTTTTTTTCCATTATTACTAATTTTTCTAGCCCAAAGAATTGTTTCAGTTTAATTAGTAAAGCAACGACAAGATAAATTAGGTGCTGGATTAGGTTTTTGCCAAGTGATATTGTTTATAATTGAGAAGCCTTCAAATTCTAGAGCAACCCCAACAGAATAAATATTATGAAACGTTCCACTTATCCAAATAGTTCCGTTTTCTTTTAAAACTCTTCTACACTCCTTAATCCGTTTTCTATTAAAATCTATTTTTTCATCTAATGTAATCGAATTATCCCATACACCTTTATTAACAGAAACTTGTTTACCAGAATGACAAGATATTCCACCACTAGACAAAAAATATGGTGGATCTGCAAAGATAACATCTATAGATTTTTCTTCAATAGTTTTTAAGACTTCTAAACAATTTCCTAAATACAATTTAAAATTGCATGTATTAAAGTAAAGATCACTCATAATTTGTAATAATCACCTCTTCAACACTTCCTCTTCCTTTTCCATTAGAATTAATATTTCTTCTTGCTTTAACAACATGTAAATTATAACCTTGATATAATTTTTTAATGAAGTCGGTATTATGATTACTTAGCATAACATAAACACCTTTATCCGCTAATTTTTTAAAGCAATCAGCCAGCCTAACTTGTTCTTTTTTTCCAAATGGTATTTTTCCATATGCAGTAAAAGTTTCTCTATCATCCAATGTATCATATGGTGGATCAAAATAAACAAAGTCTCCTTTCTTTGCATCTTTTACAGCTTCTTCAAAATCACAATTTAAAATTTTAATTTTTGAATTCAAAAAGTATTCATGAATAGAATTAAAATTATCTTCGTCATAACAATTAACTTTTTCTTTTTTTCCAAAAGGAACATTAAAAAAACCATCACTATTAACTCTATAAAGTCCATTAAAACAAGCTTTATTTAAATAGATTAATCGAGCAGCTCTTTCATAATTTGGAAGTAATAAAAATTCATCTTTTCTGTCCATTTCTCTAACTGCATAAAACATAAGTTCGGAGTGAACTTTTGTATAAAAATTTAATCTTTCAATTAATCTTTCAAAATTTTCATAATTGTTAAAACATTCATAAGTGATAATTAATTCTTCATTAAAATCATTTATAACAGCAGACTTTGGAGCTACATCAAAAAATAATGCACCTCCACCAACGAAAGGTTCATAAAATGTATTAAATTCTTTAGGCATTAAAGTTTTAATAGTGTTCAATAATTGAGTTTTTCCACCAGCCCATTTAACAAAAGGATGCATTATTTTTTATCCTCCTCTAAATCAATATTATTATTTTTGCACAATTCAAAAAGTTTTCTCTTTGCTTTCATAGTAGGTTCAAAATGTCCTTGTTCCCATCTATTAACAGAAGCAAAGGAGACATCTAACATTTCTGCTAATTCTTGTTGTGTTATTAAAAGTTTTTCTCTAATTTTTTTAATTATCAATGACCAATTCATAATATTTTTCCCTAATAATATTATATAACACTTTTATAATTATTCAAGGACTAACTTTAATTTTTATATTATTTTTCATTTATTTTTGAAATAGGTTGTAACACGTGTTACAATTTATATATAGAGGTTGTTACAT
>CAVKZU010000061.1:0-11693 GCA_963660725.1 Lachnospiraceae bacterium | reverse complement strand
TGATTATTGAAAGAGATTCATTATTTATTGATGATGATTATAAATTTATTATTAAATTAGACACATCAAATGAAAATAAGGTTTTAATGATTAATGAACCCAAATATTTAGATTACAAAGTTAGAATTGTAAAATCATTAAATGATTTAAAAGAAAAGTTAAGAATATTCTATTCATTTTTAGATGATCATTTAATTGAAATTATTAAAGAAGAAGTATTTAACGAAATTGATCCTTCTTTAAATCCAGAATATTTAACATTCCATAAGATTAATGAATATGGATTATCTTTTGTAGTAATTTCATCGATGGATGAATATTTAGGATCAATATCTGTTAAATTTGATAAATACTATGAATATAAAGATTTAATTAAAATAGACAATTCTATTCAAGTAGTGGATTTTAAACTTGCAAAGCGTTATAAAAAAGAAATAGAAGAAATTTATGAATCAAGAAAAAATAGATAAAATAAAAGAGAGAAAAGAAATTAAAAAAGAAGAAATTAGAACTGATATTAGAATAAAACATGAAGAAAGAGTAGAAAAAAGAGAAGAGATTAAAGAAGAAATCAAAGAACGTCATGAAGAAATAAAGGAACGAAAAGAAGAAATTAAACACCATATTAAAGATATTGAATATTTGAAGAAAGTTAATATTATTAATAACTGTACAATTGGATTAAATATTGGAATATTAATCTATAAGATAGGTTCTTTAATTGGATATCAAGATACTTTTTTAATTCCTTCTATTATTTATTCAATTTTCATCATTCTTGCTAAAGGGATATTCTTTATTGGTTATAAGAAGAATTTAACTGAAGAAGAGGAGTTAAAATATTTCTTATTTTATGGAATATTTTTATTCCTAGGTTCTTTTTCATATCTTATTTATTGGATTATCGAATATGTGATTAATCCACTTAATATTAAGTTAGGACTTGTTAAGTCAATTGTGTATTTAATTGTTTATTTACTTGAAATGTTTTCTTCAATCGAAGGCTTATTTGAATCTAATAAAAAACATGATTTATTATTAAAAGGATTAAAATTTATTGATTTATCTATAGCATTAAGTGCTTTAATGATGGTTTTAGTTATTCTTTTTGGATTTTTTATCGGAGAGAATAATAAATATATCATCAATATCTTTGGAATTATTATTTCTTTTATTATTTTTGGATTATATTTTAAATACAAAAGAAAAAGTAATAAAAAAGTAGATTATTAGTAGAATTTTATATATTTACCATCTATAAAATTATTAATTAAAAAAGTAGTAAAATGAATTTATTTTTATTATAATTTTTCCTTGTATGAATCAATTTATAAGAACTGAATTAATATATGGAAAAGAAGCGATTGAAAGCTTAAAAAATAAACACGTTGCAATATTTGGAATTGGAGGAGTTGGAGGATACGTTAGTGAAGCTTTAACTCGTTCAGGCATTGGAGAAGTTACTTTAATTGATGATGATAAAGTTTCATTATCAAATTTAAATAGACAAATCGTCGCGCTTCATTCAACAATTGGAGAATATAAAGTAGACGTTATGGAAAGAAGAATTAAAGATATTAATCCAGAATGCAAAGTAAATAAGATTAAATCTTTTATTTTACCATCAAATATTGATACTTTTGATTTTTCTAAATTTGATTATATTGTAGACGCAATTGATACAGTAAGTGCTAAACTTGCAATTATCAAGAAAGCTAATGAATTAAATGCCCCAATTATTTCTTCAACTGGAACAGGTAATAAGATTAATCCTATGGGATTTATGGTAAGTGATATTACTAAAACTAGTGTAGATCCATTATGTAAAGTTTTAAGAAGAGAACTTAAAAAAAGAGGAATAGGTCATTTAAAAGTTGTTTATAGTAAAGAAGAACCTTTTTCTCCTTTAAGTGATGAAAAGATAGATTATTCAAGTGATTCTTTACTTCAAAAAGGTGATAGATTAGGTAGTAAAAAAAGATCAACTCCAGGAAGTAACGCATTTTGTCCTGCAGCTGCTGGACTTTTACTTGCAAGTGAAGTTATTAAAGATTTAACAATTGATACTTTTAGAAAAGAGGAAAATAAATAGTATGATTTATTTAGATTATGCTAGTAATTACCCGGCTAAAAAAGAAGTTTTAGATGCTTTAGTTAATACTGAACTTAACTACATTGGGAACTATAATTCATCTCATAAAGAAGGTAAAAGATCTAAAAGTAAATTTATTGAACTTGATAATAGTAATAAAGAAATATTAAAATTAAGCGATGATTACGATATAATTTATACTTCAAGTGCTACAGAAAGTAATAATCTTGCTATAAAAGGAATTGCAAAATCATATTCTGGATTTGGTAAAAAAATATTAGTAAGTGAAGTAGAACATAGTAGTGTTAATGGATGTTTAGGGCAACTTAAAAATGCAGGATACCAAATTGAATTTATTAATACTTTAGATAATGGAGAAATTGATTTTAGTGATTTAAAGAAAAAACTAACTAGTGATACTATTTTAGTTATTACAATTTTAGTAGAATCAGAAACTGGATTTATCCATGATTATAAAAAAATAGCAGAAATTATTAAAGAAATTAACCCTAATTGTCACTATTTAGTAGATGCAACACAAGGAGTAGGCAAATTCGATATTGATTTTAATTCATTAGAACTTGTATCTTTTGCACCTCATAAGTTTGGTGGAATTATTGGAACTGGATGTTTAATTAAGAAAAAATCTACTATTTTATCTCCTTTAATTGAAGGAGGAGAAAGTAATTCAATTTATAGAAGTGGTACACCTGCTTTAGGATTACTCGCTAGTACGAATAAAGCATTAGAACTTGCGTATTTAAATATGGATTTAAACTTTAAAAAAGTCCAAGAATTACATGATTATTTAATTAATAACATTAAAGATATAAAAGGATTAATGGTTAATTCTTTCTCTAACCCTTATATTATTAATTTATCTTTTTTAAATATTCCTGCCTATAAGGTAGTAGAATATTTATCTTCAAAAGATATCTGTATTTCTCAAAAAAGTGCTTGTAGTATTAAAAATACTCCAAGTAAAATAATATTTAGCATTTATAAAGATAAAAAAAGAGCGTCTAATTCATTTAGAATTTCAATAAGTGAACTTGTAACTAAAGAAGAATTAGATGAATTAATTAAATGTTTAAAGGAGGTTAAATAAATGGAAAAAAATAAAGAACTAGAAATAAATGAAGAAAAAGAAGAAAGTAAACCTCATAAAGAAATGGACGAGTTTGAACAATCAATTACTCGTAAATTTAGAAAGAAATTATGGTCTAAATTTGTTGCTGCAATTAAACGTTATGATTTAATTAAACCAAATGATCATATTTGTTGTTGTATAAGTGGTGGAAAAGATTCAATGGTTATGGCTCGTCTTTTCATGCAACTTGAAAAATATAGTGATTTTCCTTTTAAAGTTACATATCTTGTTATGAATCCAGGATACAATGAAATCAATCTCCAAGTTATTAAAAATAACCTTAAAATTTTAGGAATTCCTGCAGTCATTGAAAATACTGATATTTTTGAAATTGCTAATAGTCAAACTAAATCACCTTGCTTTTTATGTGCTAAGATGAGAAGAGGTGCTTTATATAATTTAGCTGAAAAATATGGATGTAATAAAATTGCTTTAGGACATCATTATGATGATGTTATTGAAACTACTTTAATGAATTTACTTAATAGTGGATCTTTCCAAACTATGCTTCCTAAACTTAAAAGTACTAATTATGGAGGAATGGAGCTTATTCGTCCAATGTATTTTATTAGAGAAAAAGACATTATTTCATTTAGAAATTATCATAATTTAGAATTTATTCAATGTGCATGTAGATTTACCGAAAATTGTGCTGTTTGTGATAATGGTGGTGGAGGTAGTCAAAGACTTGCTACTAAATATTTAATTTCTAAACTCCAAAAAGATTATAATGATCAGGTAGAAAAAAATATCTTTAAAGCAGCTGAAAATGTTACGATGGATATGATTGTAGGATTTAAATATAAAGGTAAACATTATTCTTATTTAGATGATTATTATAAAGAAGATGGTGAAACTACATTAAGTAAGATTGTTGATAAAGATTTTATTAAAAATGAAAAAAGTTGTGGTGCAGTTATCTTTAGATATATTAATAATGAATTATATTATTTAATTGAAAAGATGAATTTAGGACATTATTCATTATGCAAGGGACATGTAGAAAATAACGAAACTGAAGAAGAAACTGCGATACGTGAAATTAAAGAAGAAACTTCATTAGATGTTAAAATTGATATTAATTTTAGAGAATCTATTAAATATAAGCCTTACAAGGATAAAGATATCGTAAAAGAAGTTATCTTCTTTGTAGGATATAACGATGAAACAAAAGATCCTAAAGATGAACATGATGATGAAGTTAACCATATTGAATTCTATAAATTAGAAGACGCTTTAAATCTTTTAACGTTTGATACAGACAAAAATATCTTAAAAAAAGCAGATGAATACATTAAAAAGAATTTAAATCGATATATTAAGAAGAACTAATCATTCTTCTTTTTTATTTAATTAATGTTAATTTTGTACTAATTAACTACTTATTTATTGCTATTTTCTTAAAAAAGAGTAATATTCTTAATTAAGTGAGGTTTTTTATGAATTATAAAGTATTATTTTTAATTCTTTTAGGAATTAATTTATTAATTAAAATATTTTTTGATATTTTAAATTTAATAAGTACTAAAAGAAAAGTTCCCGATTCTTTAGAATTTTTAACTAAAGAAGAAGGGTATGAGAAATGGCAAAGTTATTTAAAAGATAAGATAAAATTCTTTATTATAAGTGATTTGATTTGTTCTTTACCTTCATTTCTTATTATTGGATTCGATCTTTTGCCTTTAGTTTCTAAATCAATTGATCAAAATTGGATAATCCAGTTTCTTGTTATTTTATTAGTATTTGAAGGAATTTCAATCATTATTAAACTTCCTTTTGATATTTTTAATACCTATAAAATTGAAGAAGAATATGGATTTAATAAAACAAAGGTAGGAACATTTATTGTAGATGAAATATTTGGATTTATTTTAAATTTTGCAATTTCATTTATTATAGGATTTGTTTTCTTTGGATTAGTTTCTATTTTACCTATTTGGATTGCAGTTATTTTATGTATTGTTATTTTTATTGCATTCACATTCCTTATCCAATTTTTATTCCCTTATTTTGCAAAACTTCGTAATAAATTTACCCCTTTAGAAGATGGTGAACTTAAAACTAAGTTACTTGATTTAATGGATAAAAATAATTTCAAAGTAGAAGGAATATACGTCGTAAATGAATCAAAAAGAAGTACTAAAGAAAATGCTTATTTTGCAGGTTCTGGTAAATCTAGAAGAATTGTTATTTATGATAATTTAATCTTAAATCATACTCCTAATGAAATTGTTGCAGTTTTTGCACATGAATTAGGACACGCTAAATGTAAACATCATTTAAAGTCTATGCCATTAAGTTTTATTAGTGTTACATGTATGGTTTTATTATTTTATGTATCAACTCTTCCTCAAAATTTATCATTAGATTTAGGATTTTCATCAGAAAATTATGCAATAATTTACTTATTTGCAGGTGAATTATGTGATTTATTTGTAGAACTTTTTGGAATTATTGATAACTATTTTTCTAGAAAACATGAATATGAAGCAGACACAGTTGCTGCTAAAAATGGATACGCAGAAGATTTAAAATTATCTTTAATTAATTTAACTAAAAAAAATTATGGATTATTAAGCTATAATCCAATCTTAGAATTCTGTAAAGCAAGTCATCCAAGTTTAGAAAATAGAATCAAAAATTTAGAAAAAAATTCTAAATAATTATAAAAGAAGGCTTAATCCCCTTCTTTTTATTTTCAAAAATAATTGATAATGAAGCTTAAATATTATAAAATTATTTCAGGTGCTAAAAAGCATCATATTTTTTTAGTTAGGAGGATTCGATGGATTTAAATTTAATAAAGTCCAATGTAGAGAAACATTTAGAAAAAGATGGTTATAGTCTTTATTCAATAAAGGAATATAATTCAAAAAAAGGTCTAACTCTTGAGATTATAGTAGATCGTGTTGAACCAATAAGCCTTGATGATATTATTAAAGTTAGTAATTCAATTTCTGATTTATTAGATGAAATTGATAAATCTGAGACACCATACACATTAGATGTTTCATCTTTAGGAGCAGAAAAACCAATTAAAATTGAAGATATTTCTAAATATGTTGGAAAATATATCTCAATTCACATTACGAATCCTTTTAAGGGGTTAAATAATTTAGAAGGTGATTTAGTAGCAGTTGATGATGCTAATATTTCACTTGATTATAAGGAAAAAACTAGAACTATACACGCAATTATCCCATTAAAAGATATTGATCGTTGTAATCTTGCAATTAAATTTTAGGAGAATATATAAAAATGAAAAAAAGTGCTTTTGCAGCTGCTGTTTTAGAACTTGGAAATAAAAAAGGAATTGAAAGAGAAAAAATTGAAGACGCTTTAAAATATGCTTTCTCTTTTGCTATTAATAAGAAAATTGAAGATGATTCTAGAGTAGTCCATACTAAAACAAAAATTAAAAGAGTTGTCAAATTAAATGAATTAGGTGAACCAGAAGAACCTAAATATGTTAAACCAGATGCTATTAAAGTTAGAGTTGATGCTAATTTAGATAAAGGTATCATTAATACATTTGTTCAAAAAGAAGTTGTTGCAAGTGATGATGATATTACTGATGATGCTTTACAAATTTGTTTAGAAGAAGCAAGAAAAGAATTCCCAAAAATTAATGTTGGTGATTTCTATGAAACTCCATTTGACTTTGAAAACTTATTCAATAAAAGAGATGTTGATAAATTCATTGGTGCTTTCAAACAAAAGATTTCTGAATCAGAAAAAGAAGTTTTAGCAAAAGTTTTTGAAGAAAAAATCCACACTAATATGAGTGGGGTTGTTGAAAAAGCTGATGGAAGAATTGTTATTGTTAAATTACTTGATAGAGCAAGTTGTACTTTACAACATAAAGATTTAATCGGTAATGAACAATTTAGAAATGGCGATATTGTTAAAGTTTATGTTAAAGGTATTTCAAGTGGCAATAAAAGAGATGGTTTAATTGAAGCAAGTAGATCATGTCCTGAATTTTTAGCTGAAGTCTTTAAAGATGAAGTTAGTGAAATTCATGATGGTACAGTTGAAATTAAATCTATTGCAAGATTACCTGGTAAAAGAGCCAAAGTTGCTGTCTATTCACATGATTCAAATGTTGATGCAGTTGGTGCATGTATTGGTAAAAATGGTGATAGAATCCAAAAAATTGTTGCTAATATTGGTGGAAAAGAACATATTGATGTTTTCTTATATAAAGAAAATAAAGGTTTATTCTTAGCAGAAATTTTAAAACCAGCTGAAGTTATTGGTGTTAATTTTTCTAGCGATGAAGAAGGAAATGAAACTGCAATTGTAGTTTGTAAAAACGATACAGCAGGTGTTGCAATTAGTGGAGGCGCAAATCCTACATTACTCAAAAAAATGATGGGTTTAAAAGGAGTCTTCATTTATAACGAAAGTGAACTTGAAGAAAGAGGAGTTTCTGGTTATAAAACAATTGAACAATTCATTTTAGAAGATGAAGAAAATAAGAAAGAAGCAGAAAGAAAGCAATTCTTAGAAAAATCAATTGAATATAACGAAGCTTATAAAGCTCAAGTTGAAGAAGAAAGAAAAGCTAAAGAAGCTTATGAAGCAAGTTTAAATCTTGATGGTGTTATTGAAGAAGAAAAAGAAAATGAACCAAAAGCACCAATTGAAATCAAGATTAAAATGCCAGAAGTTGAAACTAAACCTGTTGAAGAAAAACCAGTTACTGTTAAAAAAGTTGAACCAGTTGAACACAAAGAAGTTTCAACAACTACAACTTTAGATGAACTTGAAAAATCACTTGAAAGTGAAAAGAAAACAAAACCAAGTGATAAACCAAGTAAGAAAAAAGCTAAAAAAGATGATAAAAAAGAAGGAAAAGATGAAGAAATTTCACTTTCTCCAAAAATGTCTATTTATACAGATGATGAACTTCAAGAATTCGAAGATGATTTCGATGATGAAGATTTCGATGATAACGACGATGATTATAGTGAATATGACACCGACGATATGTATGAGGAATAATAATGAAAAAAATTCCTCAAAGAAAATGTGTTGTAACTAATGAAGTTTTACCTAAGGAGAGTTTATTCAGAGTAGTAAAATCTCCTACAGGTGAAGTTTTATTAGATATGTCTTATAAAGCAAACGGAAGAGGTGCTTATATTAAAAAAGATGCAGAAGTAATTGAAACTGCAAAAAAGAAAAAAGTATTAGATAGAAGTCTTGGAATTGAAGTTCCAGATGAAGTCTATGAAAGAATGAAATTATTTTTAAAATTAAAATAAATTTACAAGTAAGAGGAGGTATGTAAATGAAGAAAAATACAAAAAAATTCGATCGTGAAAGTAACGTTCCAGCAAAAAATCAAAAAAAGGATAAATTTTTAAACAAAGTCCATGATCAAGTATTTGTTTTTACAAAATCTCTTACTGTTGGTGAACTTGCTAAAGAATTAAATGTTAATCCAAGTGATATTATTAAAAAATTATTCTTACAAAAGAAATTAGTTACAATTAATAATTATCTTGATGATGAAACAATTGGTGAAATTTGTCTTGAATACGGCTATGACTTCAAAAAAGAAGAAATAGTTGATGAAGAAGATTTTGAAAAGATTGCAATTAATGATAAAGAAGAAGATTTAATTGAACGTCCAGCAGTTGTTACTATTATGGGACACGTTGACCATGGCAAAACAACTTTAATTGACGCAATCCGTAATTCTTCTTTAGCAGAAGCTGAATTTGGTGGTATTTCTCAAGAAATTGGTGCTTATCAAAAAACATGTAATGGCAAAAAAATTACTTTTATTGATACTCCAGGGCATGAAGCATTTAGTGCAATGCGTTCAAGAGGTGCTAGTGTTACTGATATTGTTATTTTAGTTGTTGCTGCTGATGATGGTGTTATGCCTCAAACAATCGAAGCAATTGACCATGCAAAAGCTGCAGGAGTTCCAATTATTGTTGCAATCAATAAAATGGATGTTCCAGGTGCAAATCCTGAAAAAGTTATTAACGAACTTATGCAACATGATGTTATTGCTGAAAAATATGGTGGTGACGTTATGACTTGTGAAATTAGTGCTAAGAAGAAAATTGGTATTAATGAACTTTTAGAAACAGTTCTTGTTCAAGCAGAAATGTTAGAATTAAGAGCAAATCCAAAACGTTACGCAATTGGTACTGTTTTAGAAGCATCTTTAGATAAAGGTGAAGGTCCAAAAGCTACATTAATTGTTCAAAATGGTACATTAACTTCTAGTGATTTCGTTGTTGTTGGTACAACTTATGGAAAGGTTAGAAGAATGACTAATGAATATAAACAAGTTGTTAAAGAAGCATTACCTTCAACTCCAGTTAGTGTAATTGGCTTAAGTGATGTTCCTTTAGCAGGAGACCGTTTTATGGCATTCCCTACTGAAAAACAAGCACGTGAAATTGCTGAAAAACGTCAACTTAAACGTACTCAAGAAGAAAGAAGCCAATCACAAGTTGTCAATTTAGACAATTTATACGATAAAATTAATGAAGGACAACTTGCTCAAATTAATTTACTTATTAAAGCTGATAGTGCAGGTACTGCAGAAGCTATTAAATCTTCACTTGAAAAATTAAATAATGATCAAGTTAAGATTAATATTATTCGTGCAGCAGCTGGTGCTATTACTGAAAGTGATATCTTACTTGCAACTGCAAGTGGTGCTATTATTTATGGATTTAATGTTAGACCAAGTGCAATTGTTAGAAAGAAAGCTGAAGAAGAAAAGATTGAAATTAGACTACATAGAATTATTTATGCTTTAATTGAAGAAGTTGAAGACGCAATCAAAGGTAAAATCAAAAAAGAAGAAGTTGAAAAAGTACTTGGACAAGCTGAAGTTAGGAATGTATTCAAAGTTTCTAAAGTTGGTGCAATTGCAGGATGTATGGTTGTTGATGGATTAATTAAAAATACTGCAAAATGTCGTGTAATTAGAGATGGTGTTATCGTTTATGAAGGTGAACTTGATTCATTAAAGAGATTTAAAGATGACGCTAAAGAAGTTAAACAAGGATTTGAATGTGGTATTAAAATTGCTAATTTCAATGATATCCATGAAGGCGATTTAATTGAAGCATACGAAATGGTTGAAGGAAATGAGTAATAATAACGAAAGATTAATTGCAGATATTCAAAAAGCAATTAGAGAAATTGTTCAATATGAAATTAAAAATGAAACTATTGGATTTTTAACTATTACTGATGTTAAAGTTTCTAGTGATAGAAGCTACGCTAAAGTTTATGTATCTTTCTTCAATAATGGTGAAAAAAATATCGAAAAATTAAATAAATTAAAAGGATATGTTCGTTCATCACTTGCAAAAAAGATTCATACTAGAAGAATTCCAGAAGTAAGCTTCGTTCTTGATGATACATTCTTCAAAGCTCAAAAGGTTGAAGAAGCAATTTTAAAAGACGAAGAAGATATTGAAAACATGAAAAAATAAAAAAGAGACCAAAAAATTTGGTCTTTTTTCTTAACTTTCATAAGAGTTCTTTGTATAATTAAAATCTATGGAGAAAATATATATTAAATCTATTAGTGATGTTAAAGAATTAGAGTCTCAAAGTAGTTTGATTTTAGGAAATTTTGATGGAGTCCATATTGGACACGCTCAACTTATTTCTTTTGCACGTCAAAACACAAAAGGAAAGTTAGGTATTTTAACTTTTTCAAAATCCCTTAAAAGGGAAGGTAATTATTTAACAAATATTGATGATAAAATTGAATATTTAGAAGAATTAGGAGTAGATTTTATTGTTATTTTAGATGCTAATGAAGAATTAAAAGAAACAAGTTATAAAGATTTTGTTGAATTTTATTTAAAGAAATTAAAAGCATATAAAATATTCTGTGGACCTGATTTTAAATTTGGATACAAAGCACAAGGCGATGTTTGCTATTTAAAAAATATATTCCCTAATCTTTGCGTTCTTAATTTTGTTTTAGATCATAAAGGCGATAAGATAGCGTCAACAATTATTAGAAAACAAATTGAAGAAGGAGATGTTAAAGAAGCTAATAGACATTTAGGACATAAATATAGAATTAAAGGAAAAGTAGTTAAAGGAAAAGGAATTGGAAAAGACCTTGGATTCCCAACTGCTAATATTCAACTAAATTTTAACTATTGTTTACCTAAAAATGGAGTTTATTTAACTTATATTAAAATCGATGATAAGATTTATGAATCATTAACTAATGTAGGAGTATCTCCAACTATTAAAGATGATGGAAAGATTACAATTGAAACATATATCTTTGATTTCCATTCTTCAATATACGATAAAGAAGTTAAAGTTTACTTTATAGATAAAGTTAGAAATGAATATAAATTTGATAGTGTTAAATCATTAGTAGAACAAATGGAAGTTGATTTAAAAGAAGCCTATAGTTACTTTAATAATCTCAAAACCCATTAA
>CAVKZU010000060.1:0-6022 GCA_963660725.1 Lachnospiraceae bacterium | reverse complement strand
TCATCAATTGGATTTGGATTAGTACCTGTACATGCATCTAAAACAGCATTATGTGCAATTTCAGGTAATTTTTCTAAGAATTCTTTTTCATCTACTCCAAATTCTTTCATTGAATGAGGAATTCCAAGTAATGTATTTAATTCATGAATTCTATTAATTAATCCTTGAGTTAATTCTTTAGCATCATGTCCTTGAATACCTAAAGCTTGAGCGATTTGAGCATATCTTTCTAAAGCTACTTTATTATTTGCATTATATTCAATTACATGAGGAAGATACATTGCATTTGCACATCCATGAGGAATATGACCTGTTGAGAATGCTGCTCCAGTTTTATGTGCCATTGAGTGAGTAATTCCAAGTAAAGCATTTGAGAATGCCATACCTGCTAAACATTGAGCATAATGCATTTCTTCTCTACCTTTTCCTTCTGGATTAAGATAAGAATCATATAAATATGTATTAACCATTTGAATTGCTTTAAGTGATAAACATTCTGTAAATGGAGTTGCAATTGTTCCAACATAACTTTCAATTGCGTGTGTTAATGCATCCATTCCAGTATATGCAACTTGTACTTTTGGTAATCCTCTTACAATATCTGGATCAACGATTGCAACATCTGGAGTAATTTCAAAATCTGCTAAAGGATATTTAATTCCTTTTTGATAATCAGTGATAACTGAGAATGCGGTAACTTCAGTAGCTGTTCCTGAAGTTGATGGAATTGCACAGAAATGTGCTTTTTGTCTTAAATGTGGGAAACTAAATGGAGTAATTAAATCTTCAAATGTAACACTTGGGTATTCATATAAAGCCCACATAGCTTTTGCAGCATCAATAGGTGATCCTCCGCCGATTGCAACAATCCAATCAGGATTAAATTTTAACATTGCATCAGCGCCTCTTTTAACAGTTTCAATTGATGGATCTGGTTCTACTCCTTCAAAAAGTAAAACTTCCATTCCTGCTTCTTTTAAAAGTTCTTCAGTTTTTTGTAAGAATCCACTTGCTCTCATTGAGTGACCACCAGTAACAATGATTGCTCTCTTACCTTTTAAGTTTTTAAGTTCACCAATTGAACCACTACCATAATAGACATCTCTTGGTAAAGTAAATCTGGACATTATATTTTCCTCCTTCCAAATAATAGAAAACTTAATTTCTTTTATATGATTTTATTTTATTATATTTCTTTAAATTTGTTAATAATAATTTGGTATTTTTTTCCTTAATTTTTAAAATATCAGTCAATAAAAAAGGTACCTATTTAAATAAGTACCATAATTTTCGTATTATTTTGAATTAATTTCTTGTAATGATAAATCAAATAAACAATCATTTAACAAATAAACATCATTAGCATTCTTTTCAATAAAATAATTAATTGTTGCTAATTTAACAGTATTAAATTGAACAGAATATCCAAATAATCCAAGTAATTTTAAGAATTCTTCATCTTTTAATTTTAAAGCAATACCAATTCCATATAATGAATTCTTGCTTGGAAGATATGTTTGATCTTCTCTAAATCTTTCAATGTATCCATCTTCTAAATTTGCTCTAAAAGTAACTTCTTTATCATCAATTCCTAATTCTTGTTCTTTTTTATCAATAAATTTAATACCTTCAAGATTAGTATCACTGTTTAAAACTTCAACATCAAAAATTTTGCTATCTCTCATTAAACTTAAATTAATTTCATCTCTTAATTCATTGCTTGCTAAAGGGAAAATATTTTTAAAGAAAACCATAAAAACTTCAAGTTTTGGATTTTCTTTAATATTTTTTAAAATAACATCTTTTGCAATAGCGTAACATTCATCAAGTGGATAATTAAAATCACTACTTAATAAAGGAAAAGCAACTGAAGTAAATTTATTTTCTTTCATTAAATCAAAAACACTTTGGTATGCACTTCTTAAGTTCTTTTCTTCTCCATGTTTTCCATTAATATAATTTGGACCTACAGCATGAATAACTGCTTTACATGTATTAATTTTAAAAGATGGTGTAATAACTGCTTTACCTACATCGCATCTTCCAAATTTTCTACAAGCTTCCATCATTTCAATATCTCCTGCTTTATGGAAAATAGCACGAGTTACCCCTTCAACCATTTTTAAATTTACATTTGCATTACTAACAATACAATCAACATTCATGGTGACTAAGTCACCTTTAATTAAATAAAAAGCCATATATAATCTCTACCCTAAAATCCAAATTATTATATCAAAAATAAAGTATCTTCTTCAACATATGCTAAATTAAATTAAAAAATATTTTTATATAAATAAATAAAAATAATAACGATTTTATGCAATTTATTACGTTTTTATTTAAAATATTAAATACTATGGTATCTAGTATTTTGTATTAGTTTTTAATAAAGATTTTTTTATGTTAAAATTACAAACGTATGAATAAAAAAATTGTAGTAATTACTGATGATAATTCAGGTTTTAATAAAGAAGAAGCAAATAAATTAAACGTTAAAGTATTAAAAATGCCAATCATTATCGATGGAGAGGTATTTTTTGAAGATGAAACTATTTCTAAAGATGAATTTTTCAATAGATTAAATAATGATGAAGATATTTCTACATCTCAACCATCTCCAGGTATTGTTTTAGAAATGTGGGAAAATTTACTTAAAGAATATGATTATATTTTACATATTCCAATGAGTAGTGGATTAAGTGCAAGTTGCCAAACCGCTTTATCTTTAGCAGAAGAAAAAGAATTTAAAGATAAAGTATATGTAATTGATAATCATAGAATTTCAGTTACCTTAAAACAAAGTGTATATGACGCAATTACTTTAATTAATAAAGGTTTATCCCCTAAAGAAATCAAAGAAATATTAGAAAAAGAAGCTAGTAATGCATCAATTTATATTAGTGTAGATACCTTAAAATATTTAAAAAAAGGTGGAAGAATCACTCCTAGTGCTGCTTTAATTGGAGAAGCATTACATATTAAACCTGTACTCCAATTATTTGGAGGAAAACTTGACAGTTATAAAAAATGTTTAGGTACTAAACAAGCAGTTAATGCATTAAAAACTGCTATTAAAAATGATTTAGATGCTAAATTTAAGGATTGTTCACGTGATGAACTTGTATTTTCTGCAGCATATACTGGAAAAGATGATGCAATTATTAAAAAAGTTGTAGAAGAAATTAAAAATGAATTAAATATTAATACTCCAATTATTATTGATCATTTATCATTAAGTGTATCAACTCATATTGGAGAAGGTGCTTTAGCACTCACAATTTCTAAAAAAGTTTTATAATATAATCATGAATGATCGTGGAATGAAGAAATGGTTACCTTTTTCGTCTCTTGTAGAACAAGGTAAATATTTAGATAAAATGATTTATGAAAAATATAAAATAGAAAGACCTCAAGTTTTTAATGAACAAGCTAGAAAAATAGATCAAACATTAAGAGAGTATGATTTTAAAACCGCTTTAAAAATGGATATATTTTATGATGGATATATTTATAAAATTAAAGAAGTTATAAGAAAAATAGATATAAAGAAAAAAGTCATCTATTTTGATGACTTTTATATCCCAATTAAAAATATAATTGATATTGAAGAAATTAACATATTTGATAGAATATGTTAATTTTTTTACATATTTTTAAAGAAAAGTGGAGTATAGAAATAAATAAATCCAAATAATAATCCTACAATTGCTTCAACTCCTCCAAATATTGCAATAATAATTTGTTGAATACTATAAGAACTAATATTAGAAAACATAGTAGTTAATGTATTAATTAATATTGGACATTCAACTGCTCCAAATTGAACAATACATAAAATAAATAATATAATTCCCATTACAAGTAGGAAAATATATCTATTTTTTGATTGTTTTTTGTTATACATAATTAATGCAACACTATAGATAATTCCAACAAGCATCGTAGAACAAATAACAGTAATCGTTGTAATTAATCCTTGAATTCCTCCTCCAATCAATCCTTGAACTAAATAAATTATTGAAGGAATTATATAAGTACATATTGCAAGAATTAATACAGCATACATTACTCTTCCATAATAACTGTGTTTACTTCTATAAAAATAATTTCCAATAATTAAATAAAATATAGCATTCCAACAATAAGTAAAAATATAATATGGACTTACTGATCCTGTTGAAAAGGATAATCCACAATTTGCAATATTTATTAAAGCACTTAAAAGACATGCCCATAATCCAATGTTTATATAAACGTTATTAATCTTTCTTTTTGACATAATTAGTATTTTATCACAATAGTTAGTTAAATAAATAGTAAAATTATTTTACTAATACTATAATTAGATAAAATAAGGAGATAAAAAATGATTGAATTTAGATATGATACTCAACTTTTAATAGAAGGAAAAAACTTAAGTGAAACTGAAATTGAAAAATATATTTTAGATCACTTTATTGGAGATTGTTTAATTTGTGTAGGAGATGATACATTAATTAAAATTCATTTCCACACTAATGAGCCTTGGAAAGTTTTAGAATATTGTTCTACTTTAGGTGAAATCTTTGATATTGTTGTAGAAGATATGGATAGACAAACAAGAGGATTAAAAGGATAAAAAATTATAATCTTAAAAAAATGAACTTAGAATTACCTAAGTTCATTTTTAGTTTTCTTTAATTTAGATTAGAATCTATATTTTTTGAAAGCTCTTAAACCTTCAAAGATAGCTTCATCACCGAGTTCTTCTTCAATTCTTAATAATTGATTGTATTTTGCAATACGATCTGTTCTTGAAGCACTACCAGTTTTGATTTGACCAGCATTGACAGCAACTGATAAATCAGCAATTGTTGTATCTTCTGATTCACCACTTCTATGTGAAACCATAGTTGTGTAACCATTGATTTGAGCAAGTCTAATAGCGTCTAATGTTTCTGTTAAAGTACCGATTTGGTTAACTTTAATTAAGATTGAATTAGCAACACCTTTTTTGATACCTTCTGCTAAAATTGATGGGTTTGTAACGAATAAATCATCACCAACTAATTGGATTCTGTTTCCAAGTCTTTCTGTTAAGACTTTCCAACCATCCCAATCTCTTTCTCCTAAACCATCTTCGATAGTGATAATTGGGTAGTTGTTAATCATTTCTTCATACCAATTGATCATTTCTTCACTAGTTTTAACACCTTGACCAGATTTCTTTAAATTATATGTTTTTGTTTCTGGATCATAGAATTCACTAGCAGCAACGTCCATACCTAAGAAAATTTCTTCGCCTGGTTTGTAACCTGCTCTTTTAATAGCTTCAACGATTAATTCTAATGGTTCTGTATTACCACCAGCACATGAAGGAGCAAAACCACCTTCATCACCAACTGCTGTAACATAACCTTTTTCTTTTAAAACACTCTTTAAGTGATGGAATGTTTCAACACCAGCTCTTAAAGCTTCATGGAATGTTTCAAAACCTGCAGGAATGATGAAGAATTCTTGGAAATCAACTGTTGAATCTGCGTGTGCACCACCATTAACAACATTCATCATTGGAGTAGGTAAAACTTTAGCGTTAACACCACCTAAATATTTATATAAAGGTAAGCCAACTTCTTCAGCTGCAGCTCTAGCACATGCTAAAGAAACACCAAGTAAAGCATTAGCACCTAAATTCTTTTTGAAAGGTGTGCCATCTAATTCGAGTAATTTCTTATCGACACCAACTTGATCATCAGCATACATACCAACGATTTGTGGAGCAATAATATTATTAACATTATCAACTGCTTTTAAGCATCCTTTTCCTAAGAATCTTGACTTATCGCCATCTCTTAATTCTAAAGCTTCTCTTTCACCTGTTGAAGCACCTGAAGGTACGATTGCTCTACCACAAACTCCTGTATCAAGCCAAACTTCAACTTCAACTGTTGGATTACCACGTGAATCTAATACTTCACGTGCATGAACATCAATAATTTCTGACATTTTAAATATCTCCTTAATTAACAAGAATATTATA
>CAVKZU010000059.1:0-6625 GCA_963660725.1 Lachnospiraceae bacterium | reverse complement strand
TAATATTTTAAAGTATCATTCATCCAACCTAAATCCCATTTATAATCAAATCCTAATCCACCATATTCTAAAGGTTTTGTAACACCTGTAAAATCAGTAGAATCTTCTGCAATCATCATGACATCATCATGTGCAATATGAATTTTACCATTTAATCTTTTAATAAATTCAGTAGCACCAGTATTTTCGCCTCTTTGTTTATTTCCTTCCCAATAAACAATATTACTAACTGCATCACATCTAATTCCATCAAAATGGAAATATGTTAAGAAATAATTCATTGCAGACATTAAAAAACTTCTAACTGGATCTTTTCCTAAATCAAAATATTTACTTCCCCAAGGAGAATACATATGTTCATTTCCATATTCATATAATGGAGAACCATCAAACATTGATAAACTCCATGTATCAGTTGCAAAATGAACTGGAGCAAAATCCAAAATAACACCAATTCCTGCTTGATGCATTCTATCAACAAAACTCATAAGTTGCATTGGGTTTCCATATCTACTATCGACACTAAAAAATCCTGTAGCTTGATAACCCCAACTACCATCAAATGGATATTGAACAATTGGCATTATTTCAATATGTGTATAATGTAAATCCTTTAAATAAGGAATTAAATAATCAGCAATTTCTTCGTAAGAAAGATTTCTATTTTCAACCTTTCCTTTCCAACTTCCAAGATGCATTTCATAAATACTCATTGGAGAATCAAAATTTCTAGTTCTTGTTTCCATGTATGGTTTATCATGCCATACAAATCCTTCAATATTAAAAAGTCTTGAACATGTTCCTGGACGATATTCACTATAAAATGCATAAGGATCTGCTTTATCTACATAATTTCCATTGCAATCTTTGAAATGAAATTTGTAAGAATAATAATTATGAAGATTAGGAATAAAAATTTCCCAAACTCCACTATCATCAATTTTGTTCATTTTATGAACATAAGGATCCCAATTATTGAAATCCCCAATAACACTAACATCACTTGCTAAAGGAGCGTATAATCTAAAAACTACTCCATCGACAAGTTTTTTATGTGCCATTAACTTCTTTTCTTCTGGATCTTTTTTTAAAGGTACTTCAATTTCTTCGTCAATATCTTGCTTAACAAAATGAGCACCAAAATAATTATAAGCTTCAATTGTTTGTCCATTTAGAAAATCATATAAAATTCCATAAGCCATATTTATTTCCCCTGTTTGATATTGATTTAATTATACATTAAAACCTTTTAAAATAATAGAAATAAAAAATTATTTTATCTTATTTTTTGAAATTTTGTTAAAGCAGCTTTTTGACCAATAACAACTATCGCATCATCTTTTTCAAAAACATAATTAGGATTAATATTTGTAATGATATTTTTATTTTTTTCAATTGCAATAACGTTTAATTCATAAGCGTGACGAATATCACTTTCAATTAAACTTTTTCCTACAAATGAACGAGGAATTTTAATTTGAACAATTTCAACATCATCACTTAATGCAATAAAATCTAAGAAATTATTATTTGATAATTTTTTAACTAAAAAATTGACGCTATCTTTATAAGGATAAATAACTTCTGCACCAAGTTTTTCTAAAACAATACCTTGTTCTTCAGAATTTGATAAAGCAATAACTTTATTAACATTTAAATTAATACAGTTTAAAGTTGCAAAAATAGCAACATCTAAATGTTCACTGATACAAATAATAATTGTGTCACATTCTTTAAAACCTGTTTCTTCTAATGTTTTAATTGATAAATCTTCACTAACAAATGCAGCGTCAACAAAATCTAAAACTTTCTTAACTTTATTTTCATCTTTATCAATACAAATTAAACTCTTACCTGTTTTTGATAATTCATTAGCAAGATGTAATCCAAATTTACCAAGTCCAATAATTCCTATACTTCCTTTATTCATAATTTTTCTCCTATCCTATTGCAATATCTTCATTAACATAACGATATAAATTTTCACTCTTTGGTTTAAAACTCATCGCTAAAGTAACTGGTCCAACTCTTCCTATATACATCATAATTATTAATATAATTTTACTACTATTAGTAAAATAAGGTGTAAATCCAGTTGAAAGTCCAACTGTTCCAAAAGCACTCATCGCTTCAAATGCAAAATCTATTGAAGAATAAATTCTACTTCCTTCTTGATACGTATCATATACTCGATCATTTAATAAATAGTTATTATCACCTTCAATTGCAGTAATTAATAAAGTTCCTAAAATAAATACAATCAAACCTGCAATAACAATAACGAAAGATTTTTTAATAAATTCATCTTTAATATTTCTTTTAAATAAATGAGGGCTTTTACCATTCATAATTGATCTAAAATACGCTAAAAAGACTGCAAATGTTGTAGTTTTAATGCCACCTCCTGCACTCCCTGAACTTGCACCAATAAACATTAAAATCATCATAATAATTAAAGTAGAATGTCTTAAAGAAGATAAATCTACACTAGTAAATCCAGCAGTTCTTGTACTAACACTCATAAAATATGCATTTAAAAAATTAAAATCTTTATTAGTAATTTCACTTAAATATAATGTTAAAGCACCTAAAATAATTAAAATAAATGAATAAGTTACAACAATTTTAGAATGTAATAAAAACTTCTTAAAATTAAATTTCTTTTTATAAATATCAAGTAATACAAAATATCCTAATCCACCAAGAATAATTAAAAAAGAAGTAATTAAATTAAGATAAATATCATTTTTATAAGAAATTAAACTATTACTACCTAAAATATCAATTCCTGAGTTATTAAAACTTGCAATTGAATGGAATATTGATTTTCCAATCGCATCTAGAATTTCCATATTATGAATAAAATAAAAATCAATAAATGTTAAAATTGCACCAACTATTTCAGAGCTAAAAGAAATAATTAATATTCCACTAAATAATTTTCTAATATTTGTATAACTTGTAAGGTTAAAATTTTCTTTAATTAAAGTTTGTTCTTTTGCTTTTATTTTCTTTTTAGTAAATACAATAAAAATAAGTCCAAAAGTAGTAACTCCAAGTCCTCCAATTTGCATTAAAATTGCTATAATTACTTTACCAAAAACGGAATAATTATACGCAATTCCTCCTTTTACAGATACTAAACCTGTAACACAAAGAGAGGTTGTAGCAGTAAATAAAGAATCAATAAAACTAACATTTACCCCATTATTTAAAGAAATTGGTAAATATAATATACATCCACTTATAATAATCATTACAAGGAAAGAAAATGCAATAATTAAAAAAGGATTTATTTTTTTAAGAAACCTATACTTTTTCATAAAACATATCTATTTTAATTAATTTAGTTGAAAATTTAAAGGATAAATAATTAAAAAATTATAATAAAAATATGTAAATATAAATCTAAAAATTATATAATATAAATTACTTTTAAGGAGATATAAAAATGAAAAAAGTTATGACAGTTAACTGTGGTTCAAGCAGTTTAAAATTTAAACTTTATGATATGCCTGAAGAAACAGTATTAACATCAGGAATTGTAGAAAGAATTGGTCACGAAGACGCTATTTTTTCAATTAAAGTTAATGGTAAAAAGGTAGAACAAATTTTACCTGTTAAAGATCATGGTCAAGCAGTCCAAATCGTTATGGATGCATTACTTGAACATAAAATTATTAATGATTTAAAAGAAATTCAAGCTACAGGTCATAGAATTGTCCAAGGTGGTCCTTATTTCTCAAAATCAGCTCCATTTAATAAAGATACATATGATAAAATTGCAAGTTTAATTCCACTTGCTCCTTTACACAATAAAGCAGAATTAACTGG
Organism: Lachnospiraceae bacterium; assembly: GCA_963660725.1. Classification (GTDB taxonomy): domain Bacteria; phylum Bacillota_I; class Bacilli_A; order RFN20; family CAG-826; genus Onthovivens. Next base: position 2,791 of record CAVKZU010000059.1, on the reverse strand, counting down.
TTTCGATGCTTTTGAAAAAGTTTTACCAGGACTTCCAGCTGTTGCAGTTTTTGATACAGCATTCCATCAAACAATGCTTCCTGAAGATTATACTTTTGCTATTCCAAAAGAATATTCAGAAAAATATATGATTAGAAGATATGGTGCACATGGTACATCTCATAAATTCTTATGTGAAAAAGGTGAAGCAATTTTAGGTGATAAACAAGATAAAAATATTATCATTTGTCATTTAGGAAGTGGTGCTTCTATCACTGCTACTCATAATGGAAAATGTGTTGCTACTTCAATGGGTTTAACTCCACTTGGTGGAATTTCAATGAATTCAAGAACTGGCGATATGGATCCAAGTGTTTACTATCAAGTTTTAAAAATGAGTGGTAAAGATAATGAAACAATTTTCCAAGAATTCAATAAAGCTAGTGGTCTTTTAGGTGTTAGTGGAATCAGTAACGATTCACGTGAAGTCGATGCTGCTGCTCAAAAAGGTAATAAAGATGCATTACTCGCTTTAAATTTATGGGGAAGAAGAGTTGCAGACTTCATTGGTCAATATTTTGTTAGACTTGAAGGTTGTGATATGATTATTTTCTCAGCAGGTATTGGTGAAAATGCTCCTACTTTAAGAAAATACGTTTTAGATAGAATTATTAAACCTTTAAATATCGATATCGATTGGGAAAAAAATGAACAAGCACGTGGTGTTGAAATGTGTATTACAAAACCAGGTAGCAAAGTTCAAGTTTGGGTTATCCCAACTGATGAAGAAGTTATGATCGCTCGTGATGCATACGAATTAATTAAATAGTTATGAACGAAATAATCTTAAATCAAGAAAAAAATTATAAAAAAGAATACGAACAAATTTTAGACGCTATCAAAAAATACGATAGAATTGCTATTTTTAGACATATTATGCCAGATTTTGATGCTCTTGGTACTCAATTTGGTTTAAAAACATGGATCGAAGATAACTTCCCTAATAAGGAAGTTATCGCTTTAGGAGATAATCATGTAGTATTTACTCCAAATGGATTATTTCCTGAAACTGATAAAGTTAATGATGCATGGTTTAATAAAGATTTTTTAGCAATTATTGTTGATGTTGGCGATAAAAAAAGAATTGCAGATCCTCGTTTTGAAAAAGCTAGTTTAAAAATTAAATTAGATCACCATCCTGAAACTGATAAAATTTTTGATATTTCAGTTGTTGATATTAATTTAGCTGCAGCAAGTGAACTTGTTGCAAATATGGTTTTAAATTTTAAAGAATATAAATTAAGCGAATTAGCAAGTAAATTTTTTTACATTGCTTTAGTTGGTGATAGTGGAAGATTCCAATATTCTTCTACTTCTACTCATACTTTCTTAATTGCTGCAGAATTAATTGAACGTGGAATTAATATTACAAAAATCTATGAAGACATGTATATTAAAAACGTTGAAGATTTAGAAATTCAAAAATTTATTTTAAACAATTACCATGTTTCAAAAGCAGGAACTTGTTATTACATTTTAAAAGATGAAGATTTAAAACGTTTAAATATAACAAGTGAAAGAGGAAAAGAAAATGTTAATATGTTCTCTAATATTAGAGGTGTTAATATTTGGTGTTCAATTACTGAAGATGTAACTGAACCATGTTTTAGAATTTCTATTAGAAGTAGAAATTATATTGTTAATGACATTGCTACTGAATTTAAAGGTGGTGGCCACGCTCAAGCTAGTGGATGTCAAATTAAAGATTTATCAGAACTTGATAAATTTATTGAAGCTTGTGACAAAAAAATATTATCTGAAGGAAAGTAAATAATGAAATATATCCCTTTAAATACTTATAGTGGATACTCATTTTTTAAAAGTGCATTAAAAATAGAAGATTATGTAAAAGAAGCTAAAAAGAGAAATTTAAAATATCTTGGACTTAGTGACTTTAAGAATATGTACGCATATCCTTATTTTAATAAGCTATGTTTACAAAATGAGATAACTCCTATTTTTGGATTATCAATCTCTTTTAAAGAAATTGATATAGTTTTTATAATTAAAAATGAAGAAGGCTATTTAAATCTTTTAAAAATTTCTAATTTAATTAATAAAAATCCTAATCTTTCAATAAATGATATTCCTTCTTTTAAAGGGTTAATTTCAATTATTAAATCTTCTTCTCCTTTATTATCAAAAGTAGATAATAAAGTAATTTCAAAATTATTAAACCTTTCTTCTTTATTTAATGAATGTTATTTAGGTCTTGAAAATACAAGTGAAAAATTACATGTTGATTTAATTAGAGACTTTTTAAGTGATAAAATCACTTTAATCGCTTTTCCAATTATTAGACACATAAATAAAGAAGAAGGTATTGCTTTAAATTTATTAAACGCTATCGAAACTAATCATTTATTTAATAAAGATGAAGAAATTAATGATTATCATTTTTTAAATGAAGATGAAATCGAAGAAATTTATTCAAAAAAAGAAATTAATAATTTAAATTCTTTAATTAAAGATATAGATTTTAAATTTATTAAAAAAAGAGGGGAATTAATTAATTATTCAAAAGAAATTAATTCTTCTTTAAATAGTAAAGATTTATTAAAAGAATATTTATTTAATGGATTAAAAGAAAAAAATATTGATTTAAAAGAAAATAAAAATTATAAAGATCGTTTAAATTATGAATATTTAACTATTACTAAAATGGGTTTTGAAGATTATTTTTTAATCGTTCAAGATTACGTTAATTATGCTAAAAAATCTAATATCATAGTAGGTCCTGGAAGAGGGAGTG
>CAVKZU010000058.1:0-9509 GCA_963660725.1 Lachnospiraceae bacterium | reverse complement strand
TGTTAAAAATGATTATAAATGGTTTGTTTTTATCCTTACCATCCTTACTAGTGTTAAGGATGTTGTAAGTAAAGTGGTAAGGATAAATACTAAAAAATAAGCAAAAATTGTGTTTTTATAGTATATTTTCTAAAAACATAAAAAATAATTCTAAAAAGTGATAAGGATAGTGTTAAGGATGTTGAAATAAAAGTGGTAAGGATATATAATCTTTATAAGGAAATAAAATTATGAAATATATAAAAGAATTATTAAATAAAGATATTTTAGAAAATAAGGAATATGAATTTAAATTAAAACTAGATAATAAACCAGATAAAATAGAAAAATGGGGGAAAACTTTAGTTGGATTTGCAAATACTAATGGTGGATATTTATTAGTTGGTGTTACTGATGATGGGATTGCAGTTGGTTTAACTAAAAAAGAAATTGATGAAACTAAAAATTTAGTCTTACTTTCAATCAATAGATATATTTTTCCACATATCCAAGTTAAATTTGAAACAATTCATTGTGAAAACGATAGATATGTTTTATCAATTTTTGTAGATTTTGTTAATGAAATGATTATTTATAAAGCTGGCGATTTTAATGAAAAAGTTTATTTAAGAAATGATGGTGCAACAATTCCTGCAAGCATTGAAGAAATTATTGCAATGAGTAAAAGAAAATTTGGAGTAGATGGGTTAATTTTAAATCAAATTTATGAAAAAAAAGATTTTACTTCATTTAATAAATTGGCAAAAACTTATCGTAAAGATAATAGTGAACCTACAGAAAATATGTTAATAAATAATGAAGTAATTTATGAAGATGGAAGAATTACTCAAGGTTTTTCAATGTTTTCGGATAATTATAATGAAGATGATACTTTAGTGTGTTGTAGACTTTGGAATGGATATAATAAAGGAATAGATGAAGCTTTAGATAAAAAGGAATTTAAAGGTAATTTATGCGATATTTTTGAAAATGTTATGAATTTTATTAAAAGAAATTCTAGAAGTGGATTCGTTAAAACTAAAGATGGAGGGAGAATAAATACTTATTCTTATCCTGAAGTTGCTTTAAGAGAAGCGGTTGTAAATGCTCTAGCACATCGAGATTATTCAATTTATGGAACACAAATTGATGTTGATATTTATAAAGATAGATTAGTAATTGGAACTCCAGGTAATTGGGTATTAATAAAAAATCCAAATGAATATAATTTAAATGAAATACCTTCAGTTAGACGAAATAAAATTATTTCAAATTGCTTTGAAATTTTAGGTTTAATGGAAAAAAGTGGAAGTGGATTTAAAAAAATTAATGAAATTTATGAAAAACTTTATGTTAATAAGCCATTATTAAAAAATGAAAATGGATTTTTCTGGATTACTTTTTATGATTTATTAAGTGATCAAGTTGTTGAAAATTTTAGTGTACCACACATGCAAGAAGTTTTAGATTTTTGTAATGGAATTGCTAGAAGCAAAAAAGAAATCCAAGATTTTTTTGGAATGTCTAGTTCTAGCTATGTTTCTACAAAAATCATAAATCCGCTTGTTAAAATGAATTTATTAAAAATAATTGGTAATAAATATTCAAAAAATTGTAAATATATTACAGTTAATTAAAGATTATATATTAAAATTAAAGATGTCATCTAATGAAATTAAATGAATATTATCGTCTTTTAAATTTAATAATGAATCATCAAAACCATTTTTAGAAATAATATAATAATCAATGTATTTAATTGAAGAAAACATCTTAATTGAGGTGTTTTCTTTCATTTTATTTAAATCATTTATATCTCTTTTCTTATTCGTGTATTTGCATTCAATTACTAAAAGATGATCATTATCTTTACTGATTCCATCGATTTCAATTGATCTATTTAATTCACTTTTTTCAATAATTAAATTTTGAATTGGATAAAAAATACCATTTAATTTATTGTTTTTACCTAAATATTCCATATATGAAATAGAAATATCTTCAAAAGAATACGAAATAAATTGATTAATATCTTCTTTTAATCTTTCAAATAATATTTCCCCATATCCTGCTTCAATTTTTTCGATATTATTAAACAAATATTTATAGAAAAATCTTAATACTGGATCAAGAATGTAATAATATGTTTCTTTTTTAGAATTAAACATCTCTTTTTTAATAATAATTTCTGCGTCTACTAAAGTTTTGATATATTTATAAATTTTAGTAGTGTCTTCATTCATTATTCTAGAAAGTTCTGTAATCCCTTTCTTTTTACCCGCAAGAGCAAGAAGGATTGAATTATAAAAGCTTTGTTCTCTTAAGGTGTTTGATAAAATCATTTTAGGGACGTCAAGTAAAACTGAATTTTTATTAAAAAATAATTCTTTTATATTATCTTCAAATGATAAATTACTATCTATTTTTGATAAATAATATGGATATTCTCCGAAAATACATAAAAATTTCATTTTTTCTTCATTATTATAATTACCTAAAAATAAAGAAGCTTCATCAAAAGGCAATTTATTTATTTTCATTTTTAAAGTAATTCTTTTATATAAAGGTGATTGTTTATTATTTAATTCTTCTTCCATAAAAGATAAATTACTTCCTGATAAAATAAGCATTATTTTGCTATTTTTAATTTTATTATCGTAAAAATCTTGAATAATAGAAGTGATTCCAGGATAAGATTTAACAAGATATGGATATTCATCAATTACAATTATTCCTTTTTCGTTATTAAAAAAAGATAAACATGCTTCAAATGCTTTTTCCCATGATGAATAAATATATTCATCATTTCTTGCAAATGATTCAAGAATTTTAAAAGAGAAAGATTTTAAATTATCTTGATTAGAAACTTCTTTTGCTTGAAATATGATTGATTTTTTATCTTTAATAAATTCATTAATTAAAGAAGTTTTTCCAATTCTTCTAGTACCAAAAATAGATACTAAAGAATTATTCTTTAAATATTCTTTTTCTAACGCTTTTAATTCTTCTTTTCTACCATAAAACATTTTTAAAATTCCTTATATACTTATAAGTATTATACTCGTGAGTATATAAAAAGTAAATAATTAAATAATACGATAAATATGCTGATAAAATAAAAAGTAAGGATTTAATTTTCCTTACTTTTTATTTTATCTGGAAGTATTCTAGAAGAAATAATTTTTTCTAAACTGTTATATATTTCTTCTTGAGAATATACTTTTTCACCTTCAAACATTGAGTATATTAAAGAAGATATTCCACCTCCTAAAAAAGGCGAAACAAATTCTAAAGGAGTATCAAATGGTAATTGATCTTTAAAACTTGTAAAAATAAAAGTAACAATTTCTTGAATAAACGAATAAAAATTCCAATATAAAGCTTTACTTCTATCGTTATCAATCATCTTTTTAAATTTTTTATAATTATTAGATAAATATTGAATTACATATTTTAATGATTCCCTTGAAATTTCTTCTAAATCATCACTTTTATCAAATAATGGTTCAATTTTTTCATATATTTCTAATGAATATCTTCTAAATAAATACATTAATAATTCATTTTTATCTAAAAAGTTATTATAGAATGTATTTTTACTTACCATTGCTCTATCAGTGATATCTTGAATTGAAATATCATCAAAATTCTTTTCGTTTAATAATTCATCTAATGCATTAGATAAGTCTCTTTTACTTCTTTTAACTCTTCTATCTTCGTTTTCAATTTGGAGTTTTTGCATGTTTTACCTCTTTTCGTTCAATATTGACCAATTTAGGCACTTTCGTGCAATTTCTATATTTAGGTCTTTTATTTTTCTTCCAAATCATTATACTACTATCTAGAAATTGTGCAAGAGTGCAATTTCTCAATAGGAGGTCAAAATATGGATAGTGTTATAGAAATTAATCATCTTACCAAAGACTTTGGTCATGGAAGAGGCGTATTTGACGTAAGCATTGATGTTAAAAAAGGTGAATGCTTTGGATATCTTGGACCTAATGGTGCAGGTAAATCTACTACAATTAGAATGTTAATGGGATTTACAAGACCTGATTCAGGAGAAACATTAATCAATGGAGAATCCACTTTTAAAAATAGATATGAAGTTATGCAAAAGGTATCTTATATACCTGGTGAAGTTGCCCTTCCTCCTTTACTTAAAGGAAAAGATGTTATTAGAAACCAAATGGAATTAAAAGGTGTTAAAGATAGAACCTTTCTTGATTGGTTAATTAAAGAATTCGAACTTGATACATCACTTCTTTGTAAAGAAATGAGTATTGGTATGAGAAGAAAACTTGTTGTTGTATGTGCATTTATGTCTGATCCAGATATTATTATTATGGATGAACCATCAAGTGGACTTGATCCTGAAATGCAAGATAAGTTTATTGAACTCATTAAACTTGAAAAGAAAAGAGGTAAAACAATTCTCCTTTCATCTCATATTTTTAGAGAAATTGATGTTAGTTGTGATCGAATTGCAATTATTAAAGATGGAAAGATTGTTTCAACATTTATTGCGGATGATTTAAAACATAATACACATAAAGTATATAAAGTTAAATTTAAAGATAATTCTTATTATGAATTAAAAGATTCTACAAGTGATATTTATAAAATTATTGATTTTAATGAAGATAATAAAGAAATTACTTTTGCAATTGAAGATAGTAATATTTCTAGTTTTGTAAATTTACTTGCAAGTAAGGAAGTTTTAGATTTTAACGAAATTAAAGAAACTTTAGAAGATTTCTTCATGAAATTCTATAAAGAAGAAAGAGAATTTAAAGGAATTTAGTTATGAAAAAAGAAGTAGTAATTGATATTAAAAATATTTCTAAAGATTATGGTAATAATAGAGGGAATTTCAATGTTAATTTAAAAGTCTATAAAGGAGAAACTATTGGTATCATGGGAGAAAATGGTGCTGGTAAAACTACTCTTTTAAGATTAATTATGGGATTTATTAAACCAAGTCAAGGAAATATTGATATTTATAATATGAATGCATATAAAGATAGTGCGATTTTAAAAAATTATATTGGATATATTCCTGGTGAAATTAATTTCCCAGATTTAAAAACTGGTAATGCTTTTTTAAAATCATACGCTTCACTTTCTTATTTAGATGAAGATTATAATAAAAAAGCAGATGAAATTATTAAAAGAATGCAACTTGATATTACAGCGTATCCTAGACGTATGTCTAAAGGTATGAAACAAAAAACATCAATTGTTGCAGCAACAATGAAAAATACTCCAATTCTTATTATGGATGAACCTACAACTGGACTTGATCCATTAATGAGAGATGAATTTTTAAACATTGTTAAAGAAGAAAAAGAAAAAGGAAGAACTATTATCATGACAAGTAATACAATTGAAGAACTTGAAAAGGTTTGTGATAGAGTAGTTTTCTTTAATAAAGGACATATTACTGCAATTGTAGATTGTAATGAAATTAGAAATAGAACATTAAGAGATTATAAAATTGAATTTATTAAACATGAAGATTACTTTAATTTCTTAAATGTTAATAAAGAATTTGTAATTAAAGATCAACCTCAATATAACCAAGTAACGATTAGAATTGAAAATAATTTAGTAGATCCATTAATGAAAGAATTAAATGGTAAAGAATTAAAATTTATTTCTCAAAAACCTTATAACTTACAAAGTTATTTTGATGAAAACTTAAATAAAAGGAGTTAATTTATGGCAAATAACAATATGAATGAAGAAGTCATGGCACTTCCTCCAGAACTTGATAATTTAAAAGATAAAAAAATTAAAAAATCCCATTTATTTTCTAAAGCAATCTTTAGAGAATCATTAAAATCAAATGGTAAAGCACTTGCTACAGTTTCTTTATGTAATGGTGCTTTAATTGCAGTAGTTGTTGGTATTTTATCAACATTAAATATTAACGCTACATCAACTGCAATGAAGAATTTATTCTCTTCAGCAGGTGATGAATCTACTATTAAACAAGGTAGTATTTCTTATTATAATTCTTATTATAATAGTGCTTTAGCATATGATGAAGTTTATAATTCTACTGAAACTTTAAATAATGTTTTAACTCAAAACATCTCTCTTGTTGGAAATGAAACATTAAAAGGAAGTATTACTCAACTTAAAGCTGGTTACGATCAATATTATAATGCTACAAAAAGTGATGATTACGCATATACTCAAATCATGAAGTTAGCAGAAACTAGCATTGCATCAATGGATATTGAAGAAGATCAAAAAGTAGTAATGCTTGGAGTAATTAATGAATATTTCACTATTTATAAAGATAATAAATCATTATCTTATAATGAAATGATGTATCAAATTATTCCTACTGTTTTTGAAGGAGTTATATCAACAGAGTATTCTTTAAGTGAAGATACTTCTAAAAAAGTTAAGATTTTATTATCTAATTCAATAAATGAAGTCTACACTAATGGAAGTGATGCTAAAGAAGTTGCTTATAGATATGGTCTTGAACTTGGAAAATTATTATCAAGTAGTGAAGACGCTACATATTTATTAAATAATATTGAAGAAGAATTCTTAAAAGATACTCAAAAATGGTTTAATGAAGAAAATTATAAAGAATTAAAGATTAAAGATAGTGTTGTTTCTAAAGTAATTGAAACTGCAGAATCTACTGCATATTATGCATATTTACCTGATTTTGAAGTTTTATACCGTACTAGTGATTTAGGATATCCAGTTAAAATTGTTGATAGCGGTACTAGAGATGAAAAAGGTAACACAATCTATATTGAAGAAGAAGTTAAAACTTATAAACCTGAAAGTTTCATTAAAATTGATGGAAAAACAGGTACTAAAGCTACATCTTTAGAAAAAAGAAGAAAATTAGCATTAACTGGAGAAGATTATACTGAAGAAGAAGTTAAACAAGCAAAAATTGATGCTAAAGATGATATTGAAAGTTTAAAAACTGATTTAGATAGTTTCTTAACTGAATATGTTACTCGTGATGAATTAGGATTAAATAAATATTTTGATGGAGAAAGCGCTATTGAAAGTGCAATTACATCAAAAGCAATTGATGATGTTGCTAAAAAAGCAGAAAAAACATTAATCGAAGATTACAATACAAAATATAATGCAGGTATTACTTCAGTTGATCAAATCCCTGCTGCAACTGGTAGAAATAGTGGAACTACAACAATGAATTTAATTTATTCATATGGAAGTGGTGCTATTGCATCTTATAAAGAAATCTATTCTAAAAAACTTGACGCTGGATATTCTAGCGATGATGCAAGTTTAATTGCATTAAATGTTGCAGGAAAAGGCATTATGGATCAATTATCAGTAGGAATTTCTGATTCATTAAGTGAAATGGGTGAAATGAATACTTATGGAATTGTTCTTGGTGGTATTGGTTTTGCTCTTGCATGTTTACTTATCCCAATGGGATACACAATTATGCTTTCTAATGATTTAGTTGCTAAAAAAGTTGAAAATGGATCTTTAGCATTCACATTCTCTACTCCAATTAAGAGAAATACATATATTTTTACTGAAGGAATGTATTTAATCTTCAGTGAAACAGTTATGGCAGCAATTCTTTTATGTTTTGGCTTAGTAGCTCGTCAAATTGGTATTGCATGTGGAAGTGCAGATATTGAAGAATCAATTACTATTGCTTATTTACTTAAATTTGCATTAGGAAATTACCTTGTTACACTTGCTGTTTCAAGTATTTGTTTCTTCACATCTTCCTTATTTAATAAAACAACTAACGCAGTTGGAGTTGGTGGAGGTATTTCAATCTTCTTCTATATTTGTTCAATTTTAGGTTTATTTGGTACTAAAACTATTCCAGCTACAATTAGAATTGATTCAATGAATTACTTCAATTATTGTACAATTATGACTTTATTTGATACTAATGCAGTATTAAATGAAGATGTTATTTATTGGTATAAACTTATTGGACTTGTCGCTATTGCACTTGTTATGTACATTGCATCATTTAAAGTCTTTGAAAAGAAAGATTTACCATTATAAAAAGAAGAATTTCCAATTCATATAAATCTCTTAAAAAGGTGTTATCAATTGATAATGCCTTTTTTCTTTATTTTGTAACATCTTAAAAAAATAATTGTAACACCTGTTACAACTATTTATTTAGATATATCTTTTTTAATGTATCAACATCATTATTTTTATTATTAAAATTTTTCATTTCTAAAATTCTTTCTACTACAACATCATTATCTAAAGAGTGAAATGCTTCATAAGCAGAATAAAATTCATCTGGTTTCATCTTTTTATATAAAGACGCTAAAGGGATACCAGTAACGTAATTAAAATATTTCATAATATATCCTATCCACTCCATAACGTATGAAGGATAAATTTCATTTCCTCTAGTTAATTTCTTTTCTTTTTTAATTATTTCATAAGCTTCAGGAACATCTATTGCATCAAAAAGAAAAGTATCAGAATTTAATCTTTCTTTTTCTAAAGATGAAAAGACATATGCTTTAATAAAAATTTTTGATGAACAATCTTTTTGATTAACACTATATTTAAATAAATCACTTACAAATATTGCAAGTAATCTTCCATTTTCATCCATTTTTTTCATTATTTTAATTCCTCAATATATTTTCCTTTACCTGCATATTCTCTTAAGGCAAGGATGACTTTTTGACTTCCGATATCATTTTCTTTCAATTTAATATTTTTATAATATTCTCTTTCTTTAGATGAAAGATAACATTTTTCTATTAATTTTAAATTATTATCAATGATTTTATCATTTAAAAAAACATATTGTTTTCCAAGTCTATTTGCACTTAATGCGTTTAAACATTGTAAATCGGTAATCCTTCCTTCTATAAAATCATCAAGTGTTCGATACATTGTATTATCTGCAATTGGTGCAATGATTACATCAATATCTTTTAATTCTTCTAGTAAATTATTTAAAAAAGGAAAATCATTATTTTTAGGTAATTTATCTCTAAAATGAGTGATTAATATCATCCATTCTTTAGAAACATTAAATTCTTTAATTCTTACATTAGTCTTATTGAAATCAAAAATATATACTGATGAATGAATATTTTGAAAGATAAAACTTGCAGATTGTTCAAAATTTTCTCCAAGATAAAATCCCTTACCAAAATCTTTTTTACTTTCACTATAAATAACACTTGGATTTCCAATGATACCTTTTCTTGATCCATGAAATAATAAAATATGATTTTTTTCTAGTGAAGAATTATACATTTCTTCTTTTAATCTATTTAAATCAATTTTTTCTTCATAAATCTTGCTATAGATCTTTTCTAAACTGTTTTCACTTGGCTTTGCTTTATCACCCATCCATCTATTTAAAGTCATTCTGGAAATCCCTAAAAAATTTGCAACTTGTTCATCATTCATATTTTTAATTGTTTTTAAATAACTAATATCTTTTTTAAAATTATATTCCATGTAACAACCTCTATATATAAATTGTAACACGTGTTACAACCTATTTCAAAAAT
>CAVKZU010000057.1:0-11605 GCA_963660725.1 Lachnospiraceae bacterium | reverse complement strand
AATTATTTAGATTCTTCAATTTCTCTTCTTTCAAATGCTTCTTTGAAATCTTTTTGATCTTTAAAGATTTCATACTTATAAGGATTTGTTTTAGTTTTAATTGCTCTCATTATAATTGCTGTTAATGCAAGTACGTTAATTGCTAATGCAAGTACTGCAATAAAACCTTGAGCTCCTGGATTTGCTACTAATGGAGCTGAAGCACCAGTTGCTGTTGCAATTGTAGCATTTGGACCATAGACTGAAGTAACAACATTGAATGGTTCTTGATCTTGGAAATAAGGAACAACTTGAGCAAACATACACCAAATTGCAAGTGTATTAGCTCTATTTTGAATCCATCCGCCTTTGTTCCAGAAGAAGTTAGCAAATGTTGGAGCAAGCAATAATGCTAAACCACAATACCATGAATGAGTTGGTAAGTTAAGGTAAGTATATTCGAAGTTCCAAACATCATAAGCAATGATATAAACCCAAGTCATATCAGGCCATAACATATCTTTTTTACCTTTTGATGAGTAAATTCCCCACCAACCAGTCATACAAGCGATGTTGATTAATCCAGCAATACCATTGACTGTGTTCCACCAGCCACCATATAACCAAACACCTTCGCTTGATTTCCACCAACCAGCACCATTTATAGCACCAGCTGCTTGTGCACCTTTAATAGCACTTTCAAAATCACTAGCACATGCAATGAGAATGTTGATTGCAACGATTAAGAATGGGAAAGGCTTAAACCAATTTTTCTTTCCAATACCCCAACCATATTTGATCATCATAAATCCGATACATCCTGCAGTTGCAGCGTATAATTTTGCATAGTGGAACCATGAGTTCATTTTAGTAAATGTCCAGTTTTGTGCTGCCCATGAATTAGGATCAGCGTTTCCCCAAATTGTTAAAACAATAAAGTAAATTGTTAACAAACCTGGAATTCCTAAAAAGAAGATAATGCCACCAGTTTTTGTCCTTCTAGCAAGTTCGTTACAGACGACTAAACCTACGAAGACAAGGGCCCATCCAATTAATTGTAAGTAGGAAAGGTCACCATAGATATTAAATAACATTTTCTTTCTCCTTTTTTTATTTAATATAATAACTATACCACTTTTATTTGGGAAATAAATACCAAATTTTAAAAATATTGATATAATTTAACAGAAAAGTTCAATAAGTATACAAATTCTAAAATTCGTGGAATACTTTTTTATTAATTTTTTAAATTTATTATGCTATATAATGAATAATTAGATATAATATTAAATTATAAAAGGAGACAATAAAAATGAAGTCAAAGGTTTATTTTTCAAAAAATATAACATCTAATGAAGTATGTAAATTATATGATTTATTAGGCATCAAACTTGAAGGTAAAGTTGCTGCAAAAATTCATTCAGGAGAAGAAGGAAACCAAAACTATTTAAAACCTGAATTCTGGAAAGATATTATTAATAAGTTAGATGCAACAGTTGTAGAATGCAATACTGCTTATGAAGGTAGTAGAAATACAAGTGAAAAACATCTTAAATTATTAAAAGATCATGGATGGAGTGAAACATTTAAAGTAGATTTACTTGATAGAGAAGGACCAGATAAAGTTCTTGAAATTCCAAATGGATTTGAAATTAAAAAGAACTATATTGGTAAAGATTTATTAAATTATGATAGTTTAATTGTACTTTCACACTTTAAAGGACATCCAATGGGTGGATATGGAGGAGCATTAAAACAACTTTCAATTGGTTGTGCATCTAGTTATGGAAAAGCTTATATCCATGGTGCAGGAGAAGTTGAAAAGATTTGGACTCAAGAACAAGATAAGTTTTTAAGAAGTATGGCAGATGCTGCAAGTTCAGTTCATAACTTATTTAAAGACCGAGTTTGTTATATTTCCGTTATGAAAAATTTAAGTGTTGATTGTGATTGTTGTGCTGTTGCTGAAGATCCATGCATGGCTGATATTGGAATTTTAGCAAGTTTAGATCCAATTGCACTTGATAGAGCTTGTTTAGATTTAATTTATGCTTCTAATGATAAAGGAAAAGAACACTTTATCGAAAGAGTTGAATCAAGACATGGTGCTTTAACTATTGAAGCTGCTAGTAAACTCGGATTTGGCTCAACCGAATATGAATTAATTGAGGTTAAATAAGATGGAAAATTCAAAAAAAAGTAAAGTAATTGGGATTATTACTTCTATATTACTTGTATTATTAGGAATTGCATCTCTTGTTCTTCCAGGACTTGTTGGAGATACAATCACTACTATTTTAGGTGTATTTTTAATTGCACTTGGTGTTATTTTATTTGTTATTGCTTTTACGACGGTTACAGGGCTTGTTATTAATTTATTTTCAAGTGTTTTAACAGTTGGAGGTGTTATATCAATTATTTTAGGTATATTACTTTGTACAAATCCTGTGGGTGTTATTAAAATTATTGGAGTTATTTTTGCAATATTTGCAATATTAAGTGGGATATTTAAATTATCATTTATCTTTCAATGTGTTTCAATGCACACAAAATTTTGGATTAATGAATTAATATTTGGCGCTTTATATGTAATTTTAGGTGTTGTAATTTTATGTAATCTTGATTCGTTATCTACAGTACTTGTTTATTGTTTTGGATCATATTTAATTGTTTTAGGTATTTCTAAATTCATTGATAACGTTACAAAAGACGCTCCTAAATATGAATTTAAAATTTCTCACGATAAGATAAATAAAGAAGAAACTAAATCATCTAAAAAAGAATTCTCTAATGAAGATGAAATAGTAGATGCTGATTTTAGCGAAAAGAAATAATAATTAATAAGAAAAATCTCTTGGGTTAAAATTTCCAAGAGATTTTTTATGCTAACTTAATTCGGTAATACCTTTATAGAGTGAATAGTATGCACCTTTTTTCTCAATTAATGCGTCATGATTTCCTCTTTCAATGATTTTACCATGATCTAAAACAATAATTGCAGTAGCGTTTCTAACAGTTGAAAGCCTGTGTGCAATAACTAATGAAGTTCTATTTTCCATTAATTTATCCATTGATTTTTCAATTAATTTTTCACTTCTAGTATCAATATTACTTGTAGCTTCATCAAGAATTAAAAGAGGTGGTTTTGAAATAGCTGCACGAGACAATGCAACGAGTTGTCTTTCACCTTGAGAAAGGTTAATTGCGTCATCATATAAAGGAGTATCATATTTATCTTTTAATTTTTGGATAAAATCATATGCTCCTCCAATCTTACTAGCTTCAATAACTTCATCTTTAGTTGAATGCATTCTAGGGAAACGAATATTATTATAGATTGTATCTGTAAAAATATGGGTATCTTGAGTAACTAAAGATGTTGCTCTTCTTAAACTTTCTAGTGTCATATCGTAAATTGAAATTCCATCTAAAGTTATTTCCCCTGATTGAATATCATAGAATCTAGAAATTAAAGAAATGATAGTAGTTTTTCCAGCACCAGTTGATCCAACAAAGGCAATTTTTTCACCACGAGATGCATAAAATGATACATTATGAAGAATAATTTTATTCTTGTTATATCCAAATGTAACATCATTAAATATAACGTCCCCTTTTAAAGGAGTAAGTTCTCCATTTTCTTTTTCCCAATAATAAGTTGAATCATCTTTTTTAATTAATTTAACCTTACCTGTATCTTTAACGTTTTCTTCTTCTTCATGAAGGAATGCAAATATTCTTTCAGCACCTGCAAGCATATTAAGCAAATTATTAAGATGAATTGTAAAGAAATTGAATGGTTGACCACTTTGACGGACAAAGATTGTAAATGAAGTAAGTGATCCAATTCCATCAAGTCTTCCATTTTTAATAAAGAAAACTCCTATAATTGTGCATAATGCAAAGTTTAAATAAGATAAAGATACAATAAATGGAGTGTTATATTGAGAATGGAAGAATGCAGAAGTTGAAGCGTCTTTCCATTCTTTATTATATTTATCAAATTTAATAAATGATTTATCTTCGTGTAAAAATGCTTTATTAACTTTAATACCTCTTAAATCTTCTTCAATAACTGCATTTAAACTTGATAAACATTCTTGTTGTTTTTTGTAATATTTTCTACATTTTTTAGCGTTATAATAAATAAAGAATACTGTAATTCCAATAATAACGAATGCAATTAAACTTAATTCAATAGAAATAAATAACATTCCAAGGATTGTACCAATAATATTACAAATACTAAAAAGCATATTAACTAAAGAAACATTAAGTCCATTAATCATACTTTCAACATCATTTGTAAAGTAAGTCATAATGCTACCTACATTATTTTTATCAAAATAAGAAATAGGCATTGCAATAATCTTTCGATATAATTCTTTTCTAATTTTATATACTACGTTTTGAGATAATTTCACCATTACAGTAGAATAAAAGAAACTAGAAAGTGATCCAAAAGCATAAATAATTCCTAAAATAGAAGTAAATTTAATAACATAATTCATGTCTTTTGCTTCAATACCATATTTAATGATATCTTTTAACATATAAGTTCCATATGTTTGAGCAAAAGAAGTATAAATAACACAAAGAACAACAATTCCAAGTACAAAGTAATAACCTTTAAAATACGTAAATAATTCTTTAAATGTTTTTAAAGTATTTTGAGGTCTATTTTTATTATTTTTATTTTTCATAACTATAACCCCTCATTTTGAATAATATTGATATCTTTATATATTTCATCATTATCTTTTAAGAAATCATGATTACCAATATTAGTAATTCTTCCTTTATCAAGTACTACAATCTTCTCACTATCTTTAATAGTAGAAATCTTTTGAGAAATAACGATTTTTGTAGCGTTTGGTAAATAATTTTTAAAGTTTTCTTTAATTCTTGTTTCAGTGATACGGTCTAACGCACTAAAACTATCATCTAAAACAATAATTTTAGGATTTAAAATTAAAGCACGAGTTAAAGCAATTCTTTGTCTTTGACCACCACTTAAATTATTCCCACCTTCATTAACCATATAATCAAATTTACCATCAAGTTCATTAATAAAATTATATGACTCTGCAAGTTTACTAGCAGAAATAACTTCATCCATTGTATAGTTATCTAATCCATAAGTAATATTTTCTAAAATAGTACCTTTAAATAAGAAAGGAGTTTGGAATGAAATTGAGAAATTTCTTCTAATTTCTTCTAATGGATATTCTTTAATATTAATTCCATCAATTAAAATTTCCCCTTTAGTACAATCATAAAATCTTAAAAGCAAATTAATTAAAGTAGATTTACTAGATCCAGTTTGTCCTAAAATTCCAATAAATTCTCCTCTATTCATCGTTAAATTAACATCTTCTAAAACATAGTTATCACTATTATTATAAGAAAAATAAACATGTTTAAATTCAATATTACCATCTTTAATTTTTAAAGTAGAATCTTTTTTATCAATAATTTCTGATTGAATATTTAACATTTCATTAATTCTTTCAACACTTGCTTCTGCTCGATTAATTTGAAGAATAACGTTTGCAAACATTTGAACTGTTGCAAGAACTTGCATACAATATGTTAAAAACATTGAAATACTTGCAACAATTGAAGCATAATGACTTGTTAAAGATAATTCTCCTCCAATAAAAAGAAGTGCAATAACTGATGCAAAAAGAGCAGTTTCTTGAATTGGAAGTAAAAGTGCAGTTTTAGTCATTGCGTTTTTACTATCATCTCTTAATTCTTTATTAATCTTATCAAATTCTTTTTCTTTATAATTTTCTTTTACATAAGATTTAATAACTTTAATAGAAATAATTGATTCTTTAGTATTTTTATTAACGTTATCAAATCCTTTTTGAATTTTAACGAATCTTTTTTTAACAACGGTTACAATAATAAATGCTGCAATAGTTAAAATAGGAATTAAAATTAAAAAAGTAATTGATAAATATGGAGATACAATAACTGCTAAAATAAGAGTAACGATTAAACAAACTGGACTTCTAAATAATGGTCTAAATGAATTAGAAGTAGAATCAGCTAAAATATTGATATCAGTTGTTAATCTAGTAAGCAAACTAGAAGTAGACATCTTATCAAGTGATGAGAATGAATATTCTTTTAATTTTAAATATTCGTTTTTTCTTATTTCATACGCAATACCTTTAGAGAAAATAGCACAGTTTTTAGCAAATATAAATCCAAAAATAAACGCTAATACTCCAAAAAGAACCATTAATCCTCCTAAAGAAAAAACAACATCATATTTAATCGAATATGTTCCATCATTTTGAACTAATCCATTTTGAAGAAGCAAATTCATGATGTATGGACATCCCATTTCCATACCTGCTTCAATCATACAAAATACCGCAGCTAAAATAAAATTCTTGCGGTAATTTTTCATATACTTAAATATTAATTTTATCATACTCGATACATTGTAGAATTATAATTTTAAAAGTCAATTAAAATGCCATTAAAATTAATGAATTTTAATGAAATTTAACATTTATTAATTAAATGATAGATTAATTTTTCATTCACTTTTTTTGCATATAAATGCACTTTTAGTTAATTTATCATTAATTTAAAATATCATTCACTTTTTTTGCATATTTTTACAAAAAAAGTGAATGATATCAACACAAAAAATATTTTTAAATTTTTAGCACTTTCTTGTTGACAGTGCTAAAAAAATGAATATAATATAGTTAGCACTTGAGAAATAAGAGTGCTAAAGATAATAAAAAACCATTATTATGGTTTGGAGGTAAAAATATGTACGATTTAACAAATGATTTCTTAGAAGAATTATTTAATGAAAGAGGATATTCAAAAGGATTAATGAGAAGTGATGTTTTAGAAAATGAAGATGAATATAAAGTTTTAGCAGAACTCCCAGGAGTAAATAAAGAAAATATCCATCTTGAATATAAAGACTTTAACTTAGTAATTTCTTATTCAATCAAAGCAAGTAACAATAACGAAGAAAATAAAAACCACAAATTAGTTAAAAGAGAAAGATTTGCTGGTAACTTCTCAAGAAGCTTCTACCTTCCAAATGTAGATGAAAGAAGTATCTCAGCATCTTATAAAGATGGAGTTCTTGAAGTAGTTTTATTAAAGAAAAAGAACGAAAATGGAATTTCCATTGAAATTAAATAGTTAATATCTCTCCCTATAAATTCTCTCTTTTTAAACAAGAAGGCCAGTTAATTCTGGTCTTTTTGTGTTACAAAAACAATTTTAATCATAAATAAAAATATTTTATTGTAATAAAATGTATCGATAAATGTTACGATAAATGTATCGAAAAAAATTTAAAAGAGTGTTTGCTTAAAGTTAAAAAGTATCTATTTTATGCATATTTTTAGATTTTATATGTAATTATTAATAGAGATGTTACTATAAATGTTACTATAAATGTTACAATAAATGTATCGATAAATGTTACAATAAATGTTATAATAAATTAATATAATTTTGAGGTACTTTATGGAAAATAGAGAAAATGAACAACTTGAATATAAAAAGACAACAGCAGAATTAAAAGAAGGTGTGATATCCTTATCTTCAATGATAAATAAACATGGACATGGGATTGTATATTTTGGAGTTAAAAATGATGGATCAATTTATGGACAACCAATAGGCAAAGATACAACTTCAAATATTTCTAAAGAAATTAAGAATTATTTAAGACCAGTTGTTTCTCCTTTTATTGATGTTTTGAATGTTGATAATAAAACTATCATTAAAGTTGAAGCGTATGGAGAAGACAAACCATATTCAGCTTATGGAAGATATTATTTAAGATCTGATGATGAAGACTTACAAATGACTAATTCCCAATTAGAAGATTTTTTTACGAATAAGAATATTGATTATTCAAAATGGGAAAATGAAATTACAGAATATGGAGAAGAAGTTATAGATGAAGAACTTTTAATTTCATACATTAATAAAGGTAATGAAATTGGAAGAATACCTTTTTTATTTAAAGATACAAATGATGCATTAAAAAAACTTGGTTTAATGAAAAATAATAAATTAAATAATGCAGGATTATATTTATTTTCAAATTTAAAACCATTAACTTTAAAACTTGCTATTTATCCAACGGATGAAAGAATATCTTTTATTGATAATATGATTTTTAAAGGGAATATATTTGAATGTATTGATTTTGCTTTTAAATATATTTTAAAAAATATTAATTGGAGAGCAGAAATTATTGGAATGAAAAGAGTTGAAACTCCTGAAGTTCCTATTGAAGCTATAAGAGAAATAGTTGTAAATAGTTTCGCTCATATGAAAGTTAATAATAGTTCTTTTAATGAAATATATTTAACTCCAACAAGAATCCATATTTATAATCCAGGTTTTTTAGTAAAAGGAAAGTCTCCACTTGATTTTGCAAATGGGAATAATGGTCCAATAGCTAGAAACCCATTAATCAATACAGTTTTATATTTAAATAAAACTATTGAATCTTTTGGAACTGGGTTTGGTAGAGTTTTCAAATTATGTGATAAAGAAAATATTTCTTATTTATATAGAAATAACGAATTTGGTTTTGTTTTTGAGTTTTTAAGAAAACGTAATGTTCTAGTAAATAATTCAATAGAAAAATCAACAAATTTAAGCGATACTGAATCTTCAGTATTAGAAATTATTAAGAATAACAAAGAAATTAATAGAAATCAAATTGCTAAAACGATTAATAAATCAGAAATGACTGTTCAACGTGCAATCAAAAAATTAATTGATGAAAAATTAATTAAACGTATTGGATCAAATAAAACTGGATATTGGGAAGTAGTTTAGACTTGAATTTCATTTAGGAAATGCAACTAAACTACTAATATTTCATTTAGAAAATGCAACTAAACTAACAAAATTTCATTTAGAAAATGCAACTAAAGTACTAATATTTCATTTAGAAAATGCAACTAACTCATTGAAATTTCATTTAGAAAATGCTATATTTTGTTTAATAACAAAAAATAGATTTAGGGGATTTTATGGATTTTAGAAGAAAAATTTATAATGAAATAAAAGAATGGAAAGAAGAAAAAAATAAGAATTCAGCTTTATTAATCGAAGGAGCAAGACGTGTTGGCAAAACCACAATAGTTAAAGAATTTGCTAATAGGGAATATAATAATTATATTTATATAGATTTTACATATGCTACAGATGATCTTAAAAAAATTTTTAAAAATATTAATCCTGCTAATAAATTATCAATGGATCAATTTTTCTCTGATTTATTTTTACTTTGTGGTAAAACTTTGAAAAGAGGAGATCTTATAATTTTTGATGAAGTTCAATTTTTTTCGTTAGCTAGACAATCAATTAAAGCTCTTGTTGCTGATGGACGATTTGATTATATTGAAACAGGTTCATTAATTTCAATTAGAGAAAATACACAAGATATACAAATACCTTCAGAAGAAAGAAGAATTGAAATGCATCCAATGGATTTTGAAGAATTTTGTTGGGCTTTCAATTGGAATGAAAAGTGTGAATTATTAAGAGAGATTTATAATGACAAAAAAACTATTAGCGAAAATGCTCATAGACAATTAATGAATGATTTTAGACTTTATTTAGCTTTAGGAGGAATGCCAAAAGTAATTTCTCTTTATCAAGAAACTAATTCTTTTATACGTTGTGAAAAAGAAAAACAAGATATATTGAAACTTTATGAAGATGATTTAAGAAAACATGATGATAAATGCAAAACTCATACTTTAGATATTTTTTATTCCATGCTTCCTTCTTTAAAATCATGGTCAAAAAAGGTTAAAACAAAAACAAGAAGTGAAAGTATGAAAAAATCATATCAAAGATCTCTTAAAGATTTAGAAGATTCTAAAGTGGTTAATTCTGTTTATTGTACAAGTGATTTAAGTTTTGGCTCTTTAATTAAAGAAGAGAATAATTTTAAGTTATATCCACTTGATGTTGGTTTAATGCTTTCTTCATTAATTGGAAATCAAAACGAGGATGTCGAAAAAACTTATTTAAAAATTAGAACTGGAAATTTAGAAGGTGCTAATTTTGGAATCTTATATGAATCTTTAGTTGCTCAAAGTTTAATATTTAGTGGAAGAAAAACATACTATCATACTTTCGAATATGATAAAAAAAGATATGAAATTGATTTTGTAACATATATAAAAGGGAAAATAGCTACAATAGAAGTTAAATCTACAAAACGTTTTACCACATCATCATTAGATGCTTTAAAACTTAAATATTCACAACTCAAATTTAATAAAATAGTTATTTCTCCTAAAACGTTAAAATTTGATAATGATATAAGCTACTTACCAATTTATATGACTTTCTTACTTTAATTTTTTTATTATGAATTCGATTAATTATATTTTTTATTTATTAATAATGACTAGTTTTTAAATGTTAATTCTATTATTTTTATATTTACTTCAATGTTACTTCAATCAAACATTGAAGTAACTTCAAAGTCTTTATTAAGTTTGAGGAAGTACCCTAATTTAAATCATCTACGATTACATCAAACTTATCACTAAAATTATCAATAGAAATATTAACTCTATATGTTCCTTTATTTATAAAATTAAATTTATAGGATGTAATATCAAATTCTTCAAAATAAGAAAAAGTATAATTATCACTTTGTTCAATTGTAGCATTATCTCCAATAAACGCTACATCTCTACTTGAATTAATAATATTAGGATGGATTTGAACAATATAAGTATCTTTAGTATTTACTGGATAAGCGTATACAAATTCTTCTTTTTCTGTTGAACTTCCTAGATTAATATTCTTAATTGGTTTAATAGTATTATCTTCTTCAAGTTTAAAAAATGTAGAATATATTCCTACCATTTTAGGTTCTTTATTATCTTGTGTTTTGTTACTACAGGATACTAAATTAAATCCTATTAAAACAAAACTTGAAATGTACGCAAAAATTCTTTTCATAAATTCATTTTATCATTTTTTATTAAATGTATCTAAAGTTTTATTAAGCGCCGAAAAAGTGCCGACGCTAGTTTTTGAGAATTAAAAAAGCACGATATTTATCGTACTGTTTGAATTTTTTACTTTTTGGCGCGCTAGGCAGGACGCATTTTTGTGCTCTGAATACAACTGATTTTTGTTGTTTTTGTATTTTTTTGTGTATTTTTGAGATTAATCTAATTAATTTTTTTAACTTTTTAAGAAAGATTTTGCCCGAAAAGTTGGCCGAATCATCTATTTTTTTTAAAGAATTTTATTCTTTTTTAAAAATATTTTTATCATTTGATAAGCTATTTGATAAAGCAATATTATTATACACCATAATATATTTAATTATATAAAGAAGATGATTTGATGTTCTTTTTATCAAAGCAATAATGCAAAAAGAATATTAATTTTTAGATATTTATTTGTGCAATTCGATTCATTATTCAAAGATAGAATAATTATTTCTTATTTATAAAAAACTTGACTTTTTTCGGGGGGGTAAAATTTAGAGTGAAAAAGAAGGAGAATATAAATATGGATCAAGTATTAAGAGACAGATACGGTAGCAAAATCGGCGAAATTAAAGATAGAGGTAATAAGC
>CAVKZU010000056.1:0-8201 GCA_963660725.1 Lachnospiraceae bacterium | reverse complement strand
AGTTATTAGTGCTGCTGATAAAATCGCTAATAATTCTATCGATAAAATTATTTTAGAAGAAAATATTTATAAGCTTAATCGTAAAGAAAAGATTGTTACAAAACTTGAAGAATTAGAAAAAGTATATGCATATTATGATGATTTATTTGTACAAAATAATGAATTATTATCAAAATATTCTTCATCTTTAACATTTATTACTAAATACAATACTTTAAAGAACTTACTTAACGAAGAATTAAGTTACTTTGAAGATTAATCTTTCAAACCTTAACTGTTTTTAATATAATAGTTAAGGTTTGGGGCTTTAGCTCAGCTAGGGAGAGCGCTTCCATGGCATGGAAGAGGTCGTGAGTTCGATCCTCATAAGCTCCACCATTAAATATTAACTAATTGACACATGAAAAATGTGTCTTTTTATTTCTCTAAAAATGAAATAATGAGACAAAGGGAAGACATTCAATATTTTACAAAATAACATAAAAGTTAAATAACTTAATAAAATAATTGATAGTAAATATCCATAAGAATATAATTTTAAACGTTTGTTTTTGAGGTTTATTTATGAAGTATATAGTTCAATTATTAATTATTTTAACGATTACTTTTATAAGTGAAATTATTGCGAATATAGTTCCACTTCCAATTCCTGCGTGTATTTATGGAATTGTTATTTTATTTTTATGCTTACAGTTTAAAATTATTAAATTACACCAAGTTAGTGATGTAGGACATTTTTTAATTGATGTAATGCCTTTAATGTTTATTCCTGCTAGTGTATCTTTACTTGAAAAATGGGATTTAATCCAACCACTTCTTTTACCAATTTCAGTTATTATGGTAGTTTCTTTCTTTTTAGTATTTATCGTTTCTGGATTAGTTACTAAATATTCATTAAAAGTTAATAGAAAAATATTAGATAAAAAAGAATTAAAGAAAGAATTTAACAAAAAGGAGAATAATTAATATGGATGAATTCTTTAAAGATTCCTTATTTTTTGGTTTATTTTTAAGTATTTTCTTTTATTTTATAGGAATGATTTTAAATAATTTAATTAAAAAGAAAATACATATGTCTTTATTAAATCCACTTCTTTTTAGTGTTATTTGTATTATTACTTTACTTGCTGTAACTAAAACTAGTTATTCAACATATGAAAATGGTGCTAAATTCTTATCTACTTTTTTAACTCCTGCAACTATTTGTCTTGCAATCCCATTATATGAAAAGTTTGAATTATTAAAAAAGAATTTTTTCCCAATTATTTTAGGAATTGTTAGTGGAGTTTTAACAAGTTTAGTAAGTGTCTATTTATTATCTTTAGCGTTTAATTTAGATCATAAAGTTTACGTTACTTTAATTCCTCATTCAATTACTACCGCAATTGGAATTGGGGTTAGCGATTCTTTAAATGGATATACTACTATTGCAGTTGCAATTATTATTGTAACAGGAATATTAGGAAGTTTATTTGGATCAATGATTTGTAAAATGTGTAAAATTGATGATCCAATCGCAAGAGGTGTTGCTTTTGGAACATCTAGCCATGCAGTTGGAACATCTCGTGCGTTAGAAATTGGAGAAACTGAAGGTGCAATCAGTGGATTAAGTTTAGTAATTGCAGGTATTTTAACAGTATTCTTGTCAATGATATTTTCAAATTTGATATAAAAAATGAGGCTCATTCGAGTCTCATTTTATTTTATCCTACATAAATTGTTTTTATTTCATTAAATGCATTTTTAACTTCTTCACTAGGTTCTTCATATTGTTTAATCATATTAAAGATAACATCTTCAGGAACCCATTTATCTTTAATTCTTTTTTTGTTATTTCTTAAATTAAAGTTAATATCATTAGTTTTAAACATAATTAATTCATAATAATCAAATTTTCTTAAATTATTTACATAATGCATTCTTCTTTTATTATCTAAAAAAGTAGAATCCATAATAAATATAAAATCATCTTGGTTATTTTTAATTAATTCATCATATTTTAAATTAGCATCATTAATCATGGTATTATAAATATCATACATATTAGAAGGAAAATGGAGATATGTTCCGTACATTTTCTTTCTAGTTTCATCACTATCAAAATGATAACAATTAGGATAATTAAAATTTTCTTTAATATAAGTAGACTTTCCACTTCCAGGAAGTCCTGCTAAAATGATTAATTTTTTCATAAATTAAATTAACTTCTTTCTTAATTTTGAAGATACTAAATCAACAAGTAAAACTAAAATAATAACACCATATAAAACAGCTGCAAGTTGGCTCCAATGACCATTAGTAGAATGGACATCAATTGAATATCCAACTCCCCCTGCTCCCACAAGTCCAAGTAAAGAAGCTGTTCTAATATTTAAATCAAATCTATATAAAATAACATTTAAAAAGTTAGGTAAAACTTGAGGAACAACCCCTAAATGAATTCTAGAAAATGCACTAGCTCCACAAGCATCAAGTGCTTCAAGTGGTCCATTTTCAATAACATCAAGTTGTTCACTATACATTTTTCCAATCATTCCAATTGAATGAATTGCTAAAACTGCAACACCAGTAATTGCACCAAATCCAAAAACTTTAACAAAGATAAATCCCATTAAAATTTCTGGGAAGGTACGAATAATAATTAAAATAATTTCTGAAATAATTGCCCAATGTCCAACAATTTTTCTACTCCCTAAAAATCCAAAAATTAAAGATAAAATAGAAGCGATTGTTGTACCAACAAATGCAATTGCAAATGTTTGAATTACTTCATAAATAACTGATTTAGTAAATGTAAAAGATCCATATCCAAAGAAATAACTCCAATCAGGATTAACAAATCCTTCACACATTTTTTGGAATTTTGCCCAGTTAGGATTTTTAAAATTTCCAAAGAAATTTAAATCAAGAGCAAAATAAAGGATAAAACCAATTAAAATTGCACTAAAAACGATATTATAAATCCATTTTTTAGGTCTTGCTTTATATGCTTCATCAACACTTAAAAAATGTCTTTCAACTTTATAAAATATCTTTTTGTAAAAAGGAAGTTTGTTATAAGCTTCTTGATCAATATGTTTAAATAACATTATTGAACCCTCCTTCTTAAATAACTACTAACAAGTTGAAGTGCTACAACAGTTACAAATAATGGGATTAAAATAGCACCAACTTTATCATATTGAGTAGATTCAATAGCGTCACTTAAAAGTTGTCCAATACCACCTGCTCCAACGAACCCTAAAATAACACTTGCTCTAACATTAATTTCAAAAACATAAATAATATTAGAAATAAATGTAGGTTTAACTTGTGGTGCAATAGAAATCATGTATGCTTGCATAGTTCTTGCACCTGTACTTCTTGAAGCTTCAAAAGGATTCATATCACAAGTTTCAATATATTCATACATAAGTTTAAATAAAACTCCACCTGTAAATAATGCCATTGCGATAATACCACTAGTTTCATTGAATCCAAAGAAAACTGTTGCAATAGTTGCAAGAACGAAAGTAGGGATTGATCTAAAAATATTTAAAATAATTCTAACTGGTATATAAACCCATTTAGATGTAAAAATATTACTACTTGCTAAAATGAAGAATGGAATTGAAATAATTGTACCAATAAAAGTAGCAATAGCAACCATTTCAATAGTAGACCAAATCTTAGGAATTGCAGTATTAAATAAATAAGCCCAATATCCATCCCATGTTTTTAAGCTCCATTTACTAGGAACAAACATTTGAGAAAAAATTGTACTAAATTGGTCAAATCTTACATTTTTTGGCATTTCAATAAATATAAATGATAATCCAATAATTAATAAAACAAGTAAAGTCCAAAAAGGAACTAAACTTCTTTTCTTTTTCAAGACTCTTTCTTCATTATTCAAAAGCGTAACTTTTACGTTTTTATAACGAATCTTTTCATATAAATTAGATAAATTTTTATTCATCGACTTCACCTAATTTTTCACTTGATTTTAATGCTCTTCCATAAATATTAAGTAAAACATCATCATTTACTTCTTCTGGAGTTCCATCAAAAACAATTTGACCTTCTTTAATACCAATAATACGATTAGCGTATTTTAATGCTAAATCGACATGGTGCATATTTGAAACGATTGTAATTTTGTAGTCTTCATTGATTCTTTTAAAATCATTCATGACTGAAATAGTAGTAACTGGATCAAGCGATGCAACTGGTTCATCTGCTAAAATTAAATTTGGTTCTTGAGTTAAAGCACGAGCAAGGGCAACTCTTTGTTGTTGACCACCTGAAAGTTCATCCGCTCTAACAAATGCTTTATCTAAAATTCCAAGTTTATTTAATGAATCAAATGCAAGTCTTTTTTCATCTTTAGTATAAATACCAAAAAGAGTCTCAAAGAAAGAGTGGTAACCCACTCTTCCTGAAAGAACATTTTTATATACACTACTTCTTTTTACTAAGTTGAAAGATTGGAATATCATTCCAATATTCTTTCTAATAGAACGTAATTGTTTGCCTTTAGCAGAAGAAATATCTTGACCATTTACAATTAATTTTCCTGATTGGATATCATGCATTTTATTAATAGTTCTAAGTAAAGTAGATTTACCAGCACCAGATAATCCAATAATAGCAACAAAATCACCATCATTAATAGTTAAATTAATATCTTTTAAAGCTTTATATCCATTTGGATAAACTTTATCAACATGTTCAAAAACGATCATAAATATTCCTTATATAAAATTAATTATTAAAATTTAAGACTTAGATTAAATTGTGGTCAACACAATATTGATAGAATTGTCTTTCACCTTCAAAATCTGAATCTTTTGCTTCTACATAGCCTGTATGGCTATATAAATTATATAAGTAATAAGCACCTGTACCTTCTTCAGTTGTTGTACCTTGTTTAACGACTGTTTCAAAAGCTGTTTTAACTGCTTCTTTAGCTTCACTTGATAATCCACTTCTTGCAGAAATTGTATCATTATAGATACCATCTGTGATTGCTACACATTTGCTTGAATCAAAAATAGCTTTATTATTGTACCATTCACTATCTTTTTTGCTATATGCGTTAGCGTATCTAACATCAATATAACCCCAATATCCAGCAACTTCACCGCTTAACATAGCACTTAAAGCAGCATCATAACCTTTAATATAAATACCTTGGATTTGAGTTTCTTTATTAGTGATTTCATCAACCATTTCCATGCCATAGTCACTTAAATATTTTAAAGGTCTTAAATAACCTGCACCACTTGTTGAACCTTGTCTTGCAATTTTTAAACCAGCCATATCTTTAACGTCGATTTTACCATCGCCATTAACATCTTTATAGTATTCATTTGAAACAACTAAAATTGATGCATATGAATTAACATCAGTAACTGTTTGTTGTCCTAAATATTCATAACCAGAAACTTCACCATTCATAGCAGCTCTTTGTTCTTCTTCAGTTGTATAGTCTAATTGAACTTGATAACCTTTTCTAACTGAAGTTAATAAAACTTCAACTTCACCTGGATGTTTTAAAGTAGCTTCTGCATATCCACTAGCTGTTAAAAAGCCAATATCAATTTGACCTGATAACATAGCTTCTGTTGTAGCAGCGTATGAAGTACCTGTTGTAATTTTAAAATCATATTTATCACTTGTAGCACTTAATAATGGTTCAAGGTTAGTTGCTAATGTAGCAAGTGTTCCTGCGTCTCTTGATGGAACGAATTGGATATTAATTGTTTCTTTTGTAGTAGTATCACCCTTATCATCATCTTTTTTGTTTTCACCACATGATGATAATCCTCCAACTAATAATGTACCAACTGCTAAAATTGATAAAAGTTTTGCTTTTTTCATTTTTCTAATGTCCTCCTGATAAATGAAAATAGATTTTGAATTAATTACTAGTTTAATAAATGTTTAGAAAAAATCATTTAAGTCAATATTAATTCTTTTAGGTGCTTTATTTCACCTTTAAAATGATAGACTTTTAAATTTTAAAAAGCAAAAAATATAATTGTAAAAAATACATTTATTAAAACCTAGAAAAAGAAAAAGCCCGATAATATCGGACTTTTCATCAATGTATTAAGATAATATTATTTTTAAAAACTAACGTAAGAATTTTCTGAAATCAGGGAAAAAATATCCGTTATTGCTTGTATTTTCGCTTTCGTATTCATTACCTTTATTTTCATTTTCTTCTTCAGTTAAATTTTCAAATTCGTTTAATTTCTTTTCTTTTTCGAACATAATATTTTCCTCCTTTAACCAAGTAAAATTTTAAAGGAAAAATAGAAATATCAAATATAAATTTTATTATGAGCACAAATTGTAAGTGCTTCCACTCAAACTGATATAAAAATAATGCGATAAATATCGTATTTTTATAAAAAAAATTAAAATTTATGAAAGTGTTTTCATAATCAGTATTTTTTTACTAATTAACAAAAAAGAATAGATTTTATATAATATTTAAGGTAAAAATTTTAATTATTTAAGGAGAAAAGTAATGGAAATAATTGAAAACGGATTATTAAAAGCTACATTAAATTTAAAAGGTGGTGTATTATCTTCACTTATTGATTTAGAAAATAATGAAGAATTAGAATATCAAATTGAAGAAGGAAGCTGGCCTAATCAAGATGTAGTTATTTTCCCTCATCCAGGAGATAATAAATTTAAAATAAACGATAAAGAATACCATATTCCTACAAGACATGGAATTTTAAGAGGTCATGATTTTAAAGTTTTATCTAAAGGTAAAGACTTTATAGAACTTTATGTTAATAGTGATTTTGTTTCAAAAGAAGTTTATCCATTTGATTTTGTATTTATTTTAAGATATGAATTAAAAGGAAAAACATTAGTATATCGTGCTAAAGTTATTGCGTTAAATGAACCAATTCTTGCAGGATATGGAGAACATTTAGCAATTAAAGCAAATGAAGAAGGTAAGGTATATTTAAATAAAAATACTACTCTTTATCCTTTAAAAAATGGACTTATTGATTTAGATAATCCAATTAAACTTGATGAAGTATTATCTTTAAATAAAGAAGTATTTAAAAAATATGATACATTAGTTATTAAAAATGATACTAATTCATTAATTGTAGATAATGGATTTAATAGACTTGTTACTTATAAATTCAATGCTCCATATTTTGCAATTTGGTCTAACCCTACAAAAGGTAACTTTGTTTGTGTTGAACCATGGTGGGGAATTTCAAATTATATTAATGAACCAAGTGATTTAAGTAAAAGAAAAGGAATCCATAAAGTAGATTCCTCAATTGAATTTACATTCTCAATTACTTTTTAATTAAATCAATCATGTAAGAGTTATTGTTATCAATAACTCTTTTTATATTGAAATCGTTTAAAAATACATTTTTTTCTTCTTCTACAGGTTTTAATTTTACTGAAATGAAATGTGAAATATTGCTATGACATACATTAATCACTTCTTTACTAGCGTCATGTAATATAACAACTCTTCCTTTTTCTCTTAATAACCTTTTTAAAGAAGAAATAAATAATTTTTTATCTAAAAAGTGGGGATATGCATTAAAAATAACAATTAAATCAAATAATTCTTCACTTTTAAAATTATAAAAATCTTCATTTAAAAAAGTAATATTTTCTTCAGAATGGATTTTTTTAGCAACTTCAATCATTTTTTGTGACATATCAATTGCAGTTACTTTTTTATTAAATTTAGCTAAATAAGAAGAAATAACTCCTGTTCCACATGCAACATCTAAAACATTTTGATTGTTTTTTAATTCAAATTGGTCTAAAAAATTTTCAATATCATTAATTCTTTTTTCAGTATACGTAAAATGATCTACTTTATTATTAAAGAATTCATTCATCATTTTATTAATTTCTTCTTTTTTCATAGCTAGTAAATATTATCAAAAATATGCTTAAAAAGTAAGATATTAAATAATTTATTATTTAATAATCTTGTAAATTTTTGCGTATTATGTTTAAATATTTATGCTCATTTGCCCCCTTAGTTAATCGGTATAACGGATCCATGGTAAGGATCTATGCGTAGTTCGACTCTGCGAGGGGGCACCAGGAAAAAATTTATGCGATAAATATCGCATTTTTTTATACTTAAAACATAAACCCTAAACTCTCTAAACAATTTTATCAGGCGATGTGAATTTTGATAATTTTGATTC
>CAVKZU010000055.1:0-2002 GCA_963660725.1 Lachnospiraceae bacterium | reverse complement strand
ATTTTTAGAAATTAATACAACATTTTTTATTATTTTTTCTTTTAAGCTACCATATTTTTCATTTAAAAAATAAACATTCCTAAAATTTTCTTCATCTTTTTTACAAACTAAAAATAAGTCAATTTTTTTGTACCTTCCCATATATAATACCTCTATTTAAAAATAAAATTATAATTTGCATATAATCTTATTTAAAAGTAAAGATAAATATATTTTGTATACGATTGTTCAAGTCAAATAAATAATATAAAAATCTCTACTTTTAAGACAAATTCTTTTTGTCTATGTAAAAATTATACACTAAATAAAAAATCTTGACACAACTTTTTAATGAAATATTTGTTATTTTTTTATAATGCTTAATTAACACTGTTCTAATATATATAAATATACTTATTTATACCTATTTTTCGACTTTTTGGACAATTTCTGAATAAAAATTAATAAAAAAGATGGAAATCTTATTAGAAATCCATCCTTAATTTTATCTACCATATTTAAAATATGAATATGTTAAAAACGCAATAGTTGCAAAAGCAATAACTAAACAAATTGCAATTAATACATTTTGAGTAGTTCTTTCTTCTCTTGCTCTTTGAAGTTCTTTCCTTCTTTCTTCTTTATTATATCTTTCCTTTTCTTCAGGAGTCATCTTTTCATATAACATCTTTTCTAATGTCGAATTGTGTCGTGCCATAAAATCTCCTTAATTATAACTTTTTATAATGAGTCTTATTATACGCAAGTAATGGGAAATAACTAACAAATGATAAAGCAATTGCAATAAATGTTGCAAATAATATAAATGCTAATCCTGCTAAAAATCCTATTACTGCAAATAATATTTTCATACCTATAAGCCAAGCTATTCCATCTAAATCAAAAGTAAATATTAAACCTGGAAAATGGACTACTTTTGATGCAAGATTCATAAATACTTCTGAAATATAAGAATCACTAAATAAACAATAAATTGTAGATAAAACCATATATCCAAATAATATTGGAAGTCCAATTGTCAATCCAAGTCCAACTACATCATATTTATATATTGAAACTCCTAAGGTAATAGCGAGTGCAATAAATCCAAGTATTAATG
This sequence comes from Lachnospiraceae bacterium, assembly GCA_963660725.1. Lineage (GTDB taxonomy): Bacteria > Bacillota_I > Bacilli_A > RFN20 > CAG-826 > Onthovivens. Next base: position 903 of record CAVKZU010000055.1, on the reverse strand, counting down.
ACCATTTAATAATAGTTTCATCATTTCGAGGTGCATGATATTCATATTTTTTCTTATTTTGTACATTTTTACTTTTAGCTCTTGGAGTATTATTACTCCCTTTTTCAATTGGCTTGGTTTTTAAATATTCATTAAAGCATTTTTCACAAAGTAAGATATCTTCATTATTTCTATTGACTTTATAATATTCATCACTAGTGTATAAATCAATATCACAATCCTTGCATTTTCCAACACTTTTACTAGTTCTTATTTTCTTTTTATTATAGCAATCATAGCAAATTATTTGATTTTCTATTTTTCCATTACTATCAATCTTTTTAGATTCATAATAATCACTATCATTAAAAACAGGTTTTAAACAAATAGAACAATATCCAACTTTCGCTAATGCTTCATCTTCATTTTTCTTCTTGATTAAAGTTATTTCTTCTTTTTCTTGATATTCATTTAGGTTTTTAATTCCAGTATTTGAATAATCTTCGACTTCATTAACTTTAAATTCTTTCTTTTCTTCTTCTACTTTTTCTTTTTTAATAACGTTTCCATTACTATCTAAATCTTCATCTTCTTTTAAGAATACATATTCTTTTCTTTTAGATTTATTAATTTCTTCTTTCTTTTCTTCTTTAATCTCCTCTTCTTTTTCTTTAGAAACTTCTTTTAAAGAATTATTTATTTTTTCTTCATCATCTTCAAAGAAATAATTAATTGGACAATTAAATATATTTGATAACTTTTTTAAAGATCCTAAATCTGGTTCATTAATATTATTTTCCCATTTACTTACTGTTTGGAAAGATACATTTAATTTATCTGCTAATTCTTTTTGAGTGATGTCTTTACTTAATCTTAATTTTCTTATCTTCTCACCTAGACTCATATTTTCCTCCACGCTTAATA
>CAVKZU010000054.1:0-5714 GCA_963660725.1 Lachnospiraceae bacterium | reverse complement strand
ATTTAATATAATCTGTTTCATCTTCTTTATAATCTTTAATTTTATAACGGTTACTTCCTATGAATGCGCCTGGAGTAAAAATTAAAGAAGAATAATCTTTAGAATTATCAATTTTTGTGATATTTTCTTTTAATAATCCTTCAATTCCATAGTTCATTACAAATAAATTATCAATATATTCACTATTTTTACATCCTTCAATAATTCCATATAAAGAAGTATTAATAATTGATGTTGGACCTCCACTTTGTCCATAAATAGCGTTACCTTTTAAAAATTTCATAAAATAATTATATATTTTTTAATTTTTAAAAGAAATAATAAAATAATTGAATAATTTTTAAATTTACTTACATCTTGATAAGTGAAGGTGATTTAAGTTTATTTTTGTCGAGTATTAAGGTATGATTATCACATATGAATAAAATATTTGTTAGTGATATTGATGGGACATGTCTTAAAAAAGGTGAGAAGGAATTATCTTTAAATGTTAAAGAGGCATTTAACAATATACTTCTTCAAAATAACACGCTTATTATAGCTAGTGGGCGTACTTATCGAGACTTACGTAGATTGTTCAATCAAAATAGCGAAATTATCTATATTGCCGAAAATGGTAATTTAGCTGTTTATAAAGATAAATTTCTTTTAGAAAATAAATTTGAAGATGGGGTAGCGGAAAGCCTCATTAGATATCTTGATACATTAAAGTATTTTGACTTGATACTTGTATCAACACCTTCAAAATGTTTATATTATTGTCAAAACGGTGATGTCATATTTGATAATTATAGAAACGAACCAGGAAAGTCAAAAGTTAGTATTGAAGAATTTTTAAACTATTTTAATAACGATATTATTAAGGTTTCTGTTTTTAAGCAAGAAATTGATTCAAATTATTCTGAATTTTATAAAATATTTAATGAAAAATATAAAGATTTAGAAATATTTGATTCAAACAATAACTGGATAGATTTTTCTCCAAGAAACGGGAATAAAGGTGAGGCATTAAAATTTATCCTAAATAAATTTAACTTAAAAAAAGAAGACTTAATAGTCTTCGGTGATGGTGAAAATGATATTTCTATGCTCAAACTAACTTCAAATTCTTTTTGCCCTACTTCTTCCCTTGAAGTAGTAAAAAAGAATTCCTCTTCCACTTACGAAGATTTTGCTAGTCAAGTTAATTTAATTCTTGCTTCTTTTTCAAATAAATGCGAATAATAAACACTGTTAAAAGTGCAAGTAAAAGTCCAAGAATAATTCCTACTAAGCAGTCAGTCAAATAGTGATGAAGTAAAACTAAGCGAGATAAAACAACAAGCGTAGCAACTACAAAGCTAGTAATTGATACTCCTAAAAGTGTTTTATCTCTTTTTTTATTAATAAATAAATAGTAGAAGAAGATTGAAAAACTTCCAGCAGATACTAATGCACTATGACCTGAAGGAAATGAATAACTTGTAATATAAAATCCTGGACAATATTTAACTATATCAATACCAGATTTTATAGATTCTTCTTTATAAAAATATACATATGGTCTTTCTCTTTGAAAGATCTTTTTTAATATTACATCATTTGATATAAAAGTTAATAAAGAACACGCAATAATAGTAATTCCAAGTATTCGATATTCTTTTTTAAATAAGAATAATATTCCTAAAAGAATAAAAAATATAAAGAATCCACTGATTACTGTAGAAATAGATGCTAATTTACCACTAGCTCCTCCACATTTTTCTAATAATTCTTTAAAAAAAGAAGATATTCCTATATCAAATGAATTTTCCATTAATGTATTTCTCCATTTAAAAATGCTTTTAAAACTGCACCAACAACTTCAATAGATTTATTATCGTATCCATCATTATTAACAATTAAATCAGCATAATACGCACTTGGTCCAATAATTTCTTCATACATTGGTTGAACAGTAGAAAAATATTGATTAAGAATAGATTCTCTATCTCTTCCTCTTTCGATTGTATCTCTATCAAGTCTTCTTACTAATCTTTTTTCTCTTGAAGCATTAACAAATATTTTTAAATCTCCAAGTTCTCTAACGTTTTTATTAACAAGTCCCATGATACCTTCAACAATAATAATTTCTTTTGGATCAACATGTTTTGTTTCTTTTTTACGGTTATGTTCAACATAATCATATATTGGTTTTTCAATTGATTTATCATTTTTTAAATCTTTTAATTGTTCTACCATAAGTTTCCAATCAAATGCTTTTGGATGATCAAAATTTTGCTTTTTTCTTTCTTCTAAAGGAAGACCTGTTAAGTCTTTATAATAATCATCAATAGAAAAATGTACTACATTTTCTTCTCCAACTATTTTAACTACCTCGTTAATAACGTATGTTTTTCCACTAGCGCTTCCGCCACCTACTAAAATTAATTTTGCCATATTTTTTGTGCCCTTAAAATTTTAACAAGAAATAAAGAATATTTATAGAAAAATTTATAAATTAATTATATATTAATATAGGGATTTTTAGAAATCTCGTTTATTGGAGGAAAAAATGAAATATAAAATTATTGTAGATAGCTCTTCAAATATGTTAAAAAGTGATTTTAAAGAAGAAAATATTGATTTTGCGATTGCTCCATTAACAATTAGAGTAGATGATGAAGAATTTATTGATGATGATAACTTAGATACCCACGAAATGTTAACTAAAATGAATAACACAAAAAATAAAGCTTCATCTTCATGTCCTGCTCCTAGTGTATTTTTAAATGAATTTGAAGGTAGTGATTATTATTTTGTTTTTACAATTTCTAAAAAATTATCAGGTGCATTTAATAGTGCTTTAGTTGCAAAAGATATGAGTGATGTTAAAGACCATATTGCAGTTATCGATAGTGAATTAACTGCAGGATCTATTGAATTAATGGTTAATGAATGCGTTAGACTTATTAAAGAAAATAAGAGTTTTGAAGAAATTAAAGTAGAAGTTGAAGAATTTGTTAAAAATGCTCATTTATTCTTTGTTTTAAATAAATTTGATAATTTAGTTAAAAACGGAAGAATGTCTAAAACTGTTGCATTTATTGCAAATCTTACGAATGTTAAACCACTTTGTATTGGAGAAGAAGGCGAAATTAAAATTAAAGAAAAAATCAGAACAATCAATGGTGTTTTTAAAAGATTAGTTGCAAATATTGGTGCGGTTTGTACTAATACTAAAGATAGAATTATGATTATTTCCCATACTGAAGATTTAAAAAGTGCAGAAACTTTAAAAGAAATGATTAAAGAACATTACGAATTTAAAGATATTATTATTAAAGAAAATAGAGGATTATGTTCTTTTTATAGTTTGGAAGGTGGAATTATCTGTTCTTTCTAATTAAATTAAAATTAAATGATGAGTTGAAAGATATTCATCATTTTTTATAAAAATAAATTAGCACTCTTACTTGACAAGTGCTAAAACTAAACTATAATATAATCGTGAAGTATAGGAGGTTACTATATGGAAATGAATTTTGAAAAAGAAAAAGATGTTTTAGAAAAATTTGGAAGAAACATCACTAATGAAGTTAAGAAAAATAAAGTCGATCCAGTTATTGGAAGAGATGAAGAAATTAGAAATATTATTACAGTTTTAGCAAGAAAAACTAAAAATAACGTTATTTTACTCGGTGAACCAGGGGTAGGTAAAACTGCAATTGTTGAAGGATTAGCATTAAGAATTGTTAAAAAAGATGTCCCTCAATCATTACAAGATAAAGAAATTTTTGAACTTGATATGGGTGCTTTACTTGCAGGTGCTAAATATCAAGGTGAATTTGAGGAAAGACTTAAAGCAGTTTTAAATAAAATTAAAGAAAGTAATCATAAAATTATCCTTTTTATTGATGAAATCCATTTAATTGTTGGTGCTGGAAGATCAAGTGGTGCACTTGATGCTTCAAATATGTTAAAACCAATGCTTGCACGAGGTGAAATTGATTGTATTGGTGCTACAACTTTAAAAGAATATCAAGAATATATTGAAAAAGATCGTGCGTTAGAAAGAAGATTCCAACCTATTATGATTGGAGAACCAACTAAAGAAGATACATTATCTATTTTAAGAGGTTTAAAACAAAGATTTGAAGCACATCATGGGGTTCATATTAGTGATAATGCTTTAGTTGCAAGTGTCAATTATAGTGTTCGTTATATTCCTAATAGATTTTTACCAGATAAAGCAATTGATTTACTTGATGAAGCATGTGCTTCTTCAAGAGTTGAAATTGAATCAATGCCTAGTGAACTTGATGAAATTGAAAGAAAAATCAATCAATTACAAATGGAAAAATTAGCATTAGAAAGTGAAAAAGATGAACAAAGTAAGATTAGACTTGATAAGCTTAAAATTGAACTTGAAAATTTAATTAAAGAAAGTGATTCAATTAAAACTGAATGGCGAAAAGAAAAAGATGAAATTCAAAAAGGAAAAGATTTAAAAACTAAACTTGATACTTTAAATTTCAATTTACAAAATGCTTATAATAATGGTGATTTTAAAAGAGCTAGTGAAATTCAATATAAAGAAATTCCAGCAGTTACTAAAGAACTTGAAGAAAATGAAGAATTATCAAAATCTCACCATATTGTTAGTGAAATAATTGATGAAAAAAATATTGCAGAAATTGTTTCAAAAATGACCAATATTCCTACTGCAAGAATTGAAAAAGGTGAAAAAGAAAGAGTAGTTCATTTAAAAGAAGAACTTAAAAAGAGGGTTATTGGACAAGATGAAGCAATTGAACTTGTAAGTGATGCAATTTTAAGACAAAGAGCAGGTATTAATGATGAATCAAGACCAATTGGATCTTTCATGTTTATGGGACCAACGGGTGTTGGTAAAACTGAAATTGCTAAAGCTTTAGCAGAAGCATTATTTGATGATCCTACTAAAATCATTAAACTTGATATGGCAGAATATCAAGAAAAATATAGCGTTTCTAGATTAATTGGAGCAGCTCCTGGATATGTAGGATATGAAGAAGGAGGACAATTAACTGAACCTGTAAGACATAATCCTTATTCAATCGTACTTTTTGATGAAATTGAAAAAGCATCACTTGATGTTATTAATTTATTACTTTCTATTATGGATGAAGGTAGATTAACAGATGCTCAAGGAAGACTTTGTGATTTTAGAAATACCGTTATCATTATGACAAGTAACGTAGGAAGTGAAGAAATCATGAATGGTAATAAAAACGGAATGAAACAATTATTAAATGCACATTTTAAACCAGAATTTTTAAATAGAATTGATGAAATTGTTACATTCAATCCTTTAAATAAAGAAGTACAACATAAGATTGCTCGTAAGATGCTTAATGAACTTAAAGAAAGACTTGAAAATGAATATTATTATATTGATTTTGATTCAAGTTTAGATTCTTGGATTGTTGATAAAGCATTCTCTAAAGAATTTGGTGCACGTCCATTAAAGAGATTTATCCAACATAATATTGAAACTTTCTTAGCAGAAAAGATTATTAAAGAAGATATTAAACCTAATAAAAAATATGAAGTATTATTAAGCGATAATGATTCTATTATGATTAAAGAAGTTGAAAATGTTGAAATATTAAATGAAGATGAAGTAAAAGAAGAATCTTCAAAAGATGATACCGAAATCATTGATGCTACAGTTAGTGATATAAAAGAATAAGACTTAAAGGCTGTTACTTTAA
>CAVKZU010000053.1:0-2253 GCA_963660725.1 Lachnospiraceae bacterium | reverse complement strand
TTTATACGATATCAAAATTTATTTATTAAGCATAACTTTAAATAAATCAATATCATTAATATTAAATGAGTAATATGGTAAAATTAAATCACTAATCAAAATAAAGGGATATTTATGCAAATATATAACAGTGAAAATTTAAAAAACAATTTAATTAAAAAAGGAATAAGAGTAGATAAATCTGATATTGAATTATTTAATAAAAGTGATTATTACCAAGTTATTAACGCTAATAAAATGCTATTTGTAAAAGATATAGAAGATATTGAAATGGTATTATCAAATATTGATAAAGGTATTAACTTAAAGACATATCAAAATATTTTTGATATTAAAGAATATAAAGATCTTGATGATTTTAAAAACAAGGTCCTTGATTTTTTATCAATTAAATACGCAATTGAAGATAAAGATATAAATGTAAGAATTAATGAACTTAAAAGAATTAAATATACCCATCATATTTATGATCCAAAAAGTAACTTTAATGATTTTTATAGAATATTTGAATTTGAACATGATTTAAGAATCTTACTTTTAAATTATGTCTTAAAGATTGAAAATAGTTTGAAACAAGTATTCATTAAAACCTTAAATAATTTTGATAATATGGAAGATAACTTTTTAACAAATATTGAAAATTATAATACTTCAATTGAAAACTACTCTAATTCAATTAGAACTTTAAAAGAAATATTAAATCTATATGATTCATCTAAATCAAAAGCAATCACAAGAAAGGTAGAACAAAATATCTCTATTCCCTATTGGATATTAATCAATGAAATGACTTTTGGGAATGTTTTAAAATGTATTAATAATTTAAAATCTTGTTATTCAAATAAGATATATCAAAACTTAATTAATGAATTCACAAATTCTAAATTAAGTTTTGATAATAAGAAAGATTTAAAAGATATTAAAGTCTTTATATCAATACTTGATTACATTGGTAGTTTTAGAAACGCTTTAGCACATAATCATTCAATCTATAAATTTAATATTAAGGATAGTTCTCTTAATAACTTTAAGGATTTTTCATATTCGATACCTTCTATATCTAAAGCAGATTTAAATAAAATAAATAATAAGAATATAGACGAAAGAAACTTAATAAAGGAATGTCAAAGAAAGATTAATAACAATATGAAAAGATCATTTCAAGTATTCTTTTATAAAGATTCTTTTAATCAAAATATGAATTATTCTGATTTCAGTTTATCTTATATGATTTATTTAATTTATAAGATTAGTATTAAACTTGATAGTAAGTGTAAACTAAAGAATGAATTAATAGATTTATTTTATGATTACAATATTCTTTATACGAATAATAAACTTAATCCTTTATCAAATGAATTTATCCCTAGAAAATATAATAAACATTTTAGATTTGATTCAAGTTACACTTATTTTACTGGTATTACAATGAACTTCTTAACATCACTTTAATAATTTCTTTACTTAACGATAATAAAACTATAATCAAAGGGTTAATTCTACTTATTTTGTTTTTATCAAGGCTTTTTATCGTCCAATATCCTTGAAATTATAGAACAATTATTGCAAAAAATATTTAAAAATATACTTTTATACAGGTAATTTAATATAATGAATTTCAGTGGTCTTTAAGACTAAAGAGGGTATATAAAAAAATGAAAAGAAAAAACAAAGTTTTACCATTAGTATTAATGGGTTTAATTACATTAACAGGGTGTAGTTCAAATAGTGGTCCAGTTAATCCTGATATCAATAATAAGGATGATAATAAAGACGATAACAAAGATGATAGCAATGTACATACACATACTTTCTCTAATGATTGGAGTTATAATAAAACTTCTCATTGGCATGATTCTACATGTGAACATGAACTTAAAAGTGATTTAGAAGCTCATGAATATAGTGATGGTGTATGTAAGGTTTGTGGATATAAATCAATAGATAAATATCCAGGAATAGATAATTTTTCATACAAAGTTGATGGTGATGATGTTATTTTGATAAAAGTAAAAGATAAAGAACTTACTAATATCGTTATTCCAGATTGTTTTACTGTCATTGGGGAAGGTGCTTTTTTAGATTATTATGGAATGACAATTGATTCTATTACGATTCCTTCTTCAATTAGAAAGATTGAAAAAAGTGCTTTTTGGAAAGTTCATTTCACTTGTGATGTAATTTTACCATCAACAATAAAAGAAATTGAAGAAGGTGTTTTTAATGAAGTTACTTTTGAAAAAAGCATTATCC
>CAVKZU010000052.1:0-3543 GCA_963660725.1 Lachnospiraceae bacterium | reverse complement strand
TTTATACCTTCCTTTTCCATGTCCTTTAACTTTAATAATTACATCTTCTTTTAATAATTTTGAAATAAATTTAGAAGATCCACTTAAAGATAGATTTAAAATATTTGATACATCATTTCTAGTAAAATATTCTTTATTCTTAATTGATTCTTTTAAAAGATTTATGTTTTTATCAATCTTTTTAATGTTTTTAGTTTCTTTATAATCAATATGGAGATATCTATTTTTAAGTTCATAATGTTCATTAAATAATAAATTTCTTAAAAATAATTCTAAATATTTAGTTGTTTCTACTATACCTTTTTCAAAATTTGAATAATTCGCTCTTACTAAAGCATTTCTAAAAAACATAGAATTATTTAAAAATAAATCATTATTTAAATTAAATCCAAATTTTCTTAAATATTTTATTAAAAATACTGCAGTTGTTCTTGTATTTCCTTCTAAAAATGGATGAATCTGCCATAAATTTGCAATAAATCTAGCAATATGAGTAATAAATTCATCTTTAGTAATTTTAGAATAATCAAAATTCTTTTCTTCTTTAAAATCAAATTCTAATGTTTCTTTTAAAATAGAGGCACTTCCATAAATTACACTTTCTTTATTTAATACCCATTCTTTTTTAGAAATATTATATGTTCTTAATTTTCCAGCATGTTCATAAATTCCATTAAATATTTGTTTATGGATATTTAAAAATTCAAGATATGAAAAAGTAAAGCTTTTATCGCTTAAAACTTTAGCAATATTTATTGATACTAAATCTGCAATTTGTGTTTTATCTTTTTCTTCAGGTTTTGCTTCATAATATGAATTAATTAAATTTTCAATTTTTTCATAATCTTCATTTTTAATAATTAATTCTTTTAAATAAGATGAAGTTTCAAGTCCATCTACTTTTTGAAGTCCAATTGATGTTTCCCAAATATAATTCTTATCATCATTTTCTTTTTCTTTTTTATAATAATTTTGAAATAATTCTTGATTCATAAATTAATTATAAATTATGAATATCTACTTTTCTATATCGAATGTCTACTTTTTATACATCAATATCTACTTTTTTGATAAATCTATCCAATATCTTTCAATAATTTCATTATCTTTAATGACTTCATTTTCTAAAATTCCACCATTATTAATAATAGCTTTTTTAGATCCAATATTATTTTTATTACAGGTCATTAAAACTTTAGTAATTCCTAACTTCTTACACTCTTTTAATCCTAATTCAATAATTTTTGTGCCATATCCTAAATTTCTTAAGCTTGGTCTAATTCCATCTCCAATATGGCCTCCATATTTAAGTAAATATTCATTTAAAGAATGCCTAATATTAATTGCGCCAATTAATATATTATTTACCTCGTCATATAAAAAGAAAGTAGAATCAGGGACTAATTTATTATTTCCTTCTTTAATTTCTAAATTATTTAAATAATAAGAAAAATCTTTATAATCATTTTTAAAAATAGAATATGGAGTAAATTCATCTTTATTATTACTATTATATTCTTTCCATTCTTCAATCATATCAATCAATAAATCTTTATAAGATTCATCTATTTTAATTAATTTTATCGTCATAAAAATATAATAATCTAATTTAAATTTTATTCAAATTAAAAAATCTAACCACAATGAGCTAGGTTTAATATTTATTTAGATTCCAAATTTTGAATATCAGGTTTTTAGATTTAATAAATAAACATTTTTAATTTTATTAAATATAATTAAATATAATTATGTGTGAAAGTTGCGACGAAATCATAAAAAACCATTTCGTCGCTAAGATTATTGAATTAATAAGGTTTATTTTGTATAATTTAATCATAAAAAATGCGACGAAACCATAAAAAATCATTTCGTCGCGAGGATGATAATATGGTAGGAAGAGAAAAAGAAATTGAACAATTACAAAATTTATATTCATCTAATAGGGCTGAATTAGTTGCAATTTATGGAAGAAGAAGGGTAGGAAAAACATTTTTAATTAATGAAGTATTCAAAAATAACTTCTTTTTTAAGCATTCAGGACTAGCGTTAAAAGAAGAAAACGAGAATAAAACAAAAACTCAATTAGAAAATTTTACTAATTCTTTAATTTTGCATAATATTGAAATTGATAGAGAAATAAAAAATTGGTTTGATGCTTTTTTTATTCTTACAAAATATATAATGCAATTTGATGAATCATCAAGAAAGGTAATATTTATTGATGAACTTCCATGGCTTGACACTAAAGGATCAAATTTCATTAGTGCATTTGAGGGATTTTGGAATGGTTTTGCATGTAGTAGAAAAGATTTACTTGTTATAGTATGTGGAAGTGCTACATCATGGATACAAAACGAATTAATAAATAATACTCGTGGATTATATGGAAGAGTGACATATGAAATTAAATTAAATCCATTTACACTTAAAGAAACTAAAGATTTTTTAGAATCAAAAAGTGTTAATTATTCATTATATGATATAACCCAAGCTTATATGATTTTTGGTGGAATTCCATATTATTTAAATTATATTGATAATAAATATTCTTTAGCTCAAAATATTGATAATTTATTTTTTAAAAATAATGCTCTACTTCTATTAGAATTTGATAGATTATTTGATTCAATATTTTCATTTAGTGATAAAGCTAAAGAAATTATTAAATTACTTTCAACTAATAGTGTAGGTTTTACAAGAGAAGAAATTGCAAATAATTTGAATATTTCAGATGGTGGGGGACTAACTAAATATTTAAATTCTTTAATCGCATCAAATTTTATAATAAAATATGTTCCTTTTGGATTTTCAAAAAGAAAGCCTCAATATAAATTAATAGATCCTTTTTGTATATTTTTTACTAAATTTGTATTAGATAAAACAGATATTAAAAATTTATGGACTGAAGATTCTTCAAGTCAAAAAATATCTTCATGGAGAGGCTACGCTTTTGAAAATGTTTGTTTTAATCACATTGATCAAATCAAATTTGCATTAGGAATTTCTGGAGTATCTACATCAACTAGTGCATTTTATAATAAAGAAGATGGATATCAAATAGATTTAATCATTGATAGAAAAGATAATATAATCAATTTATGTGAAATTAAATTTTATTCAGATGAATTTAAAATTACCAAAGATTATTTTATAAGAATTAATAGAAGGTCAAATTTAATCAGAGAGAAAATAAGTAAAAAATATTCAATAATGAATACTTTAATATCTACTTTTGGTGTTTATAAAAATGAATATTATTTCTCCTTTGCTAATTCATTAACTTTAGAAGATTTATTTAAATTTTAATTTTAAAATATTAATTAATATTTAATTATCAAAATAAGAATATATAGAAAATTAGAACCAATAATTTCTGGTTCTAATTTTATTATGTGGACCATAGAGACAACATAATAAGACATTTTATAAAATTCAAGAAAACTATGCAAATTTCAATTACTAAATGATAACTATGTTTGAAAAATTTATTTTAACACTTTCCAATAACCAGTTTTATTTCCACCAACTCTAACGATATAGTTA
>CAVKZU010000051.1:0-21337 GCA_963660725.1 Lachnospiraceae bacterium | reverse complement strand
TGAAGAAGCATAGAATGCATCACGAGATAAGATATTAACATCTTTTCCACCAACCTTACTTTGTAATGTTAAAGTATTATTGTGTTCACTTAAATATGATTTATCAACTTCTTTAATAGTGTATCCACCACTAGAATTCTTTTCATATTTAACTCCATCAATAACAGTAGAATTTGTTAAGAAATAATATCCTAAAGCACCACCTGCTAATGCAACTAAAGTAACACCAATTACAGATGTTGTAATAATTAAACCTAAATGTTTTCCTTTTAATTTTGAAGTTTGAACATTATTAAGGCTACTAATTTTTAAAAGTAATGCGTCTGCTTCATGATTGAAATAGTTATTTTGTAAGAAGTTTTCAAGTTCTTCAGCTTGTCCGTTTTCAATAAATGTATCTAAATTTAAAGAAAGATAAGTTAAAAGATATTTTTTCATTTCTTCATGTTCTTTTTCACTTTCTAAAATAACTTTTCTAATTTCTTCAACATCTTCAAATTTCTTTAATTCTGCTAAATTAATTCTATAAGCATTTTCAACTGAGTTCATTCTACTTAAGAATGTTTCTTCTTTACCATTATCATTAATGAATTCTTCATTAACAAAACGGAATTTTTTATCTAAATATTTTAAAATCATTGAATAAGTAAAATCACCATCATATCCACTATCTTTTTGATTTTTAAACATCTTTAATAATTGATCTAATGGAGCATTTTTTAATTTATCAACATTTTCTTTAATAGCAACTTGTCTTTTTAAAGAATTTAAGAATTTTTTAATTTTTTCATCACTAAAATTTTCAGCTTTTTTAAAATATGGGCTGGCTACTACTCTATCATCTGCTTTTTCTTTTAATTCTTCAATTGAAGAAAAACCAAATTCAATTAATAATTTAGCGATGTAATAATATGGAGAATTAGGATTTAATCTATAAATAAAATCTAATTCTTCATTAGCTTTAACGAAATTTTTATTTTTAATTTCTTCAAGAGCGTTTTTATAATGTGTAGTCAAAGAATCGATGTCGCTATCATCCATTTTTTGAGTATTTAATACTTCTTTTTTGTCATCCATACTAGTTAAATAACTCCTTTAAAATTTCCACCATTAACTTCATTTGAGTTATTGAGACTAACTCAAAACGACCATGTGGAGAAAAATCACCTACACCAAGATTTGGGCAAGGGAGACCTAGATATGTGATGGTTGCCCCATCAGTTCCCCCTCTAATTGGAGTATAGGATATTTTAACACCTTTTTGTAAATATGCTTTATTTATTAAATTGATTGCTTTCATATCATTTTTAAAGTAATCAAACATATTTCTATAATCATCAGCGATTTCTAATGTAATTTCAGCTTTAGGATATTTCTTTAATAATTTTTCTTTTTCTTTTTCTAAAATTTCTTTCTTTTCGTTTAATAAACTCTTATCGTGATCTCTTAAAATAAAGCTAAGTTCACATTTTTCACAATCACCTTTAAAATCAGTTAAATGAATAAAACCTTCTCTTAATTCTGTTTTTTCAGGAACCATCTCTGAAGGTAAATCCATAACAAACTCACTTCCAAGCATTGCAGCATTAACCATAATGTTTTTAGCCATTCCAGGATGTACACCAACACCTAAAATAGTAACTTTTGCGTGTGCAGCATTAAAGTTTTCATAACTTGCTTCATAAATTGATTCTCCATCAAGAGTAAAACCAACATCAGCACCCATCTTTTTACAATCAAAATGTAATGCACCTTGACCAATTTCTTCATCAGGAGTAAATGCAATTGCTAAGTTATATTTGAATTCATCTTTATGAGTAACGTAATATTTAGCAAATTCTAAAATAATAGCAATTCCTGCTTTATCATCGCCACCTAAAAGATGTTTTCCATCAGTAACCATTAAATCTTCATTAATTAAATCCTTTAAAAAAGGAAAATCTTTTGAAGACATAGTGTATTTTTCATCTAAAACAATATCACTTCCATCATAATGTTCAATAATACGTGGATTTTTAATTCCACCAATTAAACTAGGAGATGTATCCATATGTGCAATTAATCCAATAGTTTCTTTTGAACCATTATTAACGTGAGCATAAATTAATCCAAATTCATCTTGGATAACGTCACTTATTCCAATTTCTTTTAAAATTTCAACTAACTTCTTTCCAAATTCAAGTTGAGTAGAACTTGAAGGATAAGTAGATGAATTTTCATCACTCATTGTATCAAATGCAATTAAATCTTTAAATCTTGTTACAATATCCATATTTATCTCCCAAAGTAAATAACTTTAACGTTTAATTTTGTATAACTAATTGTAGAATCTTCATTATTTTTAGTAACACTTAAAGATTCTTTTTCATATATTTCTAATGAATCTAAACTTTTAATATTAATTTTTGAAACATAATAAGTAGCATTCCCTGTTACACTAGTGTTATTTAAAACTACATCATTAGTTTTAATTTCAAAATTAGCAGCTTTTTTAACACTAGCTCCACTTAATTCATAATTTGTTTCAAAAATAAGATCAACATATTCTTCAGTTAAACTAAACTTAGAATTATCTTTTTTAATATAATCTAAATTTATTTTATATCCATTATTAGAATCATTTTTTAATAAAACTTTATCACTATAACTAATATCAATTTTATTATTATTCGAATCTAATCCAATTCCACTTGAATTATAAGAATATTCAATATTTGAATGGTAAATGCTATAGTTTGGGGTATTAGAAAAAGGAATTATAAAAGTTAAAACACCTGCAACAATGATTGCAGCGCCTATACAATTAATAATAACTCTAGCTTTGTTTAATTTCTTTTCATCCATACTAAAAACAATTCCCCTAAATATTATATAATAAAAAACTCTAACTTTTTAGAAAAAAAATAAAAATTTAAAAATAAAATTCGTAAGATAATTTCCTACGAATTTTAAGCATATTTTTAGTTATTTTTTTGATTTTCTTTTAAGATTTCACAAATCTTATATCCACCATCATAATGACCTTCTTTTTTAAGTTCATTGATACGTTTTATCATAAATCTTAATAAATCTTTATCATTAATAATGTTCTTTAATTCTCTTTCAATGGATTTTTCGTCACCACATTCTTTAAAAGCATCTCCCATTTCTCTTCCATAGATTCCTCCATACACTTCATGACCACCAATATGTCTCATGAATAATTTAGGAACTGGATAGAAAACAAGTTCACTAGGTTTAGTAATTAATAAATCAGTAACTCTCATTAAAAGATTTGTAGAATAAACTGCTTCAAAAATATCTTTATTGTAAAAACAATAAATACCACTAGCGTCATTATCTCTAATTTCATCTACAAAAGTAGTAAATTTATCATATTCATTAAAGAAATTTTTTGATTCAAACCCATTAATCTTCTTTTTCATTAATTTATAAACATCTTCATGATCTCCAAAATTCATAAATAATGAAACTTTATTTTCTTTAACATATGGAAGAAGGAATTTTACCATTGAAATAAATAAATCACTTCCAGCACCTGCTCCTCCAACACTTAAAAGGATTCTTAAAGGTTTATTTTCATTAATTCTTTTTAATCTTCTATTATTATCGTCTTCTAAATTAATTAAGAATTCATGATCAACATAACATCCAACGCATTTAATATCTTTATCACTCATTCCTTTTAATTCATGTTTAGAAAATCCATCAAGAGTTTTATATCCATAATATGCAAATGGAGTTTGAACTGTATGAATTGCACCTTCACTTAAATGAAGTGCCATTGGCCAATTATCAGGAATTGCATTAACAACATCACTCATTCCAGAATGAATTGCAGCTTGAGAAGGCCAAACATGAGTTGCTACATATGGAATATCTTTTGGAATATTTCTAAAAATTGGTACTAAAAGTTCAGCATTTTTTTGATCTTTTGCGTTATATTCAATCTTTTTAAAACCTTCACTATTTAGTGGTTCCCAAACTACTTTATTAAATAATTTAGATTTTTGAGAAATTTTACTTGCTAAAGAATACATATCATTTTGTTTCTTTATCATCTTACTTCCAGTTGCATCAAAACTAGCAAGATCTAACCAATAAGGAGTAAATCCCATTGCTTTAGCACAACTTGCAAGAGCAATAGAAATTCTATAATGACCAAATCCCATTCTAATATTTCCAACAATTAAAGCGTTATCGTCAAATTTTTCATCATTTTCTTTAAAAACAACTTCTTTAACACCAATTCCTTTTAAAGTTTCATTATCTTTAAAACCTAAATGGTAGTTTTTATTTGAATCATCTCCAAATTCTTTAATAAATTTAGCTTTACTTTTTTTAGCACTTTTAATAGTTTTCTTATCTATTTTATTTCCAAAAATTACAGAAGTTTTATCCATTTTACTTCTCCTTTATTAATTAAATATCTTAAAGTATATTTTTTATTATCATTTAAATAATCAATATCGATAATATTTTTATTTTTTCTAATATCTAAAATTTCACTTCCTACAAGTTTTTGACTCTTTTTTAATAATTCTCTATTTTCTTCACTATATAGCGAAACATCATCACTAGTCATAAATACACTTCCACATAAATGGTTTAATGTAATAATTGCTTCTTTTTGTTTCTTATTAAGTTTAATATTATCATCTCTTAATAAATAAACATCTGGATCATTTGCAAAACATATCTTGTTCATTAATGATCTATAAATAGTATTTACTAAAGTAACTTTAGTAGAAATTCTTTCTCGATGGAAAAATCTCATATAAAGTTTATCATCAAAAATTAAAGAAATATCTGGTCCAATTCTAGCGTAATCTGCTCTTTTAAAAGATGAAGATAAAGGTACTCCACAAACAAGTAATAATTTTCCTTTTAATTCATCTCTTAAAATATCCATTATATAACTCATTAATTCTGCTCTTGTAAGCTTAGAATCTTTAATTAATGCACTTGCGTATAAAAAATCTAATTTAAAGAAATCAAATCCTAAATCAACATAATATTTCAAACATTTCTTAATATAGTTAATAACTTCTTCTTTTCTAATATCTAAAACATAATCAGTACTCCAATTGCATCCTGCAGCAACTGGTTCATTATTTTCTAAATATAAATAATTTTTGTGTTCATTAAATATTTTAGATTTTCTCTCACAAACAAGTGGAGCAAGCCAAATACCAGCTTTCAATCCTTTTTCGTGAATTTTATCTACAATTGGTTTTAATCCATTAGGGAATTTTTTAGAATCAATATCTAACCAATCCCCTACAAAAGTTTCACTTCCATCATCGATTTGAAATAAATCATAGTGAGTTGAATCAATCGCATCTAAATTCTTTAAAATAATTTCTTCATTGATATTTTGATAATGATTGTACCAAGAAGTATATCCCTTGATTTCTTTTACACTATCATTTTTAAAATTACTTAAATATTCTTTAGAAATAGATAAATAATTACCTTTTAAAGTCACATAATCAAATAAAACAAATTCTTTATTAATTTTTCTATTACTTATATCACTTTCTAAAACAATCATATTTTCTTTAATCTTATGATTAATAATTAAAAATGCATTATCTTCATTTAAACTACCAAATAAAATAGCGGTATTATCGTTTTTATTTCGGATATAAGAAAATGTATACCCATGTAAAACATGCTTTTCATATTTTTTAAATATTTCATCTCCATATTCTTTAAAATGGAAATTATTTAATATTTTTTTAGGTAAATGATCAATTGATTTAACATTTTCATTAATATCAAATTCACGTGTATCAGTCCAAGATTGATATCCATTTAAATAAATACATTCATTTTTCTTATATTTATGTTCTATTTCAATAAATGCACTTAATAAAGTAATTTCATTTTTTGGAAAAATGATATATTTTACTCTATTTCCTTCTTCTATCTTTTCAATTTTGTAATCAGAAGTTTCTAAAGTATTACTTTCTTTTACTAAATTTCCTATTTTATACTTAATTTTAAGCATCTTTTTTATCCTTATTTTCGTCTTCAACTTTAACTTCTTCAATTGTTTCGACTTTTTCACCTTCTTCAGATTGAACGCTAACTTCTTGTCTTGTTGCTAAAGTTTTAACAACACCTTTTTCATTATAGAACATTAAGATAACAGCACCTAAAACACAGAAAGCAATTGCAACGATACCAACAAGTCTAATACCAAGTTCACTAGCAACAATATCATTTGCATTTGCACTTTGAGTAGTTCCAATAATAGCAAGTGAAGTAAATGCTAAAGTAGCTAAAGATTGTCCCATTTTCATTGAGAAAGTTCTAGCAGCAAAGAACATTCCTTCTCTATTTTCACCAGTTTTAATAGCTTCACATTCAGCAACGTCTGCAACGATTGATTGAGGAATAATTCCAAGAAGTGCCATTGGGAAAGCAGCTAAAATAACAATGAAAATACCAATTAAACTAAATTCACCAAAGTGAACATCAAATCCATTTAATCCACAAACTGTAGCTAATACATAAACAATAGCAAGTCCAAAGAAACCAACGATTGTTAATTTTTTCTTACCAAATTTAGCAACTAATTTTGAAACGATTGGGTAGAAACATGCACTTAAAACAGTCATAGCACCCATATAATAAAGGGTAGTAGAACCATCAGAATCACCCATTAAAACTTTAACGAAGAATGGAAGACCAGTTTGGAAAAGAGTAATACCAATCCAATACATAATATCGCTTCCAACGAATACTCTGAAATCTTTATTTTTAAATGTAGCTTTTAATGATTTAAATGCATTTGTATTATCTGGTGGATTATCTACAAATTCTCTTTCTTTTAATAAGAATGTAGGTAAAAGCATACAAATACATGCAATAAATGCTAAAACGATGAAACAAATTCTATAACTCCAAGCAAATCCAACTGAATTTCTTAAGAAACCAGCAAAAACGAATGGAGTATAAGCAAGTAATAAACCAAAGAAATATGTTAATGAAATTGAAGTAGAAATATACATTCTATCTTCTTGAGTTTTGCCAAACTCACTAATTAATGCATTATATGGAGTACAATATAATGTCATACATGCATAGAATAAAATTAAAAATACTAAAATCCAAGCAAAGTTAATCCAGCTAATTCCTTCAACTGGTGCAAAGAAAACTAAAACAGTTAAAGCAGCAAAAGGAATTGCGCTATATTGCATAAATGGAATTCTTCTTCCTCTTTTATTTTTTGATCTGTCGGATAAACTTGCAACAAGTGGATCAGTAACTGCATCAAAAATTCTACAAATAAATGCAATTAATCCAAGTAAGGTTAAAACACCTCCTATTACAAGTCCAGGTTGGATATATTGAATTGCACCACTTTCAATATCTCCTTGAGTTGGCAAATAGAATGTAACAAGCCAGGTATTAATAATTCCACCTAGTAAGCTCCATCCCAATTGACCGATAGCAAATATCCACATTTGCTTTTTCGATAATCTTTTCATAAATTTTTCTCTCCTTTATATTTAATTTTTAATAAAATTTATAAAACTATTTATTAATAATTCAATTTCTTCATTCTTCTTTTGATTTTCATCTTGCTTGATAATTGCTTTTGTTAACGCTAACTTTTCACAAATTCCCAGTAAAGCATGTGTTGAAGAATAAAAGAAAGTTTCATAATCTAAATCTTTTTTTAAAGAATTATCCTCTAACCCTTTATTTACCATTTCTTTATAAATTGAACCGAATTTTTGAATTCCTGATTCATATTCTTCTAATTCTTTAATGTCATTTCGTAAAATATAAACATCTAATTCTTTCAAAAAAGTATAATAATTAGGATGTTCATTGAATATTTTTAAAAATATTTCATAAAAATCTTTAATTAATTCAATGCCTTTTTCACTATTATCAAAAACAAAATATCGTGGTAATATTTCATTTTGAATAGAAATTGCTGCTTGAATTACTAAATTATCTTTCTTTTTAAAGTAACGATAAATTGTAGCTTCTCCTACATTTGTTTTATACGCTATATCTTTAATTAATACAGATTCAATACCTTTCGTTAAGAATAGGTCCTTGCTTTCATTAATGATATAGTCTTTTCTTACATCTATTAATTTCGACATGATAGATTTCCTTTTGTTTTGATAGTTCAACTATCACTATTATAATGTAAGCGCTTTCTTTTGTAAATATATTAATTTCTTTTATAATAATTTTATGATTGTTATAGATACTCATGAACATTTCTTTGATGTAGAGAATTTAGATGAAATTAAAAATTTATTAATAGAATCTAATAAAAAATACAATATTTATGGATCTTTAATCTCTTTTTCAATTAATGAAAGAGATGACGAACCTCAACCAATTAATAAATTTAACGATGCTTTAAAATATACTTTAGATTTTTGTAAAGAAAATTCTAATTTTAAAATGCTTATTTGGTTTTTACCAAAAAGTATGAAAAATTATAAATATTTAGATAATTTCATAACTAAAAATAGAAAATATATTAAAGGATTAAAAATGCATCCATGGGCAAGCGATATTACAATTGATAATCCTAAATGTTTCCCATTTATTAAACTTGCTTTAAAACATAATTTACCAATTTTAGTTCATACTGCTTTAGATTATAATAGTCAAATTATCCATTTAGAAAATGCTTGTAAACTTTTTCCTCAAGTAAACTTCATTGCAGCACATTTAGAACTTGAGACTAATAATAAAAATGCAATTGAAACTATCGCAAGAACTCCAAATTTATATGGTGATTTAGCGTGGGTAAAACCAGAAAATTTAATATACGCTAAAAAATTAAACATTTTAGATAAAATTATGTTTGGAACAGACAATCCAATTGATGGATTAGATACTTTAAATCATCCTTTCTATCAAGGATACTTTGAAAATTCTATTCAATTAAGCAAAAAAGAATTAGAAGGAATAATGTATAAAAACGCCTTAAAAATTTATAATTTAACTTTAGATGAATTTAAGTAAGAAAAAGAGCGACTATCTAGAACCGCTCTTTTAATTTATAAATTAAATAAATTTCCTATTAATTTTAAATGGATTGGACAAGTTCCTCCATCTGAGCAACTTCCTCCATTATTTGATGAACTTCCACCACTATTATTTCCCCAAATAGCTAAAATCAAAATAGTTAATGCAATAATTAAAACAAGTACAACTATTGAAATAATTAAATATTTTGATGCTTTTGGATTGTTATCTTTTTCAATATTAAGCTTTTCTTTCTTCACTTATTTTCTCCTTTTTTGACATATCTTCATTAAATTTCTTATTTACTACACAATAAATTAAATAAATTAGAGGCATTCCTAAATTTGTTTCAATTAAAGAATTTACAATTAATGTTTTAATGCTTATTTCATTGAAAGGTCTTATTCCATTAATTAATAACGCAAATTCCCATGCAAATTGAACACTTATTCCAATTAAATTTAATTTAATAATATTTGCTACTTCTTTTTTCTTTATAAAAGTAACTAGTATTAATATAAAGTAAGATAAAAATAATGCAAGCCCCATTAATCCATGATAACTATTTGTAGTACGAATTGTAGTAATTACATTTTTATCTCCAAGCGAAGATATAGAAGGTGCTACAATCCACCATGCAATAATTAAAAATATAAAATATTTTGTGTCTTTATCATTTCTTAAAAGTAACCAAATATACGCAAAATTAGTAAACCCATAACTTAAAGACATCCATAAAAGTACTAAAAATGTATTTAAATAATTGCATAATTCATTATTAAAATAAATAGATCTTGAATGAGATAATAAATAAAATCCTATAAAATCTACAATTAAATATAAAATTCCACCAAATAATCCAAATAAAACAGTTTGATTCTTTTTACGATATAAAAGTAATATCAATAAAATAATTAAGAAAATCGAATCAATAATAATATATGTAATATTGAAATTACGAGTTGGGGTAATTTCATTTAATAAATTATTCATTTTTATTCTCTTTAACTTCTACCTGTTCTTCTATTTTAATGGTTTCTTTATTACAAATCGCACCTTTTTTTGATAATTTTACAGTTAATTCAAGACATAAAATAATAACAAAAGTATGAATTAAAGATGTAATAAATCCACTTAAAGCACGAGTACCAAAGATAATCTCATAAGTATAATTTAATCTATAAGATAAAATCCAACTTGATAATGGAATTTTAATTAAAAGGAATGTTAATAAAACACTACTTCCAACTAAA
Source organism: Lachnospiraceae bacterium (assembly GCA_963660725.1). GTDB lineage: Bacteria > Bacillota_I > Bacilli_A > RFN20 > CAG-826 > Onthovivens. The sequence continues at coordinate 11,072 of CAVKZU010000051.1, read as the reverse complement.
TAAAGATGATAATATTGATTAATTTTACTATTTTTAAATTTCTTATTGATAAAAATCATTCCAACTAAGAATATTGCTCCAAAAACAGTAAATAAACATGTAATTAATATTTTTAATGTTGGAGTAAATTCATATTTTTTACTAGTTGTAGTATATGAAAATGTATCGTGACTTAAAGTAAACCAGAAAATTAACGCTAAAAATATTAAAATCAAACATGATAATAATATTGGATATTTTCTATCTACTTTTATTTTATCTAATAATTTATAGAAAAAATATGGTAAAAGTCCTTGTAAGAAAGCAGGTATTGAATATAAAAAATCATAACTGCCACCTTGAGGGAATAAAACTGCTCCTAAAAAATCTACTAAAAATCCTATTAAAGCACCCCAAACAGGTCCTAAAAAGAAGCTAGAAAATATAATAACACTAACACTTAAAGAAACCTTTAAAAAAGGTAATCCAAAAAGTGCAGGTATTGATAAAAATCTGCTTAAAATAATTCCAAGTGCAATAAATAATGCACTGTATGTAATTTTATGTAATAAAGTTAGTTTTTGCATAATTAAAAATTCTTCATCTTTTTCTTTAAATCTCTTTCAATATCTCTATTTTTAACCACTTCTCTTTTATCATAAAGTTTTTTACCTTTACCTAATGCAATTTCAACTTTACACATTCCTTTTTTAAAATAAACTTTAGTAGGAATTAAAGTGTATCCTTCTTTAATCATTCGGTTATTAAACTTTAAGATTTCATTTTTATGTAATAATAATTTTCTACTTCTTAAAGGATCATGATTAAATACTGTTGATTTATCATATTCAGGAATATTCATATTTAAAATAAAACATTCATTGTTTCTAATGATGCAATAACTATCATCAATAGAACAATGATTATTTCTTAAAGATTTAATCTCGCTTCCTTTTAAAGAAATTCCACATTCTAAAAAATCACTTAAAAAATAGTTAAAATGAGCTTTTCTATTTGTTGTAACAATTTTTATATTTTCTTTTTCCATTTATTTACCTAAATAATAATCTAAAGTAAGATCTAATGAATATTCAAAATCATATTCAAATCTAAATCCTAATTCAGTTTCAATTTTTGTAGTATCAATTGCAAATCGTTTTTCATTTACTTTTCTATCTTCAGTGAAAGTAATTAATTTTGATGGTTTTCTCATCTTTTTAACTAAAAGTTTAGCAATTTCTAAAGAAGAATGTTCTTCATGGCTTGAAACATTATATGCTTCACCTTTCTTCCCTTTCTTTAAAATTAAATCAATCGCTCTACAAGCATCAGCAACATACATCCAATCACGCATATTTGAACCATCTCCATAAATTGGAACTTCTTGATTAAATTTTGCTCGATAAATTACTAAAGGAATAAGTTTATCATGAGCTTGGTAATTACCAAAGCATGTACAAATTCTAGAAATTGTATAATCAATATCATAAACTTTAGAATACATTTTTAAATATTCTTCAGCGTGTACTTTACTTAAACTATAAGGATTAGATGGATTAAATTCATCAGTTTCTTTAAAATAAGCATTAGATTTATTTTCACCATATACTTGATATGTTGAAACTTGATGGAATTTTGAAACTCCATATTTTTTAACTAAAGTTACTAAGTTCATTAATCCAATAACATTTGTTGCGTAAATTAAAGCAGGATCTAAAAATGATTTATCAATACTTGTTTCAGCTGCTAAATTAACACAATAATCAAATTTTTCTTTTTTAAAAATCTTTTCTAATTCATTAAAGTCAATAATATCTGCTTTATAAAAAGTAAAATTCTTAAAGTTTTTAAATTCTTTAAGTAAAGAAGAATTTGCTGCATAAGAACATTTATCAACGACTACTACTTCGTCGTCTTTATATTTTCCAAGGTAGTATTTAGTAAAATTACTACCCATAAATCCAAGTCCACCAGTTATTAAAATTTTCATAGTATAAACCTCGTTAATATTATAAATAAAATGAAAAGAAGTTAGAAATGTTTTATTAAAATATTTTTTTATAATATAAAAAACGTTTAAAAAGGATCAATAGTATTATTTAATAAAGATATTGCTTAATTAGTTTACTATTGTATAATAAGAATATGAAAAAAAATAAGAAAAGAATTTTACTGTTACCTATTTGTATACTAATCACTTCGTGTAATGCTACAAATAGTAATGATTTAATAATTAAGAATTTTACAGTTAAAGACTCTAAAGAATGTGCCAAAGCCTATCTGGATTTTTATGAAAGAACAAACGATTTTACCGATTACGGAGTCGACATATATTATTTTTTAGGCAAATATCACGATACTGCCAATGTATGTATAATGTTTAGCTATTACAATGCAGAAATGTATGAAGCAAGTGGAGAATATGTTTCTAACTATAAATTAGGATCATATATTATAGATTGAAAAATAGATGAAAATAAGTGTTATATGAACCGCATTCCAGTTTATGTAGAAAATAATAAAGCAATGTATGTTCAAGATGCTTATTTAGAAGGTTTATTAAATGATTCAGATGTTGATAATATTTATGATATTTGGACTAATAAGCTTGATGAATACGCTGTCTTCATTAGATATGAAGGAACAATATAAGGGTGTTTTATGAAAAATAAAATTTTAAGATTATTTTCGTTTATAGTATTAGCATCTTTGCTCACAGGTTGTTCAAATAAAACAGTCTTAATTGATGATTTTACAATCGAAAATGCAAAAAAATGTGCAAGAATTTATCTTAATTCCATTGAAAATAGAGAATCATTAGAAGGGTACACTTTAACAATCGATCGATATTATGGAAAAATTAAAAACCAATACTATGTAATTTCAATCGATTTTAGAAGTAACAATCCTAAAAATTATCAAAAAATCAAAAATGCAATAACCGAAGAAATTAATGGTTACAAGTTTTATTGGGGATTTCATTTTGAAAGAAATCAAGGCTTTATGTATATTGATAATATGGCTTTATCCTTAACAGAGGCTTACGAAAAGAAAATAATAAATGACGAAGATATTGCAAATTATTATACCATTCACGAAAAACGCAGAGGGGAAGAAATTAATTATTCATTTACAAATTATATTAAATAATTTATTTTTAAAGTCTATTAGAGGTCGATTCATCTAATAGACTTTTCTTATTTATTAACTTTCTTTAAAAATAAAGTTAAAGAATTTAAACAAACTGTTACACTACTTAATGCCATAAGCATTGAACAATACATTGGAGATAAAATGACTCCAAAGCTAGCAAAACATCCTGCAGCAATTGGAATACAAATTAAATTATAAATAAATGCCCAAAATAAGTTAAAATAAATATTTTTTCTGATATTTTTAGATAAATTTATAATTTTAAAAATATCTTCAAGATTGCTTCTCATTAAAATAAAATCACTACTTGCAAGTGCAATATCACTCCCTTTTGCAATTCCAATTCCAATATCTGCACGAGTTAAAGCAATTGAATCATTAACTCCATCTCCAACCATAATCACTTTATGACCTTCGTTTTGTAAATTAACGATTTCTTTATCTTTTTCGGTTGGCTTCACTTCACTAATTACTTCGTCAATTCCTACTTCTTTAGCGATAAACGAAGCAATATTTTTGTTGTCCCCCGTTAAAAGAATTACTTTTTTGAATATTTTTTTAGCGTTTTTAATGAATTCTTTACTTTCTTTCTTTAACTTATCTTTTAAATAAAATATAGCAAGAATTTCTGAATCATTATAAATAAAGATTGGAAGTTCTCCTTTTAAAGAAGCTTCTTCTACTTTTTTATTTAAGCTTTCATCTTCTTTTAAAATTTTGTTTAAATAAGAAATATTTGTAGCATAAATATATTCTTTATTTTTAAAAATACCTTTTATACCTTTTCCAGGAATCATTTCATTCATTAAAAAATCATTTGATAATTTTGTATCTTCACTATCTAAATATTTAATAATTGCTTTTCCTAAAGGATGTTCACTATATTTTTCGATTGAATAAATTTTAGAAAATAAATCTTTATAATCTTTGTTTAATATTTCAACATTTGTAACACTTAATTCACCTTCAGTAATTGTATTAGTTTTATCTAAAACAATTGTGTCGATTTCTTTAATCTTTTCAATTGCTTCTCCATTTTGAACAACAATATAGTTTTTAGAAAATACACTACTTCCAACAAGTAAAGAAATTGGTGTTGCAAGTCCTAAAGCACATGGGCAAGATATAACTAAAACTCCAACTCCAAATGTAAATGCTTCATCAAACCAAGAATTAAACATCATTGAATTAATGATTGGACCATTATTTTGGATTCCTAAAATCATCCAAATGATAAACGTTAATAAAGCAATCGCAATAACTACTGGTACAAATACTTTGCTTACTTTATCAACTATTCTTGTTAAAGGTGATTTCATATTACTTGCACCTTCAACTTCTTTAATGATTTTACTTAAAACATTTTCTTCTTTTTTCTTATTAACTAAGATTTTTAAAGGTGCTTCTTTATTAATTGATCCACCAATTACTAAAGAATCTTCTTCTTTTGTAACAGGTAATGATTCTCCTGAAATAATTGATTCATCAACACTTGAAACACCACTAATAACAATTCCATCACTAGGAATAGTTTCTCCAGGTTTAACAAGTAAAACATCTTTTAACTCTATATTTTTTGTAGGAATATCAATAATTTCTTCATTTCTTACTAAATGAGCAATTTTAGGTCTTAAAGCAAGTAATTCTTTGATTGTACTTTTAGCTTTATTTTTGCTCATTTCTTCAATATATTTTCCAATTGAAACAATAACTAAAATCATTGATGCACTATCTAAATATAAATGGAAATGACTATAATGATAATTTTTATTAATGATTGTAGAAATAATAATATAGATACTATAAATTAAAGAGAAAAAACTCCCTAAAAATACTAATGAATCCATATTTAAACTTCTTTTAATAAAAGATTTAAATCCATTAATATAATAATTAAAAAATAATCCTATAACCCCAAAAGACAAAATAAGTTGTAAAGTTGCATTATAGTAAATTCCATAATCCATATTTTTAAATAGTTCAGGAATTATATCACTATACATTCCTCCCATTCCAAAAAATAGTAAAGGAACTAAAAGCACTATTCCAATAATAATTTTAATTAATGGTTTATAATCTTTTTTAATATTATAAAGTTCATCTTCATCAATATTTTCAATTAATTCATATCCTGCATTTTTAACTGCTTTTTCTAGTATTTTAAAATCTACTTCTTTATTTAATTCTAAAGAACAGGTATTCGTCATTAAATTAACATTGCAACTTGAAACTTCATTAACTTTTTTTAATGCACTTTCAACATTATTTTTACAAGCAGCACAATGCATTCCTTTTACTTGGTATTCTCTATTTATTTTCTCCTTTTGCATTTTGATTATTCATTCTCCTTACTTTAACAACATGATATTTATCTAAGATAGGATCAAGTAAATTAATATTTGTTAAATCAAGTTCCCTCTCAAACATATCTAGGTTTTGTTTTACCATAGGATTCTTTTTTGATGCAAACTTCATGCTCACTTGAAGCATTTTACGCTTCATAGGTTTCATATTTTTAAGACTCATACCACCTGGAAGTAAAAATAATCTAACATGATAAAATTCTAATCCATTTGCGTATATAACATTTTCTTTTTTAGTGTCTGAAATCGGTTCAATTCCAACTCCTAAAACAAAGATTTCTTTTCCTTCCATATTTTTATAATATTTTAAAAATTTATCTAGTCCTAAAATTTTATTGCCTCTAATTGGACCAGCATAAATAATCATATCTTTATCTAAGACATCTTTTTTCTTTAAATTTTTAATAAATTTAACTTCAATTCCTGGAATTCTTCTTTCAATACTTTCAACATACTTTTTAGTGAATCCAGTTTCACTAAAATAAACAACCATTTCTTTAATATTCATGTGTTATATTTTATCATTTTCCTAATTTAAATAAACAATTTATAAATCTCTTTCAGGACTTTCTAATAAATCTTCAATTGAAAGTCCAAGTACAACAGACAATTTATAAAGTGTATGAGCTTGAGCTTTATCAATATCATTAACTCTTTGTTCATATAGTTGAATTGATCTGATATTAACTCCACTAACTTGTGATAATTCATATTGAGACATTCCAATATTTTTTCTAGCTCTTTGAAGTTTAGTCTCTCCTAAATTTTCATTCATTTTTTCTTGCATTGCTTCAATAAAATTTGAAATATCCATTTCATGATATAAGGGATACATTTTTACAATATCACTCAAATAAATTTTGCTAAAAATATCTCTAAATCTTTTAGCAGTATAATATTGATATTGAGCAAGTGCCCATCCAGCCCAAAATTCAGGACTTCTATCTTCTTTAACTTTTGGTTTTGGATATTCTTCAAACATATAATTTTCACTTAAAATTTCTATTGCAAGCTCAACTCCTGATTTACTTTCTAAAATAGAAGGATTTCCTCTTTCAAATTCCTTAGATATATATGATTTTAAAAATAAATCCATAAACGTATCTGCATTAATACCCATTTCTGAGATTGCATAATCAAAACAACATGCTAATGAATTTTTAGCATTTTTTAAATACGATTCATCATAAGCTTTCATAATAAAATCCTTCCTTTTTTAAAAATATTTTAATTTAAAATGATAAATTAAGATGATTTTTTTATCATTACAATTATATCATTTTAAAGATACTATTACAATGATATTTAATTTGATATAGTTATTTATTTTATATACATCTTGACATTTGAACAACTGTTCAAGTATTATAATGTCATAAGGAGAAAGATATGAGTGAAGAGATTAAAAATACATGTTTAATTGATGAAGAAAGTATTTATGATATTAGTGATTTTTTTAAGATTTTAGGAGATTCTACTAGATTAAAAATACTTTGTGCGTTAGATAATAATGAATTAACAGTTTCAGAACTTTCTAATAGATTAGATATGAATATTAGTGCGGTTTCTCATCAACTTAAGATTTTAAAAGCAAATAAGATTGTTAAGTATAAAAGAAATGGTAAAAATATTTATTATTTATTAGATGATGAGCATATTTCTTTATTAATTAATATTGCTAAAACTCATATTGAAGAAAAAAGAGGATAAGATTATGGAAAAGATTTATTTAGTTAAAGGTTTAGATTGTGCTAATTGTGCAAGAGAATTTGAAGAAAAAGTATCTAAAATTAAAGGATGTGATAGTGCTGTTATGAATTTTATGAGTTTAAAATTAATCGTTAATAGTGAAGCAGATTTAACTAATGAAATAATAGAAATTGGAAAAAACTTTGAAGATGGTCTTAATATTAAAAGGATAAAATAATTATGAACAAGAAAGAAAAATTCGATATTACTCGAATTATAATTGGAATTGTTGTTTTAATTCCTTTAATTGTACTTAATGTTTTATATAGCGATAAAGAATTAATTAATGGAATAAAATTTGAATTATTAATTACTCTTCCTATTTCTTTATTATTATATTTTCTTTTATCATATGATTTCTTTATTAAAACTTTTAAGAATTTTAAGAAAAAGAAATTCTTTGACGAAATTACTTTAACTTTAATTGCATCTATTGCTGCTTTTGTAACTGGTCAATACGTTGAAGCAGTTGCAGTTTGTTTATTTTTCCAAATTGGAGAAAAATTTGAAGATTACGCAGTTAATAAATCAAGAAATTCTATTAAAGATGTTTTAAATTTAAGAGCAGATAAAGTTACTTTAATTGATTTAAATACTAACGAAGAAAAAGAAATTGATCCATATGACGCGAATATTGATGATATCTTTATTGTTAAAAATGGAGAAAGAGTACCTCTTGATGGAAAAGTAATTAAGGGAGAATCATTTATTGATACTTCTTCTTTAACTGGAGAAAGTGTTCCTCGTAAGGTTAAAGAAAATGATGATATTTTAAGTGGCGTTATTAATAAAGGAAGTCCTTTATATATTAAAGCTACTAAAGTATTCTATGATTCTACTATTTCTAAAATTATGGATATGGTAGAAAACGCTACTAATACTAAAACAAGTAGTGAGAAATTTATTACTAAATTCTCTAAATATTACACTCCAATTGTTATTATTTTAGCAGTTATTGCAGCGTTAATCCCTCCTTCAATAATTTCACTTATTAATCAATCTACTTCACTTGAGTTATGGGGTAAATGGATTATGACTGCTGCTAATTTACTTGTTGTTTCTTGTCCTTGTGCTTTAGTACTTTCAGTTCCAATGGCATACTTTGTAGGGATTGGAGAAGCTAGTAAAATAAAAATGCTTATTAAAGGTAGTGCGTATTTAGAAGATTTAAATAAATTAGAAACAGTTATTTTAGATAAAACAGGTACTATTACTAAAGGTAACTTTGTATTAACTGATATTTATCCTGAAGATAATATCGATAAAAATGAAATAATTAAACTTGCTAAAGTTGCTGAATCTTATTCTTTACATCCTATTGCACTTTCAATTCTTGCTTTCCCAAGTGAGGCTCAATATAAAAAAGAAGACTTAACTAGTGTAGAAGAAATTAGTGGTAAGGGAATAAAAGGAATTTATGATAATAAAACTTTACTTGTAGGAAATGCTGAACTTTTAAAATCAGAAAATATTGAGTATAAAGAAAATAAAGAAGTAGGTACTTTAATTTATGTAGCATACGATAATAAATTCTTAGGATCTTTATTAATTAAAGATGAAATTAAAGAAGATAGTAAGGACGCAATTAAAGAATTCTATAAAAATGGAATTAAAGATGTTTATATGTTAACTGGCGATAATAGTGAAATTGCTGAGTTTGTTGCAAAAGAATGTTCTATTAATAATGTATGTTCTTCACTTCTTCCTTTAGATAAAGTTAATAAAGTTAAAGAAATTGTTTCTAAAAAAAGTGATAAAAAGAAAGTTGCATTTATTGGAGATGGGGTGAATGACGCTCCAAGTATGACTTTAGTAGATATTGCTATTTCAATGGGAGTTATTGGAAGTGATGCTGCTATTGAAGCAAGTGATATTGTTATTATGGATGATAAATTATCTACTATTAATAAAGGTAAAAAGATTGCAAGATCTACAGTTAATGTAGTTTACCAAAATATTATCTTTGCATTAATTATTAAATTTATTGCAATTATATTAGCATTTACTAATATTTTAGGATCATATATGATTTGGCTTTCAATCTTTGCAGATGTAGGAGTTACTTTCCTTTGTGTACTTAATTCATTAAGATTAATGTTATTAAGTAAAAAATTAAAATAATTATAAGTTTAAAAGAATCTCTATTATTTAGGGGTTCTTTTTTTATTAATTTATAGATGAATATTTAATACTAATACATCTAGTATTGAAAACTAAAATTATAAAAATAACGATAAAATAAGCGTTTTCTTTATTGACTATTAATTTTTAATATAATATTATTTAAAACGGTTAATACCAAAAATTAGTACTAAGGAAATGTAATTCAAATGAAGAATTTAAAATATATATTCGCTTTATCAAGCATTTTTGTTTCATTTTATGTGTTTGGATATAATACAAATTTTAATAATGAAGAAATAACAGATAACTCAAAAGTAGAAGAAATAAATAAAGAAGAAAAAGAATTAAATAAAATAGATAAAAAGGAAGTTATCAATGCTTTTAATAGTTATTATGCAACTTCTAGATCTTTTAAATTATCTAGTGGATCTTTAATTTCTAACGTTAATAAAAATCCAGTATCTTTAAAATTCAAAGGTAATTATGAATTTAATTCTAATTCTTTATCATCTTATGTAATTAATACTGAGTATTCTTATAATTCTATTACTAAAAATTATGATGTTGCATATGGATCAACTTCCTACAATACAATTAATTATAATAATAAGGTATATTTATTTTCTAATAATGAAGAATTAAAAGGAATCTTGTCGTTCCCTTCTACTTTAGATTCATCTTTCCCTGTTATTAATGAAAAATCTACTTTTTCTTCCATTTTTGATAATATATTAAATTTAAATGAATCAAATACCAATGTATCTTATTCATCAAATGGATATTTATTTGAATCTAATGATTTTAAATTTAATACTGATAATAATTTCAATTTATTAAAAGTAGAATCATTAAATAATGATGATTTAAGTTATACATTTAATTTTGAATCTATTAAATCTAATACATCTAGTATTAATAAACTTGATGTAGATTCTAATGATATTTTAACTACATTAAAGAATTTACTTAAGGATACTTCATTTAATATTGGATTAAATGCTGAAATTAAATCTAGTGAATCAAGCATCAAATTTAATGGAGATATTGTATTTGATTATTCTTCAAGTATTATTAAAGATGATCCATTAATTACTTTAGACTTAAAAGAATATTACAATAATAACTTTGCAAATTCTATTAACGCATATTACGAAAATAATGATATTTATTTTACTTTAGATAATTTCTTAAAAGGTAAAATTAAAGATTCTACCATTAGTGAAATTGTAGAAATTACTAGTGGTTTATTTAATGAACAATCATTAAATTATGATTTAAATAGTTCTCTTAATTCTTTAATGAATACTGAAATATTTGAAAATATCTTTAATCTAGATTTCTCGTCCCTTGATACATCAATTATTAAAGATTTAGTAATCCGTAATAATGTAATATCTTTTTCACTTGATTCAACTGCATTTAATTTAGATTCAGGTTTAATTAAATTTGAAATTGGATTAAATAACGCTAAATTAAAAACAATTAAGATTAAAGATTTTAAATATAATGGTAACTCTATTAATCTTTCATTACATTTAAATAACCCTACTTCAATTAATGAATTACGTAATAAAGATAAATATCCTTCCTATGATTCGCTTATTCCTTATTATAAAAATATCTTAAAATTAAGTGATCAAACTAAACTTGGAGGATCGTTTGAAACATCCCTCTTTGATAATAATACTTCTTATTCTTTAGGAT
>CAVKZU010000050.1:0-3485 GCA_963660725.1 Lachnospiraceae bacterium | reverse complement strand
AAAATCGCTATTTTTAAGACTATATTTTTGATAATTTATTCTTTGCCGATTAAAAATTATTTATATTTAAAAGTATCTTTTATTAATATTGGACAAGGTGATTCTACTTTAATTACTTTTAAAAATAAAAATTATTTAATTGATACAGGAGGGTTATTATACACAGATATCGCTAAAAATAATTTAATTCCTTATTTTAAAAGAAATAGAATTTATAAAATAGATGAAGTTTTTATTACTCATTATGACTTTGATCATTATGGGAGTTTAGAAAGCTTGAAAGCAAATTTTAATGTAGAAAAAGTTTACGATTATAATAATTTTGAAAGTAAAGAATATCCATTCATTTTAAAAGATTTAAATATTTATCGAAATGAATTTGAAGACGAAAATGATAAATCTTTAGTACTTTATTTTTCTTTTAAAGATATCAATTTTCTTTTTATGGGAGACGCTTCAAGTTCAATTGAATCATTAATTATAAAGAATAACCCTGATTTGACATCAACATATTTAAAAGTGGGACATCATGGAAGTAAAACTGCATCAAGTTTAGAATTTATTAATCAAATTAATCCTAAAGAAGCGATTATTTCATGTGGTAAAAATAATAAATTTAAGCATCCTCATGAAGAAACTCTTTTAAATTTATCTAAATGTAATGTAACGATTAGAAGAACGGATTTAGAAGGTACAATAAATTATTATTTTTTAAACGTTTAAGAAATGTAAAATTTAGTGTAAAATATTTTAATGATTTATCTTTTATATGGCGATGAAGAAACATTAATAGAACAAAAAATAGCAGCTTTAAAAAAAGCATTCTTTAAGGATACAAAATTTGAAGAACAAGTAGTTTATAAATTTGATTATAAAACTGATGGATTAGATTCATTTTTAAAGGATTTTGAACAATTATCTTTTGGGTTTATGGATAAAAAAGTTTATCTAATTTTTAATAGTACTTTTTTAACTAGTCAAACCCAATTTAAAAAAGAAATGAAGTTAAATGAATCTAAAATAAAAAGTTCGTTATCTGATTTACGAAAAGATAGCGATAATTTAGTTATTTTTATTTCAAATGATCAAAAAATATTACAAAATGAGATAATTGATATTTTTTCAAAAGATAATATTATTCCATTTTTTAAGATAAATAAAAATGCATGGCCACAACTTGTTAAAAATTATTTCTTAAAAAAAGAATTCTCTATTAGTGAAGACGCAATTAATGAAATAGTTTTAAGATGCAATTATGATTTAGCAACTTTTAAAAATGAAGCAATAAAATTAACTTTATTTGTAGAAAATAAAAATATAACTTTAGAAAACGTTAAAGAAATTGTTTCTTTTAATCCAAATGACAATGTTTTTGCGTTAACTAATGCAATTTTAGAAAATAATCCTGCAAAAATCTTTAATGCGTATAATGATTTAAAATTGCTTGGAGAAGAACCAGTAACTTTGATCAAACTTTTAAGTACAAATTTAATCTTTGTAGATCAAGTTTTATATTTAAAAGATTTAAATAAAGACTATATTTCAATTGCAAATACCTTAAACCAAAATAAATTTCGTGTAAAAATCACAATGGATACTAAATTAAAAAGAAGTAGTGTTAAAAAAATGTTAGATGACTTGGAAAAATTAGATAAAGATATCAAATTAGGTAATATTGATAGATTCATTGGATTTGAAATTTTCCTTTCAAGTATTAAATAAGCACTAAAAAAGCGTTAATAATTAAATTAACGCTTTATAGTGGGTTATATAATTAATTACTTGCTGATTGAATTAACTAATTTTTGAAGATTGCTCTTTTCTCTTGCTGCTGTTCCTTTGTGTAAAATTCCTTTTACAACTGCTCTATCGAGTAAGGAGAATGCAAGAACGAGTGATTTATTAGCTTCTTCAACATTTTTAGCTTCACAAGCAACTCTAACTTTTTTCATAGCAGTTCTAAATTTAGATTTATAGGAAATGTTTCTAATTCTAGCTTTTTCGTTAGTTTTGTTTCTTTTAATTTGTGATTTAATATTTGCCATTTCTCTAACTCCTTCTTATACGTACAATATGTATTTTACTAAAAACCAATAACAAAATCAAATAATACTTTCATTATTGAATAACTTTTAATACACAATGTGTTATAATATTATACATGAATAAAAAAGAGATTAAAATATTATATTTTGGCACTCCAGAAATTAGTGCTAAAGTATTTAAAAATATTATAGAAAGCGGCTATAACGTCATTGGAGTTGTAGCTCAAGAAGATAAACCAAATGCAAGAGGCAATAAAATTGAAGAAGTTGCTACTAAAAAAGTAGCAAAAGAATTTAATATACCAGTTTATCAATATCATAAAGTAAGAGAACATGCTGAAGAAATTAAAAAGTTAAATCCAGATTTAATTTTAACTTTAGCGTATGGTCAAATTATTTCACATGATATTTTAGAAATCCCTACTTTTGGATGTTTAAATTTACATGGATCTATTTTACCAAAATATAGAGGTGCTGCACCTATTCAATATGCTTTATTAAATGGTGATAAAGAAACTGGCGTTACTTTAATGGAAATGGTCGATAAAATGGACGCTGGAAGAATGTATGCAGTTGAAAAAATCCAAATTTTAGAAGATGATAACTATGATTCTTTATGTGATAAAGTAAGTGATGCTGCATATATTTGTTTTGATAAAAATATTCAAGATTATTTAGATAATAAACTTGAAGGTGTTGAACAAAAAGAAGATGAAGTAACATTTACTGGGAAAATTAAACCAGAAGACGAAATTATTAATTTTAATGATAATTCTTTTAATATTGTTAATAAAATTAGAGCGTTATCATCTAAACCTGGAGCATATTTTATTTATAAAGAAGTAAAATATAAGGTTTTTAAAGCAAAAATTAGTGAAGAAAAAGGAAATCCTGGTCAAATTTTAAAATACAATAAAAAAGAATTTGTTATTGCAACAAGTGATAAATCAATTAGCGTTGAAATTATCCAAAAACCTGGTAAAAAAGCGATGAATTTTAAAGATTTCTTTAATGGAAACTCAAAACTTTTTGAAGAAAATATAAATTTAAATGATTAATATTAAATTAAGTGTACATGAACTTGTAGATTTTATTTTACGAACTGGCGATATTGATGATCGTTATTTTAATAATGAAACAATGGAAGAAGGTACATATATTCATAAAATGTACCAAAATAAACAAGGAAGTAATTATTTAAGTGAAGTTTCTTTAAATAGAAGTTTTTATTATAAGGATTATTGTTTCATTATTAATGGAAGATGTGATGGAATTATTTTAAAAGATATAGTTATAATTGATGAAATTAAATCTACTAATAACGAATCTTTAGAAAATTTTTTCTTAACTAATGAAGCGTGGCATCTTGGACAAGCTGAGGTTTATGCTTTAATTTATTTACTTGATCATGATTTAGAAAATATAAATGTTAGATTAACC
>CAVKZU010000049.1:0-2574 GCA_963660725.1 Lachnospiraceae bacterium | reverse complement strand
GGAAAAAGAAATTTGTAGTGAAACAATTGAAGAAATAGATGACCAAGCATTAAGTAGATATTATGATGAAGCGATAAATTGTGGAAGGTTAACGATGAATAGTTATGATAAAGTTCAACTTCTCTCAATTTTAGAATTATATAAAGATAGGAAATTAAATAATGCAGCAATTGCTTTATTTGGTAAAAATGCAAAAATCGGACTTAAATTAGCTACTTTTGCTACTGATGATAAAATAACCTTCATTGATTTAAAGTTATTCAAAGATAATATTTATAATCTCTTTGATATTGCAGTTAAATATATACTTGATCGCATAAATTGGAGAATGAAAATTGAATTGAAAAGAGAAGCAGAACCAGAAATTCCAGTTGAAGCGATAAGAGAAATTATCGTTAACGCTTTTGCTCATGCAATCTATGAGCCTACTCCTGAAATTGAAATAAATATCCATCCTGGGAAAATTACCATTTTTAATCCAGGTTCTTTTCCTGATGATTTAACTCCTAATGATTTTATTAACGATAATATTCCATCAATTAAAAGAAACCCATTAATACTTGATTGTTTGTATAGATGTAAAGATGTTGAAAAATCTGGTACAGGATTCAAAAGAATGAGCGATGTTTGCAAAGTTGCAAATTTAAAATGGGATTTTAAATCTACTGCATATGGTTTTATGTTTATTTTTTATAGAAATAATGAAACTAAAAATGAAGTTATTGAAAATAAAGAAGAAGTTATTAAAGATAATACTCCAATCACTAGTTCTTTTAATGATTTAACTCTATTAGAAAATGAAATTTATTTATGTATTAAAAACAATAAAAAGATTACAAGAGAGGAAATGAGTCATAAATTAAATAAAAATATAAGAACAATTCAAAGATCAATTAATACTCTTTCAAAGAAGGGCTATTTAATTAGAATTGGGAGTAGTCGTTATGGGTATTGGGAAATTTTAAAGTAAAAATTTAATTAAACATTATGAAATAAGTAAAAACCTCTAGGATTGAATGATTCTAGAGGTTTTCTTGTACTTATTAATTATCAATTATTTTCCAATATCCTTTCTTCCTTGATCCAATTCTTTCTATTTTATTTATCTTTATTAAAAAGGATAAATGTCTTTGAATAGTAGGAGTAGATTTATTTAATATTTCCTTTAATTCATTAATAGTAATAAATTTATTATTTTCAATACATTTAATAATCTTTAAATCTAATTCATCTAAATGGATTGTGGATTCTTTTTGATGCTCGTTATTTAAAAAGTCTTTCTTTCTATGAAATATAAAAGTAAATCCAAATTCGTCATTTTTATAAGAATAATCGATGTTATTTTCCGCACATAAAGTAAAAGTTCTATCAAATCCAGTTCCAAACGAGTCAATATAACCATATAAATATAAAGTATTAGCAATTAATAAATTCCTAATCTTACTTCCTATATTGCCTGATGCGAATTTTATAGGATCAATATCTTTAAATATTGGACCTGGATTATAAATCTTAATAGAAGATTTAAATACAACATATTGATTAAAATCTCCTTTAACTTGGTAGGAACAATGTGCAAAAGAATTGATAACAATTTCTCTTATTGCTCTTAAAGGAATTTCTGGAAATTCTTCTCTTTGAATCCCAATAATATTAGATTTATAAGAAATATGATTTTGGATGTAGCTTGTAGCTTCTTTAATACATTCAATGATATTCCCTTTAAATTCCTTAATTTCTCCAAATTCACTTCTTGAATCTGTTGGGTAATTTGCTTCTTTAATCGTTAAAGGCTTATTTTTCCCAAAAAGATAAAGTCCAGTTTTATTTAATTTGTTATTTTCTGTTAAAAGTCCAAGTTTATTTAACGCTTCAAGAGGATTTCTATAAATATAATTTAATCTTCCTTTATCGTTTGCAGTTCTAATACAATCAAGTAATAATTCTTCATCAATATCGTTAACATCAAATTCCGTTTCTTCTTTTTCCCATCTTTCATAGGTATTAGTTTTATTTTCAAAAAAATGGAGAGTTTCACTAGAATTCATTAAAATATCTAAATCATTTAATCTAATGTAATATCTTCCAAATGCTGAATATGGAGCGTCTTTTCCTTCAACATCAACTTTAATAATAGTTTTACCTTCTTCATCTAATTCTTCAATATTTATGTATGAAGGTAAAGGTTTTAAATATGTTTGGATATTATGAGTAATGTCTTTTTTAGTGTTTGATCCTATATCCATTCCTATAACTTTTCCATTATCATTAATACCAAAATATAAAGTGCCTTTACTATGTTTATTTAACATAGCACATAAAGAAATAATCCCTTCTTTAAGGAGTTTAATTGATGATCTTAATTCTAAAGTTTCTGATTCTAAATACATAATTCACCCTAATTAAGAAATTTAATATATCATTTATTATATCATTTATCTAATCATTTTTTGATTAATTAAAAATTAAATTTAATAAGATAATTTAAAAATAATACGTATTTTATCGTATTTTTATTCTTAATTTTAAATATTATGTAAGTTTTTATTATATCATTTATTATATCATTAAAGG
>CAVKZU010000048.1:0-3235 GCA_963660725.1 Lachnospiraceae bacterium | reverse complement strand
AAGAATTAAAAGAAGCTTTAGATAAAGGTGGATTCGTTAAGATGATGTGGTGTGGTGATGAAGATTGTGAAAACAAGATTAAAGAAAGATACCAAGCTACATCACGTTGTATGCCTTTTGATCAAATTGCAATTGATGATCATTGTCCAATTTGTGGTAAAAAAGCAAAATATGTTATTTATTTTGGAAGAGCATATTAATTAAGATGGGTAAAATCCCATCTTTTTTTCTTCATTGATAAAAAAATATCTAATTATTTTAAAATTTGTGAAATAAATTATAGATTTTATTTTCGTTTTGTGGTAATATTTATAAGCATTAAGCGTTGGTAGTGGAGTAATACCCAAGTGGTGAAGGGGCTTCCCTGCTAAGGAAGTAGATCGGGTAACCGGTGCGAGAGTTCGATCCTCTCTTACTCCGCCATAAATTAATGATATTGACTAGTAGAAATACTGGTCTTTTTTGTTATTTATTCTTAAAATAATATGATATTTTATCTTTATAGAATAAATGTATTTGTAGTGTTATTTATTATTGTTTTATCTACTGTACCAAATATTTTATTATATAAGAAAAATAAAAAATAAAAGAATAGTTAATTGGTTTTAGACTTTTTATCTAAAGCCTTTTTAATATTTATATTTATTAGATTTTCAATTCTTGATATAATTTTTAAATGGCAAATACAAGTAATAAAAATAAGAAAACTACTACAAGTAGTGAAAATAAAACACCTAAAAAAAGAGGAAGACCTCCTAAAAATAAAACAACATATCAAACTGAAGAGGTGAAGCCTTATTATTCAAAAAGTTCAAGTAAATCTTCAAAAAAATCAAAGAAAAGTAGTCCTTTAAAAGTATGTTTAATTACTTTAGCAGTTATTTTATGTATTGGTGCAATTGGTGGAAGTGTATATTATTTATATCAAAATGGATATTTTAATAATACTATTAAGCCAACTCCAACACCAGATCCTGATCCAACACCAACTCCAGATGATGATAAAACTGATACAACTTTTGATTATGATTCACCTAAAGTTTCAACTTTAATATCAAATTCTAAATATTCAATTGATTCTTCAAGTGTTTTCTATCAATATTCAAAAGAAGAAATTAAAAATTATTATAAAGATATAGATTTTTCTAAAGATAAAGAAACTATTTCAGTAAGTTTATTTAATTTATTAAAAACTAATCAAGTTAAACTAAATTATGATGGTAAAAATAGTACTTATGGAACAAATTTTACATGGGCAAATTATTGTTTAGTAGATCGTAACTATGTTACTTCTCCTTTAACTCAAGAAGAAGTAGATTCTAATAAATGGGAAAGACACGTAAATATGGATATTTTATATCAAACTGGAGATTATACTTTCCCTGAAGATGGAAAAACTAATAATAAGTTAGATAGAGAACATATTTTACCTAAATCATACGGGTTTAATGGTGCAAATGATGCTTATAAAACAATGCTTGCAGGTACAGATTTACATAATTTAAGATCTAGTGACCATATTGGAAATTCTACAGGACATAATGATAGATTTTATGATGATGTTGTTTCTACAAAAGGAGAAGGTGAATATAAAGTTGCAATTAGTAATGATGAAGTTACTTCAACTTATTATTATGATACAACTGATGAAAACGGTAATAAAATTGGATTTTTTGAACCTGCAAAAGAAGATAAAGGTGATATTGCAAGAGCAATATTTTATATGGTAACTCGTTATAAAATATATGAGGAAGTAGATAGTAATGGAACTGAAGCTCCTGCAATTAAACTTGTAGAAAAGCCTCATGCAAAAACTTCTTCAACAATGGTACCAAGTGATACTAAAGAAAATGCTGCTGAATTTGGAGTATTATCTACACTAAAAAAATGGAACGAAGAAGATCCAGTAGATGAATTCGAAATGACTAGAAATAATTTAGTATATAATTTACAAAATAACCGTAATCCTTTTGTAGATTATCCAGGACTTGTTAATTTACTTTTTTAATATTTTAATAAATCCATTCTTATCGTATGGATTAAGAATTTTACTTTTAAGTGGATTGAAGTATTCTTTAACTTTATCTTTATTAATAGATAAATCAGAATTGAAGAAACTTTGATCCATTTTTCTTTCAAAATTTGCAACATTTTCTAAATCTTCAAGTCCTAAAATAAGTTTATTATTTTTAGATAATTTAATACACCCTACTTTAAAATTAGTGTCTTTTAAAGTAGCTTCTTTTACTAAAAATTTAGACATTTTAATAGCAAGTTTAACTTCTTTTTCAGAAAGCGTTAAAGAAGATGCTCTTTGAAGAAGTGAAAGTTCATATGCACGTGTTTTATATCCATATTCTTTTTCAATTAAAGAACATAAATAATGAGATATTCCTCCTAAAGAATGATGATTAAATTCATCTTTTTTAAGATTTGCTTTATAAATTAATTTATTATCTTTATTTTTAATTCCTTCGCTAATAACTACTAAACAATGACCTTTAGATTCATAGATTTCTTTAACATTTTTTAAGAAATCATCAATATCAAAAGGGACTTCAGGGAGTGCTAAAATATCAACCTTTTTTCCATATTCTTCAATTAAAAGAGAAGAAGAAGCAAGCCAACCTGCATTTCTTCCCATAGTTTCAATAATATTAACTCTTCCTTTTTTATAAGAATAATCATCAAGTGCAATTTCTAAAACAGCATTTTTAATAAAATTAGACGCACTTAAAAATCCTAATGAAAAATAATTATTATATAAATCATTATCAATGGTTTTAGGGATTCCAATAACTTTTAAAGGATAATTTTTAAGTTTAAAATATTCTCCTATTTTATTTAAAGTGTGCATCGAATCATTTCCACCATTATAAAAGAAGTAATGAATGTTATATTTTTTAAAAATATCAAGTAATTTAATATAATCAGTTTCATCATCTTTATAATCTTTAATTTTATAACGATTGCTCCCACAAAAAGCACCAGGAGTAAAAATTAATGAAGAATAATCTTTTGATTTATCAATTAAAGTAAGATCTTCTTTTAATAAACCTTCTATTCCATAATTCATAGAATATAAATTATCAATATATTCGCTTTCTTTTATACCTTCAATTATTCCATAAAAAGAAGAATTGATAATTGAAGTTGGACCTCCACTTTGTCCATAAATAGCGTTTCCCTTTAAAAATTTCATAAAATAATTATATAAATTTTAACTAATAAATAA
>CAVKZU010000047.1:0-7537 GCA_963660725.1 Lachnospiraceae bacterium | reverse complement strand
ATAATATTTTCTTTAGTTAATTCTTTTAAATAAATTTGGATAGTTGCTTTACTTAATTTACTTAATGAAGCTAATCTTTCTACAGTAATAGATGAATCATTTTTGATTAAATCCAATATCATTTTTTTATTATTTATTTTCTTTGATTTTGTGTTATCTATGTTAAGATTGGAGCTTTCTTTTGATAATAATCGATTTTCATATGCAAAAGGAATGGTAACTTTAATAAAATCTTCATTTATATCAAATGCATTTTCACCATATTTATTAAAAATTTTGCTTACTCCTCTTCCAGATCTTTCACTAATTCTTAATTGTAAGAAAATTTCAGCAAGTTCTTTACATCTTGGTTTACTTTTGCCTGCAAAAAATCCAATTTTGGTTTGATTTTTTGGTAATGTTCCATAAGAAAGTATTTCTATTCTATCTGTAAAAACACTAATCATTGGAGCGTTTAAATCAATCCAATCATTATGAATAAATGCATTTAATAAAGCTTCTCTTAAACAATCTTTATCAAATAAAGGAATATCTTTTCTTTCAAGAATTCTATTTGTTTCATCAACTTTATTTAGATTTAAAGCATCTAAAAATAAATTAATTTGATCAATTGTTAATAAAATACATTTATTTCCAAAATCATTTAATGAATATAAATCATCTGACTTCT
Organism: Lachnospiraceae bacterium; assembly: GCA_963660725.1. Taxonomy (GTDB): domain Bacteria; phylum Bacillota_I; class Bacilli_A; order RFN20; family CAG-826; genus Onthovivens. The sequence goes on along the minus strand of CAVKZU010000047.1, from coordinate 6,867 downwards.
TCTTTCCAGAAAATATGCTTACTCTACAAGTAATGTCATTATCATCTGATAAAATAAATGCTAATTCATTATATTTTTTAGTTCCAGGTACAAATAATGATAAATTTTCTTCAAATGATTCATTATTAATAAATAAACCTTTTGATAAATAATATCCCTTTAATTCATTAAAATTTAAATTTTGTTTTAAAGATGGGGTATTAATAATTGTTGGTAATCCATTTCTTAAAATAACTGCAAGATCTATTTCTCTTTCTGGGTATTTTCTTAGTAGTTCTTTACTAGATCCAATTCTAATAAATCTATTCTTGTCAAATTCAGTATAAACATTTTTTGCAGCAGGAATCATCAAGCAAACAACTTTTTTATCATCAAAATAAAATTTGCCAAACTCAAAATTAACACTTGGTGTTAAAAGTCGTGCTAAATAATGTTGTAGTGGTTCATTCTTAATATCTTTATCATAATTAAAGTCTGTTCCTACAATTTCGTGAGTTTTATCATTTACACCCCAAATAAAATATCCATAATCTTCTCCACGCATAGCAGCAGAATTTGAAATTGCACTAATATATTCGCCTAATTCATATTTATCAAACCAATTTTCTTTAAATTCAATCCATTCACATTCATCATTTTTGATGAGTTCCTTTAAATACTCTTTATCAATCATATTCTCCCCTTTATTTTATTTAATTATACTACATTTATATTAAAAGTAGTATAAAAAAGTAGTATAAAAAACTATTAAAAAAATAGCATAATTATCGTTATTATTTTTTATTATATTAATTTTAATTAGGATAGTAGTATAAAAAGTAGTATAAAAAGTAGTATAAAAATTGAGTAAATAAAATATATTATTTCTATTTAATTCTTATTTATATTTTTGTTGGAAAAAAGCGTCAAGAAAAATTCAAACAAAAAAGTATTAAAAAAGGTAGAAATTTCATTAACTTCTACCCTTAATATTTATTATTTTAAAATAACTTTATGGAAAATCTTCTTTCCTTTTTTAATTTTAATTCCTGCTTCTAATTTATCTTTTTGGATTAATAAGTTAGGATCTTGAACTTTTTCATTATCAATACTAACTCCACCTTGTTGAACAAGTCTTCTTGCTTCTGATTTAGATGGACAAAGTTTTGTTAAAACAAGTAGATCTAAAACATTAATTGCATCATCTTTTAAATCACTATCACTTAATTCTGTAGTAGGCATTGTTGAATCATCGCCTTCTCCACTAAATAAAGCATGTGCAGCATTTTGTGCTTTTTTAGCCTCTTCTTCTCCATGAACTAAACTAGTAAGAGAGAATGCTAAGATTTCTTTCTTTTCATTAATTCTTGAATCACTCCAAGTTTCCATATCTTTGATTTCATCTAATGAAATGAAAGTTAACATCTTAATGCATTTCATGACATCTGCGTCATCAACATTTCTCCAATATTGATAGAAATCAAATGGGGAAGTCTTTTTAGGATCAAGCCAAACAGCACCATTTGATGTTTTACCCATCTTTTTACCTTCACTGTTTAAAAGTAAAGTAATAGTCATTGCGTAAGCATCTTCACCAGTTTTCTTTCTAATAAGTTCAGTACCTGCAAGCATATTGCTCCATTGATCATCTCCACCAAATTCCATATTACATCCATAAACTTTATGTAAATGGTAAAAATCATAAGCTTGCATAATCATATAATTAAATTCAAAGAATGATAATCCTCTTTCCATTCTTTGTTTATAACATTCTGCTCTTAACATGTTATTAACTGAAAAACATGTCCCTACTTCTCTTAAAAGAGAGATGTAATTTAAATCAAGTAACCAATCAGCATTATTAACAACAATTGCTTTATCATCTCCAAATTCAATAAATCTTTCCATTTGTTTTTTAAAGCAATCACAATTATGTTTAATAGTTTCTGCATCAAGCATCGCTCTTAAATCATTTCTTCCTGATGGATCTCCAATAAATCCAGTTCCTCCCCCAAGTAATACAACTGGTTTATTACCTGCCATTTGGAGACGTTTCATTAAACAAAGTGCCATAAAATGTCCAACATGTAAACTATCAGCAGTTGGATCAAATCCAATATAGAATTTAGCACCTCCATTATTGATTAAATCCTTAATCTTATCTTCATCAGTAACTTGTGCAATTAATCCTCTTTCTTTTAATTCTTCATAAATTCCCATACTTTTCTCCTTATAAATAAAAAATCCCTTATTCTAAAAAATATTAGAATAAAGGACGTAATTAATAACGTGGTACCACCTTTTTTTAAATATTTATCACTAAATATTCCTTTGTGTGTATAGTTACACTTGCTATATTGGGCTTACCCATCTAATTCTACTTAATTTCAAATTAGCTGCTCCAAAATGTATTTTCATAGAATATTTTTATCTTTTCACCATCCAGATAATCTCTACATTTAAATATATCTATTACTTCTTTTCTTCATCGCATTACCTAAATAATTTATAACTTATTTTAAGTTTTAGCAAGAAAAATAATCATTTGATTTGTTTTTATCATTGATTTAATTTCAATATTTCACTTATTAATTTCATATAACTAATAATCTATCATAAAAAAATTGTATTTCTTAATATAAATATAGATTAAATTAAAGAATTATTTATAATCCAATTAAATCAATTGGACAATAATAAACGCAATCATTAATTGGGAATACTTTATCACTAGAATCAATAACTAATCCTGTATTAACTTTAACTCCATACTTTTCTAACACCTTAAAATTCTTATTATGGCTTACTGGATTAATACCTTTTTTAATTTCAATAGGAGTAATTGAATCAAAATTATCAATAATTAAATCAATCTCATGTTGGTCTTTATCTCTAAAATAATAGATAAAACTGCTATTTTTATTACTATTGTAATATGATTTAATGATTTCACTTACAACATATGTTTCATAAAATGCACCTGCAAATGCACTTTTTTCTAATATTTCACTAGTTGGAATACCTGCTAAATACGCACATAATCCTGTATCCATAAAATACATCTTGCTTGTTTTAACTATCCTATCTGATCTATTTTTAGCGTATGGTTCAATTAATTTAATAATTCCTGAAGTTTCAAGAATTGAAAACCACCCCTTACAAGTTCTTGAATCGATACCTAAACTTCTAGAAACTTCAGAATAATCTACCTGGCAAGATGTTCTTAATGCAAGATATTTCATAAAATCTAAGAAAATTAACTCTTTATCTTCAGAAATAATTTGACGAACATCTTTTTCAATATATGTAGAAATATATGATTTAAAGAATGAATCTCTATTTGTATTATTTAATACATATTCTGGCATCCCACCTTTAAATATATCTTCAAATATTTCTCTTCTAGAACGGTATTTATTATTTAATAATTTCTCTTTTTCTCTTAAAACATCAATATTAGGGTTAAATTCATGTGCTTCTTCTCTTTGAGTAATTTCATTATACGAAAAAGAAAGTAAATCAAAGACGCAAGTTCTCCCTGTTAAAGATTCTGATACACCTTTTTGGATAGCGTATTGATTAGAACCAGTTAATAAATAAAGTAATTTTAATTGAGCATTATTAAAAACTACTTCTTTTTTTAAATTATCAATTTCAATTTTAATATAATCTAAAAGTTCAGTAGCTTTTTGGATTTCATCAATAAAAAGTGGAGTTCCATAATATTTTAAAAATCCTTTTGGATCTCTTTTCGCATAACTTCTTATTTCTATATCATCTAAAGAAACATGAGTAATATTAGGGAATAATTTTTCAATTAAAGTAGATTTACCAACTTGACGAGGTCCATAAAGCGTAATACATGCAAATTCTTTTGATGCTTCTAAAATTTTATTTTCAATATCTCTTTTTAAATACATAACTTTACCTTTTACCATATTAATATTATAAAATTTAACGTCTAAAATTACAATGCATTGTTGATTTAGACGTAAATTTTATCGTTAAAGAAAAAGTAATATACCTAGTATATTACTTATAATCTCCTAATATCATACTTTTATTTATGTTTTTTAAGAATAATAATCCAAATAGTAAAAACTATTAATGTTACTGTACCAATTCCTCCAACAACATAAAGAATAATCTTTTGGTTATTTGATAAAATCTCTTTTTGAGTGTTACTTGATGACGCTCTACTATCAGAATCTTCATTATCAGTATTAGATGAATCTTGATTAGAATCACTTGAAGAATCATTAGTATTAGATGAATTTTGATTAGAATCACTTGGTGTTTCTTCTTCTTCATTATCATTATTAGATGAACCTTGATTAGAGTCACTTGAAGATTCATCTTTCTTTTCTTCTTCTATTTCTTTATAAGTTGCAAGATATTCTTTAGATACATTATCAGATATTGCAACATATGATAAAGCTTGGACTACATATTTAATATTACTACTAGTATTTGGAATTACGATACTTGTCTCACTAGTTTTTTCTAGCATTTCAAAAAATCCAGTGTCTTCATCATAGGCAAAAACTTGATATTCATATGCTTCTTCTATATTATCCCAATATAAATAAGTAGAGTTATCTTTAATGTAATAATAATTATTTGGAATATCTAAAGTATATAAATCCGCTTTTTGAGAAGGTTCAATTCCATCTTTTACTTGAATCACTCTAAATCCTAAATCTTTAAAGTAAGAAGAAACACTTCTAGATTCATCATGATATTCTGTTCTACATTCATTTCGAGTAGTATTATACGCTCCTCCTTTAACCCTTATTAAAGTATCTTCATTACTTGAAGTAATCGTTGAAGTCATCTCCCATACATTTCCCCAAAAATCAATCGCTCCATGAGCACCACGAGTTACATCTTCATATTCATAAACAGAAGTTAAATGATCATATAAGTCACAATTAAAATCAGCATCTTTTGGCATATGTCCTGCTGCAAGTTCCCATTCACTTTCTGAAGGTATTCTATAAGAATTACTTTCGTCTCTTTCACTTAACCATTTACAATATTCTAATGCGTCATTATAAGAAACATAATTAACTGGATAATCATCTTCGTTTTCATTATAAGTACCATTTATCCATAGAGAAGGTGCTTTATAATTAGTGTCATCAATAAATTCTTTATATTCTTTATTAGTAACCTCAGTTCTTTTAATATAAATTGAATGCCCTGCTCCCATAACTGGAATATAATCATAATTTTTAGCGTCATCAATTCTCCATTTTAAAAGCCTAGAATCTCCAAATCTTAACATTGTAGAATTAATTCTATTCCAATAAGTAATATACATTTCTTGGACAATTTCTTGCATTTCTTCTACAAGTTCTTCACCATCTTTTTTACCATCTGTTTCAAGTTTCAATTCTTCAAGTTTAACTTCTTTTTTATCAATAACTGCATCATAATTTTTAATTACTTCTTCTTTTAATAATAAATAATTCTCTAATGATTTATCTTTTTGATAAATAGAAATTAATTCTTTAGTTTCTTCGCTTAATTCAGGTTGTTCTTTTTCTACAAATGATGAATCTTTTAAGATAATATCGTTATTATTATTTAATCCCTTGTTACTAAATAAACAAGGAATTAAAAATAAAGTTAATTTATTAAATATATTTTTCATAATTTCTCCTTAAAATAAGAAAAAACACATTATAAGAAAACTTATAAAAAATAATATTAAAAATATGATTAATACTACATAAATTGCACTAGAATTTCTTCTTAAATGTAATCTTTCGCGTGGGGAAACAAAAAAGATAGGTCTTCTATAAGGTCTAATAGGTCTAATTGGTCTTCCTCCAGAATGTAATCTTTCATCCATATGTCTATCATATCTTCTCATAATCATTTCTTCCTTACATCTTGATTATAAAAAGATATCCTTAAAAAATGCTTAAAAATTAAGATTTAATAATTTATTTTCATTTTTTAAAATAATATTTCGTGTTCTTAAAGTATTATTAGGAATGATGATTTCAATACCCTTATCTATTGCGATTTTAAAAATTTCATGAATTTTTTTATCATTAGTTGATGAAGTATACACTATTATTTTCTTTAAATATGGTAATTTTTCTATCATTTTATTAATTGCTTTATTCAACAAATCAAATTGTTCTCTTTTTACTAAAGATCCCTTTAACGAAATTGCAACTACTCTTGATGTTTCTAATCCATCCAAAAAATATTCTAGCGATTCTTCATTTGAATATGTAATATTAGGAATAACTTTTTTATTACATTCATAAGTTAACCACAAACTAACTTTTCTTGCTTTTTGAATACTTTCTAAATTATCACTTAAAAGTCCATTTCCAAACTGAGAATAATCTGGTGCAATTAAAACATCAACATTTTCAAATCTTTTCTTATATTTATTTAAAAGATTAATATCTATACGCTTAATCGCATCATAAATTCCATTTTTATTATCAAATTCTCTATCATATTCATAAAAACATACTGCTGTTTTACTAGTTTTGTTATATTCATTTAAATGAGAATAGAGTGCTAAAAAATCTATTTCAATATCGTTAGGTGAATCAACATGTATTAAATCATACTTTCCAACAACATATGTTTTATCAATTAGGTCAACATAACCTAAATTAAGGTTCTTTTTCAAAATATTTTTATTCATTATTTATAATCTCCTTATGTAATCAAAAATTAATTTAAAACTTTAAAAAGTTTAAAAAAAGTTTAAAAAATATTGCAAATGAATGAAACAAATGCTATAAATTAATTGTTCAAGTCGTAATAGATAATATAAAAATCTTTACAAATAAAAGTGTTATTTAAAAATAGCACTTTTTATTTATAAAAATATCAAAAAAGTAAGTTATATTATCA
>CAVKZU010000046.1:0-5597 GCA_963660725.1 Lachnospiraceae bacterium | reverse complement strand
TGAACAATCAGGACGTGGAGTCCCTAAAATTATAAGTGCATATTCTAAAGATGTATTTAAGATTAGTGATAGTACTGTTAAAGTAACTTTGAAATTTAATTATGTTCCTGATTTTGTAGCGTTTAGAACTTCAAAACAAGAAAAATATGAAAAATTAACTAAAAATCAAAAAGAGGTTTATGATTATTTAAAAAATAATTCAAAGGCAACTTTAAACCAAATTTCTTTAGATACTTCAATTAGTGTTAGCACTGTAAAAAAGATTGTTTTAAGGTTACAAGAATTAAAATTAATTGAAAGAAGTGGTTCTAAAAAAGAAGGTTCTTGGATAATTTTATAATTTAAAATGGAACTTTAAAACGGTACTTTAACGATACAATAAATGGAACTTTAAAGTAGACTTTAAATATACTTTAATAGAGAAAATTAAAAAATATACGATATTTATCGTATATTTTAAAGTATACTATATAAATCATCTAAAGTTATTAAAGTATAATCTTTAGAATCTTTAATATTAAATCCATTTTTAGATAAAAATCCTAATTTATTATATTTAATATTTAATTTATTAAGTTGGTTAATCTCTTCATTAATTATTCTTTCATCAATAGGAGAATTAGTGAATTTAGCTTCATAGAAATCATATCCATCTTTTGATAAAGTAACACAATCAAATTCTCCATTAATTTTGTTTTTAGAATCATCATAATAATATTTACCTATTTTATATAAAACTGGATTTATTTTATGATTTAAATTTAAAATAGTAAGGTATTGTTTTAAGATATTTTCAAATTCATGAGGGACAAAAGAAGAGAAGAAGTCATCTTTAATAAATTCATCATAGAATACATCACTTGGCATGATTTTAAAGTAACTATTCCTTTTAAAGATATATTTATAATAAAAACTTGATAACCTTTCGGTTATTTCATAATAACTTTTCTTTTCGGAATCATCATTAATTGGATTAACTTTTTCAATAACATCCATCTTTATTAATCTTTTTAAAGTATCTGCAAGTAAAGGACTAGAAGAAATATGGGATTTATTTAAAATATCTGTAAATTTCCTATTTCCACTAGCGATTGCTAAAAAACATTCATTAGCGTTATTTAATTTGTATAATTCCGTAGTTAAAAAGTTTTCAGCTTCACTTAAAAGTCTAGCGTTACTAGAGGCAATTAAATTAATGATATTTTCTTTAACACTTTTTGAATCATCAATAAATTGATTATAGTAAGGGATACCTCCAAAAACTGAATAATATGCTACTTTATCTTCATTTTTAGCATTTGGATAAAATAAAGAAGATTCTAAATAATTCATTTGTTTAATATTCATTTTATGAGTAAATCTTCCATATAAAGGATTAGTAGAAGAAAGTAATGCCTCCATAATATCGATATATGATCCACAAACAATTAACTTTAACTTAGAATTCATTTTATATTTATCAATTACATTTTGAAAAATACTATCCAAAATCTCTTTATTATCTCTAATATAAGGATATTCATCGATTACTAGGATTATTTTTTCATTTATTGATTTTTCAAATATAAAATTTAATACTTCATTCATTGATTTGAAGTTTGGTTTTGGAATTAAAAAAGTTGTAGAGATTAATTCTGATAAATTTTCAGCGTTAAATTCTTCACTTGCTTTTTGACATTCAAAATATATCTTTTTACAAGTTTCTTCTTTTAAAGACTCTTTAATTAATTCACTTTTACCAATTCGTCTTCTTCCATAGATTAAAATACCTTCATAATTAGAAGTATTATATAAATCTTTTAATGTTTTAATTTCTTCTTTTCTTCCAATAAATTCCATATTTTTACCTTAAATAAATTATAAATTTATTATCTATTTAATTCAATAAAGATTAGTAAAAAGTTTTTTACTAAAAAGTTTTTGAGTAATCTTATAAATAAAAGAAAAATGGACTAATCGTCCATTCTTTTAGCGTCATAATATATAGAATCTTTGATTTTTTGAGAGTATTCTTTACCTTTTAAAGTTTCTACAATCTTAAATGCAAAATCAATTGTTCCACTAGCACTAATCCCTGTAATAATATTTGAATCTTTAACTACATATTCATATTTATAATTACCTTTAAAATCTTCATCCATTGATTTAAAGCAAGTATAATCTTTATTTTCTAAGATTCCTAAATGTCCTAAGATTGTAGGACCAGCACAAATAGCAGCAATAAACTTCTTATTATCATTAAAATATTTAATAACATTTTTAAAAGTTAAGGAAGCTTCTAAAGCTTTATATTCAGGACCTCCTGCAATAAAGAGTAAATCATATTTAGATAAATCTACTTTATCATTAAATACTGGATAAGTTATATTTAATCCATAACGTCCATGGATTTGAGAGTGAGATAAAGTAAAAATATCAATATTGATATTACTTCTTTTTAATATTGCAAATGTCCCTATTGCTTCTATTTCTTCAAAATCATCATCTAAAATTAATAAAACATCATTATTATTCATTTGTGTTCTCCTTTATTTAATATTAATTATTGAATCATAAATTAAATTATATTTAATTTCATCTTTTTTATTACTAGCGTTACTAAAACAGAATAAATCACAAGATTCCCATACAAATACCCACGCAAAGATTGATAAAATCTCACTATATTCATATTTTAAATAAATAGAAAATACTGAATAAAGAGTAAGTAAGAATATACCTACGATTAAACATATTATACTTGCAACATTAGTACGTCTAATAGATATTCTTTTATCAATAGATTTAATCGCATAATGATCTTTAATTATCTCTTTTATCTTTTCTTTTTCATCCATATTAAATGAATCATCAAAGATTAAATTAATATTGTATTTTAAGTTTAAAGTATTAAATAATTTAAACTTCTCTTCAATACAAGTATAAATACTTTCATTTAATAAAGTATTATTAGAGAATTCTTGATAGGTATTACTTTTTGATAAATAAATATCAATATCATTTAATTTATCTTTATTTTCTAAATATAATTTCTTATTTCTTTTTTCAATATCTTCTTTTATTTTTTTTAAGTGTTTTCTACTAGTGTTATTTACATCTTTTTTATTCATATCGTTATTATAAAGGAAAATAATATAAAAATAATTAGATAATTTTAAATAAATGTATAAATTATTTATATTTAATATAAAATAATTTTAATGAATATTTTAAGAATTATTATTTATTAAGGAGTAAAAAATGTATTTAGACTATTATGATTTAATTCCAAATGTAGGAATAAAAGATATTAAGATTGGAATGACTTTAAAAGATGTTGAAGATATATTAAAAAAGAAAAATATCCTTTATGAAATAAGTGTAAATAAACATGAAAGAGGAGATAAAGTGCCTTGGATCTATATCGAAATTAAAGACTATATGGATTTTATATTTACAAAAGATGTTTTATGGAGAATAAGTGCATTTAGTAACTTTAAAGGTAAATTAAGTAATGGTATTAAATTAGGAATGAAACTAGATGAATGCAAGAAAATTGATAAATCATTAGAATTCGATGATTGGGATGAACTTTTCTTTTCAAAAAACAATTATATTATTGAAGATGAATGTGAATTCAATACAATCATTACTATTATGATTGGGATTGAAGAATTATTTGATAAAGATGATGAGTTATTTTATTCATATGAATGGACTAAACAATATAAGAAATAATTAAATAAGTTTTGTTATACATAATTAAGTTTTTGTCAATTTATTTAAAATTTATTTATGTTAAAATTAGAACAAGGAGGAAAGAAAAATGGCAAAAGTTGGAAAAGTATTTAAAGGTTTATTCAAAGTTATCTTTACATGTTTATCAATTGTTTCAGGTGCTTTAGTATTAGGATTTTTAGCACTTGATTTTGTAACTTGTTCAAGTGGCGTTAATATCTTTGGTTACTCAGCATCTACTACATTTTACGCTTCAGGATACTCTTTAGCATTCAAAGGTCCTTTAATGGGTGTAGCAAGTAGTGGATCAACTGTTAGTGATGCTACATCTTTAGGAAATGTAGGAATGAGTGTTGGTATTTTATGTGCATTTATCATTCTTTGTTTAGCTTTAATACTTGCTATTATTTATCTTGTTTGTGCTTGGGGAAGAAGAGGTGCAGATATTAAAAAGTTCTTTGCATTTGGAAGTGCATTATGCTTCCTTGTTGCAGGAGTTTTATTCTTTTGTACATTACCTTTAGCAAAAGATGCATTAATGGAACTTTTAAAGAGTCAACAATCAGTTAATGCTTTCAAAATTGGAAGTGGTGCAATTTGTAGTGGTGTATTCTCATTATTAAGTGCATTATTTATCTTAATTGCTGGTGCTTTAGGTCCAAAAAGAGATTAATTAATAATAATTTAAAGATTCCTGAGGTAACTTCTTAGGAATTTTTATTTGGTTGATACGTTAATTATTTAATTTAAAAAGAACTTCGAAAATAAAAATATTATTTAACGGTCTCGGCGGAATCGCTTAAAAAAAGCACCATTCCGCCGAGACCTCTTAAAACAATGAATTTTTAAATATGGAACACATGAAGTGTTAATTATTTATTCTAATGAAGATAAAACATCTTCAATATTCTCTAGAAAAAAAGAAAAATAATAAAAAGGTAATGTTAAAATCTTGGTTTCTTTATCAAATCCATATTGATTTTTAGATACTTTAATTACAATATCATTTAAGTTATGAGTTCTAAATTCATTGATTGAATTAAGTGTACCTTTAGTTTTCTTTACATCAAGTGGTATGATTTTCTCGTTAAAATCTAAAATAAATTCAAATTCAGCATTTCTTTTACCTTTCCAATAAAATAATTTCTTTTCGTGACTAACTAATTCTATTGAAATATAATTTTCATAAAAAATACCAGACAAAACATTACTTTTATCTGTTATAAAAGTTTTTGCGTTAATTCCACTTTGATAAGTAAAAGCACCCATATCTGAAAGATATAATCTATATAAAGACTCATCATTTTCTATTAAAGGAGAAGTTACTCTTTCTTTTAATTGATAAGCTTTATTTACAACTTTCGCAGTTACTAACCATTCAATAGGTGCTACAAGATCTCTGCTTCTAAAATCTTTATTTATCATTGAACTTTTAAAGTTTTTACTTTCTTTATTTAATTGAGAATAGATGTTTCTATAAATTAATCTACTTCTTAAAATTGATTCACTACTAACTTGATATAAGTCCATATCAGCTAAATAGTCAGTGTAAATTTCTTTTATCTTTTTATAAACTTTTTGATATGCTTTTAATTTATCATCTTTATTTTTGATGAAAATGTCTACAGCTTCTGGCATCCCTCCTACAAATAAATAATCATTAAAAATATCTAATAATTCATTATGGATGTCTAAAGGGATTTCTTTTTTATTTAAGAAATGATCTTTTAAATAATCATATGCAGATTTTTTGTAATTAATTAAAAATTCATTAAATGTTAAAGGATAAATAAATAATTGGTTTATTTTACCAACTGGAAAAAGAAATGAGTTATTAGAAAAGTTACCTCTTTTATGTGTTTGTCTATATAATTTGATTC
>CAVKZU010000045.1:0-3230 GCA_963660725.1 Lachnospiraceae bacterium | reverse complement strand
ATATAAAGATGAACCTACTATTATTTTATCATTTTCTTTATAAAATATTAAATATTCTTTATTATTTAAAGTACCTTTTAAATAATAATTTTCATTTAATAAATTAATTACATTTAAAATATATTTATCATTATTTATTTTATTCATAATTAATTATCACTTCTAGAGAATCCATTTTTCATCTCCATTGAAGAAGAATAAATAAGCTTATTAATAACATCTTGTGTTTCTTTTTTAAGCATATCTGCTAATTCTTGATTTAAAGAATCGATATCTAAATTATCCACAAATTTATGTAAATTTAAAATTGTATACGCTTCATTAAATACTTTATTTTGGTATCTTTCAATTAAAATCGCATTCTTTTTATAATGGGCATCTCCTAAAACACTAATTAATCTACTCATCCAATAAAAATTATCACTAGAAAAATCTAATGTAGTATTTGAGTAATATTGAGGTACTTTATTTCCTCCAAAAACAAAAGGAATTGAAGCATTAAATGCATTTGATCCAAAACTTATCCATTCAATTGCAGGATAAAAACTATGCAAATTAATTTGAATAATTCCTAAAAATGAAGTTCTAGAAATTCCAATTGGTCGATATTTACTTTTACCATCTTTTGAATATGGGTTATATAAAGTCCCTTGATAATAACTTCCTAAAATATATTTAACATCTTCAATAGTAATTTTTCTTTCAGGTTTCATCATCCATGGTAAATCATCACTTTCAGGAGTAAAGTCTGCATTATTTCCATCCCATTTATAGCTTCTAGGATTAAAATATCTAAGCATATACCAAGCACGTGGAGTATTATAAACATGATCAGAATCACTATGAGATCCAAATGCTAAACGAGGATTAAAAGAATTATCTAAATTCAAATTTAAATGATTTTCTTCAATAAATTCTTTTAAATCATCACTTGCAAGATGTTCTTTTTTAGCACCATATGCATCCTCAAAATCAAAATTATCTAAACCAAATTGATTAGGCATAACAACATAATAATCATCAGGAACTTTACGAGCAATAAAATGGTGTCCACCAATTGTTTCAAGCCACCAAATTTCATTTCCATCATTAAAAGCTATTCCATTTGATTCATATGTTCCATATTTTTTTAAAAGTTCTCCAAGTCTAATAACACCTTCTCTTGCACTTTTTATGTATGGTAAAACTAAAACTACAAAATCTTCTTCTCCAATTCCTTTTTCATCTAAAGGATCAGCACCTTTAACTAAAGGATTTGAAGTAATTGTTTCAGTAGCACTCATTCCAACATTAAATTTATTAATACCACATGCTCCCCAAATACCATCTTTATCATTTACATTAGGCATTAAAGAATATTTATAAGATTCTTTTGGTAATTCAATTTTAACTTTAGAGATTTTTGAAATATAGACTTCTCCATTTTCATTATCTTCAATAATTTTTAATTTTTTCTCAGTAAAAACTCCACTAGGTGAATCATCATTTCTTGCAATTATTGTTGATCCATCATAACTAGCATTCTTTCCTACAAGTATAGTTGTACAAGCCATATTATTCTCCTTAATATTTTTATAAATAAATTATATAACAAAGTTTTATATATTCAATTAATCTATTAAATTATTATTTTTCAAAGATAGAACATAGAAACAAAGTATCATTTTTCTTAATAATTTCTTATATTTTTTAGCGTCTAAATCAACGCTCGTTGATAAAACTTCATAAGGCAACTCATCTTTAAAAATTAAATTAGTTTTCTTAAATCCATTTTTAAAATAAAATCTATATCTTCTTTCTCTTTCTTTAAAATTACTTGAATTTTCATCAAGTGGTTCTACATTAAGTACAAAATTACATCCATTATTATTTTCTTTTATTAAATCTAAAATCATTGATCCATATCCTTTAGAATTAAATTCTTTAGAAACTGCTAAATAAAGAATAAACACTAAATCTTGATATTTATATGAGTAACTTATTCCAATTAAATTACTTTTATCATAATAACTTAAATAATTACAATTTTTCTTTCTAGATACTAAATTTAATAACCATAAAGGAAATAATTCATTTTTTGGAAATAATTTTTTCATCAATTCTTTAATCTTTTTATAATTCTCATCTTTTTTATTTACTTTTTTAATTTCTAACATATCTAAATTTTTTAAAATTTAGAAAATCAATAATCAAATTTTTGTGCATAATAAACAAAACATAAAAATATTTTTAGCACTCTTATTGACAATGTGCTAAAACAGGTTTATATCTTATTACGTTAGCAGTCAAAAGATATGAGTGCTAAAGATATTAGGAGGCTAATAACAATGATTAAACCATTAAATAATAATGTAGTATTAAAAAAAGAAAAGAAAGAAACTAAAACCCATTCTGGAATTATTCTTTCAGATAAAGAAGAAGATACAGAATATGCGGTAGTTTATGCAATTGGAAAAGGAAGAATTGAAAACGGAAGTTTAAATCCTATCGATTTAAAAGTAGGAGATAAGGTAATTTATAAAACTTATTCACCTACTAAAGTAACTTTAAATGATGAAGAATTTTTAATTATTAATGCTGATGATGTTTTAGCAGTATTAAATTAGGAGGAAATAATATATGTCAAAAGAAATTAAATTTGGTAAAAATGCTCAAGATAAAATGTTAGAAGGAATTGATGAACTTGCTAACACTGTTAAAGTAACTTTAGGACCTAAAGGTAGAAATGTTGTATTAGATAAAGGATATGGAAGTCCTTTAATTACAAATGATGGAGTATCTATTGCAAAAGAAATTACATTTGATGATCCATTTAAAAATATGGGTGCTAAATTAATTTATGAAGTTGCAAATAACACCAATGATGTTGCAGGAGATGGAACAACTACTGCTACTTTACTTGCTCAAGTTATGATTCATAATGGATTAAAAGAAGTCCAAAAAGGTGCTAATCCTGTTTTAATGAGAGAAGGAATTGAAAAAGCTAGTAAAAAAGTTAGTGAAGAATTATTAAATATGTCTCAAGAAGTTACTACTAATTCTGATATTGCAAGTGTTGCAACAATTTCTTCAGGTTCTAAAGAAATTGGTGAAATTATTGCAGGTGCAATGGAAAAAGTAGGTAAAAATGGAGTTATCAATGTAGATGAATCAAAAGGATTTGAAACATCTTTAGAAGTTACTCAAGGTTTAAAATATAATAAAGGATATATTTCTCCTTATATGTTAAG
>CAVKZU010000044.1:0-3200 GCA_963660725.1 Lachnospiraceae bacterium | reverse complement strand
AATCAAATCTAAGCCTTTTAGGATCTCTTGATTCAAAGTTTTTAACGTCTAAGTAAAAATTAATTAAGCTTTCTAAGGTAATGACAGAATTAATATCACGAACATTTTCATCAAATACAATATTGAGTGGAATATTATATTTAGCAAATAAATCCTTATATAATCCAAAATTACTTTTTCTTTTACAAAGTATTGCAAAATCTCCAAAATTACAATCTCTAAAGATTAATTTACCATCAATACTTTTATCTAAAACTTGGTATTTACTATTAATTTTATCCAAAATATCATTGATAATAATCAATATTTCTTCATATGCTGTAGAAGAATCATGAAATTTAGCTTCTTCATGTGTTATATATGAACTCAATACATTTAATCCATAATGATTCCCGTCAATTAATTGATTTTCATCATAAATATTACTTTCCATATCATAATGAAGTTTTTCATCATCATTAAAAGTAACATCCCCTTTTTCTAAAGTCATATTTCTTTCAAAGAATCTGTTTGAATCATCTAAAACTTTCTTTAAAGAACGATAATTAGTATTCATGTCAATAACTTTATTATTTCTATTATCATTGCTATATGCAATCTTTCTATCTTTAAATAGTTTTGGATTTGCGTTTCTAAACTTATAAATTGATTGTTTAATATCCCCAACAACAAATAATTTAGATTTTTTATTAAT
Organism: Lachnospiraceae bacterium; assembly: GCA_963660725.1. GTDB lineage: Bacteria > Bacillota_I > Bacilli_A > RFN20 > CAG-826 > Onthovivens. The sequence goes on along the minus strand of CAVKZU010000044.1, from coordinate 2,506 downwards.
AAAATTTAAAAATTCTTCTTGAATATCGTTCGTATCTTGATATTCATCAACCAAACAATATTTAAAAGTGTTAGAGATTTCATCTTGAATATCTTTAAAATTTGGATCACTAATTAATTTTAATGTAATTAAAGAAATGTCTTGGAAAGTATAAGAAGATGAAACAAATTTATATTCATCAACCTTTTCTTTTATTTTTTTATATACTTCAATAATAAAATGATGTACATCTTTATTATCCACAAATCTTTTAATTTCTTGACCTGGAGATGGATATTTTAAAAAATCAGCTTTTGTATCTTTTAAATATTTAATAAAATTCTTAAAAGCAATTTTCGAATCAATACTCATTTTTTTATATTTATTGCATTTTCCATCAAAAGGAGCTTCAAAATTTGAAACAAAATAATAAAAATTATCCCATCCATTTTCTTTTGATGTTTTTATAATATTGAAAATATTTAAAACTTCTTCAAACCCTTCTTTAGCGGAATCATGTTCTTCAAAATTTCCAAGAGTAAAATGTTCGCCCAATTTTAAAATATTTTCATAAATTTCATTTAAAACTACTATATACTTATTTTTAATAAATTCAGGATCTAAAAATTTATCATAATTATCAATGAATTCATTATAATCTTTAGTGGATAGATTATTTAAAAATTTATCTAAATTTTTAATCAATTCTTTTAATTCTTCATCAGTTTTAAAACATAAAAGCTCTAAAGTTTTTATTAAGTTAGGATCTTTTTTAAGATAATATTCTTCTAAAACCTCATCAATAAAATCTTCTTTTTTAGCAGCAATAATAGATTCATCAACAATCTTAAAATTAGGATTAATATTTAATCTATCAGCGTATTTTTTAACTAAAAAAGATGTAAAAGAATCAAATGTTTGAATATGAGCACTATACAATTTATCAGCAAGTTCGGAATTATTTTTTCTTGTTCTTTTGATGATTTTTTCTTTCATTCCAAAACTTGCAGCATCTGTAAAAGTAAGTACTAAAAGTTCATCAATATTAACACCATCTTTAGTAATTAAATTATATACTTTTTCAGTTAAAACTGCAGTTTTACCACTTCCAGCACCTGCTGAAATTAAAACGTTTTTATTTATAATATTTGGATCAAGAGCTTCAGCTTGTTTGGCATTGAATTTCATTAATCATCTTCCTCCGTATATATAATATTTTTTCTATAGCATATTGGACGATACGAACAATAATCACAACTTTTTTTATTTTTTTCATCGGATAAGGAAATTGGATGAATATTAAAATTATAATTTCTGATTTGAATAACAATTTCTTTCATTTTATTTACACTATCTTGAATAATTTCATCAAAATTATAATTGTATCCATTTTTCTTTTCAGGACCTTCTTTATCCTTAACAATATTTTCTACTAAAAGAGAATAATTAGAATCTTGATATTCAAATCTTCCATCGATTTTCCACTTTTTAATAGTTTCTTCTTCATCATATTGATTTGTTTTTTCATTAATTACATAATCATTTAAAATGTGAGCAATAAAGAAACCTTTTGCATATTCACCCTTATTCTCATCAAGTGTTAAAAGATAAGAATATAAAGGTAGTTGTAAATCGACTCCTTTTTCTATTCCCTCTTCACTAAAACTTTTAGAACCAGTTTTATAATCAAAAATTGTACTTCTTGATCCATTTACAAATTTAGCGTCTGCCTTTGCAACTAATCTTATTTTACTAACTTCATCAATTGGGACTTCAACTTCTTCTCTTACTTCTTGGATAATATTTTGAGCACCTAATTCTTTGAAATTTTCTTTATATTTTAAATAATATTTTTCAATTCCAAGTTTAAAATAAGGTTTTACGCAATGTTCAATTAAAACTTTTTCAACATTAGTAAATCCAAAGTTATTTTTTTCTAATTTTTCTTCAAATTCTCTATCTAAATTAAAATCATCATTATAAACATCTTGCATAATTTCATGCAAAAAATTGCCAAGATTTGTGAAATAAGTCGATTCAAATTCATCAACATTTAAATATTTAGAAACATAAAATTTAAAAGGACAGGTGCTATATTTTTCAAAATCAGTAACTGAAACATTTTTAGTATCATTGAAATTAAATGCTTTAAAATCACTATTATAAGATTTATAATCTTGATCTTCTTTAAATAAATATTTATCTTTAAAGGTAGATAAAACAAGTCTTGATGCATCTAGAGTGTATAATCCATCTTTATTAATGCTTTCTTCATTATATTTTAATTTATAAATATTCATAAATTCACTATCATATAATTTATCTTGTAAATGAAGTTTTACTTTTGCAAAGATTTTAGCACCAGAATATCTTAAAAAATTACCCATTAATCTTTTAGATAATAAGGTTTTAATACTAGAAGTATTTAAATCGTATTTTACTAACTCTCTATCTAAATAAATATTATCGTCTTTATAAATTTTATAAAAAACATTAGATTCAAAATTAGATACATATAAATTAATAT
>CAVKZU010000043.1:0-20487 GCA_963660725.1 Lachnospiraceae bacterium | reverse complement strand
CAAAAAACATCGATATTTATCGATTTTAAATGGTCCACTTACTATTCCTTGATAATAAAAAAAGACCAGTTCACTGATCTTTTCTATTAAATTTTTAAATATTAATCCTTAAGCGTTTTTAACTAAAGATAATAATGCGTCTTTATCCATATATCCTTGAGTTTCTTTCTTATTTTCGCCTTTTTTAAAAACGATTAAAGTTGGAACTGCACGGATATTGAATTTTGAAGCGAGTAATGGGAATTTATCAACATCAATTTTAACGACGGTGATTTCTTCATGTTCTTCGCATAAGTCTTCAAGTTCTGGAGTAAGCATCTTACATGGACCACACCAAGTTGCAAAGAAATCAACTAAAACTTCATCCCCTTTAATTAAATTTTCAAATTCACTAGAATCTTCTAAATGTATAAACATATTTTTCCTCCTATAAAACAAATATTAGATACAAAATAATTAAGTGTAATGGATAATAAAGATAATACATATATTTAATAATATTAGAATTCTTACTTAAATATCTCTTATGGTTATAAAAGATAATAAAGATACTAGATAATACAAAATATGTTGATAAAACATTATCCACTCCTAAGATATTTTTATCTATATATGTGAAAGCATAAGAGATAAAAGAGAAAATTGCAAGAATAATGCAATAGATAATATTTATAGAGAAATAGTACTTATTTGAATTTATAAACCCTGGATCAATTTTCTTACATTTTGAAGTATAAACCCTAAATGAAATTAAAGAAGTGATAAAGATTAAAAGTCCAAATAACGTGTATTGAGGGAATAACCCTCCAAGTGATTTGTAAATTGTTTCATTAATAGAAATCACATTTATTTTAATAAGATGCGTAATAATAAAATAAATAAGAATAATAGGGATAAAGATATATTTTAAGTATTTGTTATTAGATTTAAATAATAAGAAATAAATAAGAGAATATAAACATAAATCCACAAAGATATTCCCAAACTCATATATTTGATATTTAGAATTAGTAAATGAGAAGATAGTGATTGGGATATAAATTGCAATTACCATAATGAGTAATCTTAAAATATACGCTACATTACTTCTTGTATTTTTATTTCCTTCTAAATTTAAAAATAAGAATATTGGGAATGCTAAAATCCCAATGGATTTAAGGATTAAGCTTAAAGAAGAATTTGAACTTTCTAAAAATACTCCTATATGGTTAATAGTCATTAAAATAAGTGCAATTATTTTTAAGATATCATTATTAATAAATAATTTATTTTTCATTAAGCAAGTGCTCCAATAATGGTAATTATAATAGAAACTAAATTATTTGTAGCGTGAGCAATAAAAGATACTTCTACTCCCTCTTTATCATAAAAATAAGAAAGAAGAAGTCCACTAACAATATAAGATGGGATATTAATTAATTCATTAATAATATTAGAAGAAGAGAAATCAAAATGGATAAATCCAAAAAGAATTGGAGTAATGATGTATGCTAAAACTCTACTCTTTTTATTAATAAAACTAAATAAACCAACTCTATATGTTAATTCTTCACAAAATGGACCAACAAGTCCAAAAATAATAATTGATAAAATAGGAAGGGACGAAGCAATTGATTCAATATTTGATTCATTGTTATTTGTAGAAGTTGATCCACTTAATCTACTACAAATCATATTAACAAGGATTGAAACTGCAATAAGCAAGAACCCATAAGAGAATCCATATAAATAAGTTCTCCCTTTTTTAAATCTTGATACTAATTTTAATAAATCTTCATTTAATATTAATACTAATATTCCTAGTAATAAAAAATAACTTGCAAAGTTAATGTATCCAATCCCACTAGTGTATAAAAAATATTGATTAGAAGAAATAGTAAAAACTTGAAGTAAGGTTGCAATCGCTTGGAATCCTAAAAACCCAACAAGTAATAAAACAATATTTTTCCATTTTAAATCAATAGCACGTGATTCAAATTTAATAAATGTTTTAACGTTACGCTTCTTTGATTCTTCTTTTGATTCACTTAATTTTTTATAATTAATACTTACTTTTTCTTCTTTTTGATTGATGATATCTTTTTCTTCTAATTTGTATCCACAATAAGGACAAGTAATAGAATCATCATCGATTAATAATTTACAATTTGGACATTTAATTTTTTCTTTCATACCTATTTATTATATAATATTTTTTATAAAATTATTACTATGAAATGTACTGTTAAAGAATTAAAAAAGACTTCAATTTCCGTTTTAAAATCTGAGTTTATTGGATTTATTTTTCCTTGTGATTCTATAGAAGAATTCAATGAATTTTTAAGCAAGGTCAAAAAAGAAAATAATAAAGCAAGACATGCTTGTTTTGCGTATGTAATTGGAAAAAACCAAAGAGGAAGTGATGATGGAGAACCAAAAGGTACTGCAGGAATTCCTTTACTTAATGCATTAATTAAAAATAATTTAGATAATGTTGGGGTAATTGTTGTAAGGTATTTTGGAGGAACTTTACTAGGAGCAGGAAGGCTACTAAGAACGTACCTAGAAAGTTTTGAAACTACATTTAAAGAAGTTACTTTAATTGAAATGGAAGAAAAAGAATTACATATTGTTGAAAGTGAATATGATACCTTTAATATTCTTTTAAATTTTCTAAAAAAGAGTAATTATATTATAAAAAATAAGGAATTTAATGATAAAATAATAGTAAGCTTTTTAACCCCTTTAAATACGCATATTGATTATGAAACAGTATTTTTAGGAAAGGTTAAAGAAAAAGAATCAAAAGTAGTAATTGAAAGAAAGGAAATCTAAGTATGAGTGAAATTAAAAAGATTGAAACAAACCCTTTAAATCATATTAAACATATTATTGCTATTAGTAGTGGTAAAGGAGGAGTAGGTAAAAGTTTTGTAACCTCTTTAATTGCATCTTCTTTATCTAAACTTGGATATAAAGTAGGAATTATTGATGGCGATATTGTTGGTGCATCTATCCCTAAAAGCTTTGGTGTAAAAGAAAGCTTAAGTGGCGATCAAAATGGATTAATATTTCCTTCAATTTCTAAAGAAGGTATTAAAATTGTTTCATCTAATTTAATGATTCCTCATGAAGATGATCCAATTATCTGGAGAGGTCAATTAATTGTTTCCTTACTTATCCAATTTTATAAAGATGTATTATGGGAAGAATTAGATTATTTATTAATTGATATGCCTCCTGGAACTAGTGATATTACTTTATCTACCTATCAATCTATTCCACTTGATGGAGTAATTATTGTCTCTACTCCTCAAGATTTAGTAAAGTTAATCGTTACTAAATCAATTAAAATGGCAGAAATGATGAATATTCCAATATTCGCAATGATTGAAAATATGTCTTATATTAAATGTCCTAAATGCGAAGAAAGAATAGAATTATTTGGGAAATCTAAATTAAAAGAAATATGTTTTGAACATGATATAGATACTTTTGTATCGTTACCTTTAAACCCAAATCATAATGAATTAGTGGATAAAGGAAAAGTAAGTGAAATTGAAATAGAAGAATTAAATGAAATTATTGATAAAATAAGGAGTTTATAAGTTATGTTAACTAAAGAAGAATTATTAGAAAGAAGAAATAATTTAATAGATAAAATGGATGATAATAGTTTTCTTATTGTCTTTGGAGGAATCTCTAAATCAAGAAGTGAAGATGAAGATTACCCATTTAGTATAAATAGAAATTTCTATTATTTAACAGGGATTGAACAAGAAGGAAGTATTTTAACAATTAGAAAAAATGAAGGAATGTTAAAAGAAAACTTATACCTTTCAAATTATGATCCATTAATTGAAAAATGGACTGGTAAGAGATTAACTTTAAAAGAAGCAAGTTTAATCAGTGGAGTAGATAATTGTTTATACCTTACTCAAGCAGAAATTGATATTAAAAAAACAATTGATCAAGATAGAAAATTAACTTTATATCTAGATTTTCAAGAATTTTATGATATTAAACCTCATTTTAACGTTAATGATTTAAAGAAAGAAATAAAAGAATTTTATCCTACTTTAAATATAGAAGATATTTATTCTAGTATTATAAGACTTAGAATGAAGAAATCTAAATATGAGATTGAATGTTTTAAAACTGCAATTGAAAATACTAATAATGCCTTAAAAGTATTACTTAAAGAATCAAAAGATAATGTTAATGAATATTATTTATCTTCTCTTTTCTACCACTCTATTCATTCTTTTGAACATTGTGAATTATCTTTCCCTACAATTGTAGCAGCAGGAAAAAATGCAACTTGCTTACATTACACTACTAGTTTTGATACATTACATAAAGATGATTTAGTATTATTTGATTTAGGTAGTGAATATAAATATTATTGTGCTGATATCTCAAGAACTTATCCAATTGGTGATAAATTTAATTCTTTAGAAAAAAAGATTTATGAAATAGTTTTAGGTGCTAATAAATTAGTAATTGAAAACGCTAAACCTGGAATTACGATTAAAGAATTAAACACAATGGTTACTGAATTTATGGCAAAAGAATGTGTAAAAGAAAAATTAATCGATAAAGAAGAAGATATTAAAAATGTCTATTTCCATAGTGTATCTCACTTTATTGGACTTGATACTCATGATCCTGCTTTTAGTAAAGATGATGTAGCTACTCGATATGGGTTTATTCCTTTAGAAGAAGGTAACGTTATTAGTGATGAACCAGGACTATATTTTGAAAAATTTGGTATTGGAATTAGAATTGAAGATGATTTATTAATTACTCGTGATGGATGTGAAAATTTATCTAAAGATATAATTAAAGAAATTAAAGATATAGAAGAATTTAAAAGGAGATAAAAGAAATTATGAAATATCAATGTACAGTTTGTGGTCAAATTATAGACCGTGATGATGTTTGTCCTATTTGTGGAAGTGATTCTAGTAAAATCATTTCTTTAGGAGAAGATACCCAAGAAAGTGTTACTTTTAGATGCTTAAGTTGTGGAAGAGTTTTTGAAGATAAAGATGTTTGTCCTTATTGTGGAGGAGAAGAACTTTATGATTTAACTCACGATAATTTATTTAATAGAAATAAAAATAAGAATAAGAGTTTAGATAGTTCTATTATTACTTCTAATGATCAAGAAGAATCTTCTAGTGATGATTTTGATTTACTTGGAGAATTTACTAAATCTGCTAAAGGTCAAAATGATGAAGAAGTTTTTGAAGATAAAGAAATAATCTTAGAAAAAGAAGAACCAGAAATTGTTGATGATTCTACAGTTATTAAAGATGATCCATTTTTAAATACTGAAATTAATGTAGAAGAAATTAAAGAAGAAGATGTTGAAGAACCAGTTCAAGTAGAAGAAGTTAAGGAAGAAACAAAAGAAGAATTAATTGAACCTAGCTTAGAAGAAGAAATTGAAGTAGATGATGAATTTAAAAAAGATTTATTATCTAAAAAAGAAGAAATAAATGAAACTTCTTTAGATTTAAAAGTTAGACGAATTGATTTAACTAAGGATTTAATTATTAAATTATTCTTAGAACTTGAAGAAGATGAGAGTGAGGAAAAAGAAAAATTCTTAAAAGAAGAATTAGATATTTTATCTAAATTATCTACTGAATTTGATTCTAAGACAGTTTCATCTATTTTAGAAGAAAAGGATGAATTAAATAAGGAAATATTTGATAATGAAAAAGATCCATTTAATGGATATGTACTTTATTTAGAAAGTACCAAGAAGGATTTAAAATAATGATAGATTCAATTATTTTTGATTTTAATGGAACTTTACTAGATGATTTTGAAGTAACTTATAATATTGAAAAAGAAATCTTTAAAAGTTTAGGATTAAAAGGATTTAGTAAAAAAAGATGTAAAGATACTTTTATTAATCCAATTAATAAATATTATGACGCTTTAGGGTTAAATGAATTAGATTATAATTATAAGGAAATGAATTCTAGATTCTTTGAAGAATATTTAAAAAGATGGAAAAATGAATCAAAATTATTCAAAAATGAAAAAGAAATATTAATTGATTTAAGATCTAGAGGATTTAAACTCTATATTTTAAGTGCTACTGAAATTAATTTGCTTAAAGAACAACTTGAATATTTTGGAATTATTGATTTATTCACTGATTTTATCGCTGCAAACAATAAAGAAAGCAAAAGTAAAATTGAATATGGTAAAGAATTTATTAAAAAGCATGGATTAAATAAAGATAATACTATTTTAGTAGGAGATACTTTACACGACTTTGAAAGTGCAGAAGCTTTTAATATTGATTCAATTTATTTCACTAAAGGGCATAATTCTAAAAAAAGATTAAAAACTTTAAATAAAAAGTTATGTTCAAATTACAAACAAATTGAGAAAGAAATTTTAAAAAGGAATCCAAATTTAATCGATTATTAACGTTATTTTTATTTATTGAGTTTAAAGATTAAATTTAGTATAGTTTTAAGATATGAAAAATAAAGAAATAAAAGCAAAAAGAAGAAGAAAGAATTTTCACCCAAGAATGTTTTTAGTACTTGGTGCATTTTTACTTGAATTAGCAATTGTTATTGCAGTTGTATTCTTTTTATTTGCGGATGATTTTCAACAATATTTTATTTGGTATGTTGTTATTTTTTGCATTATTGATGTTATTTTTGCTTTATATATTACAAATAGTAAAGTTGAAATTGATTATAAATTAACCTGGCTTGCTGTAGTTTTAGGACTTCCTGTAGTAGGTGCTTTGCTTTACATTTTATTTGCGTATAAAGTTACTACTAAAAAGTTAAAAAAGATTGAAAATAATCGTACTTCTAGATTCTTAAGAAAACAGAAAGAATTATACGCTAAAAGTGAAGTTTTAAGTGAATTAAGCTTAAAACATCCAGAATTTCAGAGTTTAGCAACTTTAAACTATAATTCTAACTTCCCAGTATATAAAAATACCGATTTAAAATATTACCCAATGGGAGAAGATGCTTGGGAAGATATATTAACCTCTTTAAAAAGTGCTAAAAGATTCATTTTTATGGAATTTTTTATTGTAGAACCTGGAGAATTTTCTGAATCAATTATTGATGTTTTAAAAGAAAAAGCTAAAGAAGGAATAGATATTAGATTTATTTATGATGACTTTGGATGTTCTACTTATTTACCTAAAAACTTTGATAAATTATTAGAAAAAGATGGTATTAAAGCGTTTCGATTTAATAAACTTACTCCTACAATGAATATTCGTCAAAATAGTAGAGACCATAGAAAAATTATTGTAGTAGATGGTGTTAAAGGATTTACTGGTGGATGTAATCTTGGAGATGAATACGTTAATAAACATAAAAGATTTGGAGTTTGGAAAGATAATTTTATTTATCTTGAAGGTGAAGCAATGCAAAATCTTACTACAATTTTTTTGAGTAATTATTTAATTTGTGATCCTAATAATAAAGAAGATTTTGCTAAATTCTCTTTTGAAAATAATAAGGATTGCTTAGAAAAAGAAGTTATTAATGATGAAAGTTATATTCAACCAATAAGTACTATGCCTTATACCCAAAGATATGTTTTAAGAGATTGTTTTTTAAAAATGATTGGTATAGCAAGAAAAAGAATTTATATTTCTACTCCATATTTAATTTTAGATAATGCTTTACAAACTGCTTTAATTAATGCTTCAAGAAGTGGAGTAGAAGTAATTATTTTTACGCCCGGGATTCCTGATAAAAAGATGGTTTATCAAGCAACTAAATCTTTTTATTCATTACTTTTACTTAATGGTGTAAAAATATATGAATTTACACCTGGATTTAACCATGAAAAAACAATGGTTATTGATGATAATTTAGCAATTACTGGTACTTGTAATTTTGATTTTAGAAGTTTCTTCCTCCATTTTGAAGAAAGTGTTGTAATTTATAATGATCAAGAAATTAGTAAAATGATAGCAAGTTTTGAAGATATGAAAGAAGTTTCTGCATTGCAAGACGTTAATAATTACGTTAATATTTCATTTTTAAGAAGAGTATATTGGAGCTTCTTACATCTTATTTCACCTTTATTATAGGAGGCACTATGAACGAAATTAATGAAAATCAAATAGTAGTTAGACATTTAAAGAAAGTTTATGGAGACGCTAAAAAAGGCGAAGCAGAAATTGTTGCAATGAGGGATTCTAATTTTGAAATCAATAAAGGAGAACTTGTTGTAATTTTAGGACCTTCAGGTGCTGGAAAATCTACTTTACTTAATATTTTAGGTGGAATGGATAAAGCAAGTGAAGGTGATTATTTCTTTTTTGGTAAAGAAGTTACCAAAATGAAAGAAAATGAACTTGCAAAATTTAGAAGAAATAATATTGGATTTGTATTCCAATTTTATAATTTAATGCCTTCTTTAACTGCAAGAGAAAATGTCTTTTTAGCAGCATCTTTAAATAAAGATTCTTTTAATGTTGAAGAAATTATGGAAAAAGTTGGTTTACAAGATAGAATGAATAACTTTCCTGCTCAACTTTCAGGAGGAGAACAACAACGTGTTGCAATTGCACGTGCGTTAGTTAAAAACCCAGATTTATTATTATGTGATGAACCAACTGGAGCATTAGATAGTAAAACAGGTGCTCAAATTTTAGATTTATTATATGAAATTTGTAAGAAAAATAATAAAACAGTAATTATTGTTACTCATAATAAAGCGATAAGTGTTATTGCGGATAGACTTATTCAAGTTGTTGATGGAACAATAAGTAAAAATGAAGTAATTAGTAATCCTAAAAGTGCTAAGGAGATTGAATGGTAATGAAATCAAGTAGATTATTACTTAAAAAGTGCTTTAGAGATATTTTTAAAAATATAAAGCAATTTATCGCTATTATCTTTATTATTGCAACTAGTGTTACATTATTTATTGGACTTGAAGCAAATTACAAAGAATTTAATCGTAGAATTAATTCAGTCTTTAATAATTCAAATATGGGAGATATTTATCTTACTAGTGTTCCAGATATTGATAATAACAAAGATAATGATTTATTAAAGATAGAAGAATTATTAAAAGATAAAGGAAGTTACGAGAAAAGATTATATATCCCTTCTTTTAAATTTAATGATTCTAGTTTAACAGGGTTATTTTATGATAAAATGCCTGAAATTTCTAAACCATATGATGTAAATAAAGATTCTTCTAGTAATGATAGTAATTTTTTCTATATTGATGAAACAGTACTTTCAATCCAAGAAACACTAGGAAGAAATTATAAGATTGGAGACACTATTAATGTTAGCTTTAGTGAAACTCAAATTGAATCTTTACTTACAATGGTTTTAGGAGAAGAAAGTGAAAGTGTTAATGAAACTTGCAAAAAAATAGTTAAAAAATCAATTAGTAATACTAACTTAAGAGATTATTTATTACTTGCAATTGATCGAAGTGAATCATCTATGCTTTCTAAAGCATTACCTTCTATTTTAACGGATTTATTAATAAATCAAGAAACCCAAAATATTAGTTTTAATTTTAAAATAACTGGTACAATGAAACATGCAGAAAACGTTGAAAATGGAAGTTTTTCTACTTCATCATTTTTAATGTCTTCAAGACTTTTTGAAAAAGCAATCTTAGAAAGATTTGAATCTAATTTAGATTTAAGTTTTATTCTTAATGCATTAGTTACTTTAAAAATAAATGGAATGGATCAAGTATCTTATAATACCGGTACTAAATATTTAGATAACAAGGATAATCAAAAAACATTACAAAATGCATTATCTTTAATGTTTAAAGAATATAATAGAGAATTAAATAGTGAGGAAGGAATAGAAAGTTTAAATAATCTTTATGATCAAATTGTTATTAAAGTTAATGATTCTAAAGATGTTAATGATATATTAAATTCTATTAAGGAATATTTCTTGGGAAAAGAGAAAAATAATTTAATTCTTGCTCAAACGAAAGAAAATTTATCATCTACAATGACGATTATGAATGATTTAAATCAAGCTCAAATGCTTGCATTAACTTTCCCTCTTATTTTCTTTTTAGTAGCAATACTTGTTGTTTTAACAACAATTACTCAACTTTTACTAAAAGAAAGAACCCAAATTGGTACTTTAAAAGCTTTAGGATATTCTAAACTTGGAATATTAACTTATTATTCAGGGATGATGAATATTATTTCGCTTATAGGAGTAATATTAGGATTTATTATTGGACCTTTACTTTTACCAAATGTTTTAAATATTAAATATGATTTATTATATTGTTTACCATCTATTGGATATTCTTTCCCATTTTTAGCAGGATTCCTTGTTTTAATTGTAGTTATATTTTTAGTAACTATATTAACTTATATTTTAATTAGACATGAATTAAGCTTAACTCCAGTTGAATCCATGCGTCCTGCATCTCCTCATTTTAAAATGAAGAATAAAAAATCATTCATTAAATCTACTTCCCTTATGATGGCATTAAGAAATATTAAAGTATATTTAAATAAATCCATCATGGTAATAGTAGGGATTATGGGATGTACTGGTCTTTTAATCTGTGGATTTGGGATTGAAGATATGTTAGATTATGGAATTAATCGTGATTTATCTAACTTTGTAAATGGAGATTTAAACCTTACATATTCATTAAATACCCCATTAAATTACAATAAAGAACAATTATTAAAATATGAAAATGTAGAAAAAGTTAATGAATATGGAATAGGAGTATCTGATATTTTACTTGATAATCCAGTATCTTCTACATATTATTATATTTCTAAAAGTTCGGAATTATTTAAATACGATAATGGACATGAATGGAATGAAGGAGAAATTGGAATTGCAGATGCAATCTTAGAAAAAATAGGCAAAAAAGTAGGAGATGAAATTGATTTTAAAGTAAATTCTACGACTTATCATGCTAAAATTGCTTTTAGTTTCTATGCGTTCTCTTTTAAAGGAATCTTTATTTATCAAGAAGATTCTAATTATAAAGGGTTACCTCAAAACGCTAATGCAGCAACAATTATATTAAAAGACGTTAGTAAAGCTAGTGAAACTTCTAAAAAGATTTTAAGTGATGATAATTTAAAAGTTGAAACTATCATGACAAGAAAGGAAACTAGTGAAAAAATAGAAGGATATGTTTCTTCTATTAAGATGATGACTAATACAATTAAAGTATTTGCAATTGTTCTTGCAGTTATTGTTTTAGTAAATCTTGCAATCTTAAACTTCAATCAAAGAATTAGAGAAATTGCAACTTTAAGAGTACTCGGATTTAATTTAATCGAAATTGCTAAATCATTAATTTATGAAATTATGATATTAACTTTAATTGGATGTTTCTTTGGATGCTTCCTTGGATTCCCGCTTGAATTTATGACCTTATATACTAATAGAACAGAACTAGTAAGTTTCTATTATATTGTTTATCCAATGAGTTATGTTATTTCAATTCTTATTTCGTTAATTACTGCATTCTTAGTAAATCTTTATATCTCTAAAAGAGTTAATAAAGTTCCAATGGCAGAATCACTTAAAAGTATTGAATAAAAAAGTACAAAAAAAGAATGAATACAAAGGAAAAAATTCATTCTTTTTTTGTGCTTTGATTTATATATTTGCTAATCTTAGGGGGGATTAGAAAATATCGTTTGTGTTTAAATAATTGAAAATTGAAATAACAGATTCTTTAGAATTTTCACTTTCTAAAATTGTTTCTCTATTTTCATTTTCATTGTTTTCTTGTTCTTTAAATAATTTTTCTAATAACATAATTTTTACCTCCAAATTTGATTTCGTTTGCTTAATATCTTTAAGCACCATTATATTAATACCAAATAAAAATAAAAAAAATATGAAAGCGTTTTCAAATTTTTATGAAAGCGTTTTCAGGTCTTGAAAGTTAAAATTTAATGATTTTTGAAAGATTATTTTTAATAAATAATGATATTTCGGTAATATTAGGTATAAAAATACTGAATTAACATTTTAATAAATATGTAAAATAACTCTAATTTTCTATTAAAAAAACTGCATCCAATTTTGAATGCAGTTAATAAATTACTTATCTAATCCTTCTAAGATTCTTTGCTTTGCTTCGTATTTTTTTCTTTCAGCGTCATTAAGAATCTTCTTTCTCATTCTGAATGTCTTTGGAGTGATTTCTACTAATTCATCAACATTGATATAATCTAAACAACTTTCAAGAGTTAATTTTCTTGGAGTTTTTAAGACAACAGTTTGATCTTTATTTGAACTTCTTTGGTTAGTTAAGTTTTTAGTTTGACAAACGTTAACACTTAAATCACTATCATATTTATTTTCGCCAACAATCATACCTTCATAAACATCAATTCCAGGAAGAATAAACATTGTACCTCTATCTTCGACGTGTTGAATTGCGTATGGAGTAGCTTGACCTGTAGCTGTAGCAACTAAAACACCAATTTGTCTTTCGCCAATCTTACCTTTTGAAATTGGTCTATATTCTTTATATGTATGATTAATAATTCCATAACCTTTAGTTAATGTTAAGAAATTAGAAACGAAACCAATTAAACCTCTTGATGGAATAACGTAATTAATTTTTGTAGTATTTTCATTAGCGTCCATATCAATAAGTTCAGCATCTCTTTCACCTAAAGAAGTCATGATATCTCCAACGAAATCGTTAGGGACTTCAATTGCTAAATCTTCATATGGTTCTTTTTTAACGCCATCTTCGATCTTGATAATAACTTGAGGACGTGAAACTTCAAGTTCATATCCTTCTCTTCTCATGTTTTCGATTAAAATACCTAAATGTAATTCACCTCTTCCAGAGACTACCCAAGATTCACTATTTTGAATACGTTCAACTTTTAAAGAAACATCTTTTTCTTTTTCTTTCATTAAACGGTCTTCAATTTGTCTTGCAGTTAATAATTTACCATCTTGTCCTGAAAAAGGAGATGAGTTAGTACCAAAAGTCATTTGAAGTGTTGGCTCATCAATATGAATTAAAGGTAATGGTTCAACTTTACTTGGATCACAAATTGTTTCTCCAACGTTAATATCTGCTAAACCAGCAAAAGCAACAATTTCTCCAGCTTTTGCACTTTCAACTTCAATTCTCTTTAATCCTTGGTATCCAAATAATTTTAAAATCTTAAATCCTTTAGTAGTACCATCGTTTCTACAAACAGTAACTTGTTGATTTAATTTAATTTCACCTCTTTGAATTCTACCAATTCCCATTCTTCCAACATAATCATTATAATCAAGTAATGCAACTTGTAATTGTGTTGGACCATTTTCTTCTACCTGTGGTTCTGGAACTTCATCGATAATTAAATCAAATAAAGCATCCATACCTTCTTTTTGACTTTCAAGTTCTGGAGTTAAAGAAGAAGTACCATTTAATGCACTTGTATATGCAACTTTGAAATCTAAGAATTCATCTGGTGCACCAAGTTCGATGAAAAGTTGTAAGACTTCATCAACTGCTTTTGCAGGATTTGCGTTTGGTCTATCAACTTTATTAATAATAACAATTGGTTTAACGTGATTTTCTAATGCTTTCTTTAAAACGAATCTTGTTTGAGGCATTGTACCTTCAAATGCATCAACTAAAAGTAAACATCCATCAACCATTCTCATGATTCTTTCGACTTCACCACCGAAATCAGCATGTCCTGGAGTATCGAGAATATTAATTTTATAATCTTTATATTTAACTGAAGTAGTTTTAGCTAAAATAGTAATACCTCTTTCTCTTTCAATTGCGTTACTATCCATCGCACGATCTTCAATTTTTTCATTTTCTCTGAAAGTTTGACTATATTTTAACAATTGATTAACTAAAGTGGTTTTACCATGGTCAACGTGGGCAATAATTGCGACATTTCTCATTTTCATAAGTTAATCCTCCTAATAACAAAAATAAAAACTATTATAATATACTATTATTAATAGTAAATTTCTAGATTTAATCGATATTTACGTTAAAAATTTTGTTTTTAATATTTAATTTAAATTATTAATTTTATATAATAAGTAAGTTATGAGAACTTCAGGAATATTAATGCCTTTATCAAGTTTACCTTCTTCTCAAGGAGTTGGTGATTTTTACGAAAGCGCATACGAATTTATTGATTTATTAAAAAAAGCTAAAATTAAAATTTGGCAACTTTTACCACTAAATCCAGTTGGATATGGTTCAAGTCCATATCAAAGTGAATGTGGAGAAGCAATTGATCCATGCTATATTTCTTTAAAATGGTTAAAAGAACATGGATATATTAAAGATTATAAACCATTTAATAAAGATGCTAAGTTAGTTGATTTTTATCATGCAAGATTAGATAAAGAAAACTATTTAAAAGAAGCATTTTTGAATACAAAAGATACTGAATCTAAAAAATTTAAAGATTTTTTAAAGAAAAATAAATGGTGCAGTAACTACGCAAAATTTAAAGTATTATTTGAAAAAAATCAATATTTAGATTGGGATAAATGGACTAAAAAAGAAAAATATAGTGCATATGATTACACTAAATTTGATTTTAAACCATATGAAAAAGAAATTTTATTCATTGAATGGTGCCAATTTATCGCTAGTATTCAATTTAAAGAATTAAAAGAATACGCTAATAAAAATGGTGTTTTATTAATGGGTGATATTCCATTTTATGTTGGATTTAATAGTAGTGATTGTTGGAGTAATCAAGATGAATTCTTACTTGATGAATTTGATCATCCTACTTTAGTTGCAGGTGTTCCACCAGATTATTTTAGTGAAGATGGTCAAAGATGGGGAAATCCTATCTATGATTGGAAATATATGGAACAAGATGGATTTACATTTTGGATTAATAGAATTAAAAATGCATTAAATACATTTGATATTTTACGAATTGACCATTTTAGAGCATTTGATACTTACTATACAATTAAAGAAAGTGAAAAAACTGCTAAAAATGGAGAATGGAAAGAAGCTCCAGGTAATGTATTATTTTCAATTTTAGAAAAAGAAGGAATGACAAAAAATATTATTGCTGAAGATTTAGGTGATTTAGTACCATCAGTTTTAGCGTTAAGAGATAAATTTAATCTTAAAGGTATGAATGTTTTTGAATTTAATGTCTTTAATAGAGAATTTGTAACTACTCCAAACCAAGTTATTTATACAGGTACTCATGATAATGATACTGTTTTAGGATGGTATGAATCATTAAGTGAAGAAAATAAAGAATTATTTGATATTATCTTAAGATTTAAGAAAATTGAAGGGAAAGATATTTTAGATAAGATTTTAAAATGTGTTTTAAATTCTGAATGTGAATACGCAATTATCCCTATTCAAGATTATTTAGGATTACCTAGTGAATATAGAATTAATACTCCAGGTAGTTTTGGAAGTCCAAACTGGGAATTTAGATTGACATCTTTAAAAGAATTCTCTTCTAGAATTGATTATATCGCTAAATTAATTAAGGATAGTAATAGATAATATGAAGAAAATTGGATTAATATCACTTGGATGTGATAAAAATACTGTTGATAGTGAATCTATCCTTTCTTTATTTAAAAAACCTTATTTTGAAATATGTACAAATCTTGAAGAATGTGACGCAATTATTGTTAATACTTGTGGATTTATTCTTCCTGCTAAAGAAGAAGCAATTAATACAATTTTAGATTGTATTAAATATCCAAATGCTAAAATTATTGTATGTGGATGTTTAGTTAAAAGAAATTTAGAAGAATTAAAAGAAGCTTTACCTGAAGTATCTTTATGGGTTACTTTTAAAGATTATCCTAAATTCTTAGAACTTGTTTGTGAACTTTTAGATGTTAAAATCCAAACTGATGAATTTGATATTTTTAGAAGAGTTTTATCTACTAAATCTTATAGTGCATTCTTAAAAATTAGCGAAGGATGTAGTAATTATTGTGGATTCTGTGCAATTCCTTTTATTAGAGGAAAATACCATTCTTTTGATTTTGATAAAATTATTGAACAAGCTAAAGAATTTGCAGCTAGTGGAGTTAAAGAATTAATTGTTATTTCTCAAGATACTGGGGCTTATGGTAAAGATTTTGAAGGAAAAAATATCAATTTATGTACTCTTTTAAGAGAATTAGAGAAAATAGATGGTATTGAATTTATTAGAGTTTTATATCTTTACCCAGAAGAAGTTAGTGATGAATATATTGAACTTGTTAAAAATAGTAAGAAATTAACTCATTATTTTGATATCCCAATTCAACACGCTTCAAATAAAGTTTTAAAAAGTATGTTAAGAAGAGACACTAAAGAAAGTGTTGAAGAATTATTTATTAAAATTAAAAAAGAAATCCCAGATGTTATCTTTAGAACTACAATTATTGTTGGATATCCAGGAGAAAGTGAAGAAGATTTTAATGAATTAAAAGAATTCATTAAAGAATATAAGTTTAACCATCTTGGATGTTTTACATATAGTAAAGAAGAAGGTACTTATGGAGGTACTTTAAAGAATCAAATTGATGAAGATACAAAACTTCAAAGAAAAGAAGAAATCATGAAGATTCAACAAGAAATTTCTTATGAAAAAAACAAGAAATTAATTGGAAGAGTTTATAAAGCAATTATTCTTTCTAAAAAGAATAATGAATATAGTGTAAGATGTGGAGTTAACGCTCCAGATGATATTGATGGATCAATTTATTTAAAATCTGATAAAGAATTTAAAGAAGGCGATATTGTTAATATTAAAATTACTCACGCATTCGTTTATGATTTATTTGCAGAAATAGTGGACTAGAAATGGTTCACTTTTTGTTTATTAAAAATAAAAATTCGAAGAGTAAATCTTCGAATTTTATGCTACTTATTTAAAAAATCTAATAATACTTTTATATAATTTTCTTCATCATCTTCGTAAGTTGAATGTCTTGCGTCTTTAAATAAATACCATTTAGAATTTTTAATATGATCATTCATATATTTATTAATATATGGAGTAGATTCATCATTACCACCACTTAAAATTAAACAATCTTTATCAATTAATTCTAATTTTCCTTCATAATTAAAAGATTTTAAATTACCTAAACATTTAAATTCACTTGGTCCCCACGCAGTTAAATACGCAACATGTCCACTTTTAAAATCTCTAGGTTTCTTTTTATCATCTTTTAAGAATTTTTTATAGTAATGTTTTGATGCTTTTTGAAATAAAAATGAATCATAATCATTATTTTTCTCAGAGTGTTTAATAATTTCTTGATCTTTTTTAGATAAAAATTTAATTAATCGATGAGCTTCATCTTCCCAAACTGAAGAAGAATATAAAGTGGAAGAAAGAATTGCTTTTTTCATTTCTTTAGGGTTATCTTCTACTAAAATTTTGATAAGTAACATTCCTCCATAGCTATGTCCAAGAGTGTAATACTCATCTAATTTTAAATAAGAAACTAAATTAAAGAATTCTTCTTTCCAAGTTTCAATATTATATAAAGAAGTAGGCTGACTTTCAGGAATACTATTTCCTGCTCCAAGTTGATCATATAAAATTACGCTTTGACCTAATTTTTGTAACTTTTTAGCAAGTTTAATAAAACCATACCTTCCACTTCCTGGACCTCCATGGCACATAATTAAAGGAATGCTTTTATTTTTACTTTCATAAATTTCTACATATGTAGAATAATCTTTAAATGGAATATATAAACTTTTCATAATTTTACCTAATAATTAATTCAATTGGACAATGATCACTACCTTTAATTTCATTTAAAATTAAAGAATCTTCAACTTTTTCAATAAATCTTTTAGAAACAATATAATAATCAATTCTCCATCCGATATTTTTTTCTCTACTTTTAAAACGATAACTCCACCAAGAATATTTAACTTCATTTGGGTAAAAATATCTATAAGTATCAACAAAATCATTACTTAATAATTGAGTCATCTTTTCTCTTTCTTCTTTAGTGTATCCTGCATTATGTTCATTACCGGCAGGATTTTTTAAATCAATTGGGAAATGTGCAACATTTAAATCTCCGCAATAAACGACAGGTTTTTTAGAATCTAATTCTTTTAAATATTCTAATAAATCTTCTTCAAATTGCATTCTAAAATCTAATCTTTTTAATTCTTCTCCACTATTAGGGACATATGCAACAACATAATAAAAATCATTAAATTCAAGAGTAATTACTCTTCCTTCTTCATCATATTTATTATTTCTTAATCCATAATGAACACTTATAGGAGTAAGTTTAGTAAATGCTGCCACCCCACTATAACCTTTTTTAACCTTTGAATTAGTGTAATAAACATTATATCCTTCAGGTAAATATGGGAATTTATCATCTGATAATTTAGTTTCATTTAAAGAAAAGATATCAGCGTCTAATTCTTTAAAATCTTTTTCAAAATCTTTCTTTAAGATTGCTCTTAATCCATTAACATTAAAATTTACAAATTTCATACCTAGATATTATATAAAATATTTAATTAAGTTATTAATAAAAATATATTTCTATGTTAAAATTTTATTACTAAATTAAATAAGGAGACAAAAAATATGAAGTTTAATAATGTTGTTGTTGCAGGTGGAGGTGTTTTAGGCTCCCAAATTGCCTTCCAATGTGCATATGCTGGTAAAAATGTTACTATTTGGTTAAGAAGTGAAGCAAGTGTTGGAAGATGCCAACCAAAAATTGATAAATTAAAGAAAGATTATATTGAAAATATTGAAAAAATGGCAACTGAAGAAGGAAAAACTCCTCAAATTTGGTCAATGGGACTTGCTGATTATGATACTTTTAATAAAGAAGAATGTTTAAAGAAAGTAGAAGATGCTTATAAAAATATTAAATTAGTTGTAGATTTAAAAGAAGCAGTTAAAGACGCTGATTTATTAATTGAATCAATGGCAGAAAATGTTGATCAAAAGAAAGAATTTTATAAAAAAGTTGCTGATTTATTACCAGAAAAAACGGTTGTAGTCACTAATTCATCAACTCTTTTACCATCTAAATTTGCAAAAGATACAAAACGCCCTGAAAAATTCTTATCATTACATTTTGCTAATACAATTTGGCATAACAATATGGTTGAAGTTATGGCACAAAGTAAAACTGATATGAAATATTTTAAAGAAGTAGAAGAATTCGCTAAAGAAATTAGAATGATTCCTCTTCCTGTTTTAAAAGAAAATAGTGGATATTTATTAAATGCAATGCTTGTTCCTTTCTTATTTTCAGGTATGAATTTATTTGTTAATGGAGTAAGTGATCCAGTAAGTATTGATAAAGCGTGGAAACTTGGAACTGGTGCTCCAAAAGGTCCTTTCGAAATTTTAGATACAGTAGGATTAGTTACTGCATATAATATTGTTCAAATGTACGTTAAAATCCCTTCATTCCTTGCACCCTATAACTTTAAAGGTATGGCAAGGATGTTAAAAGAATATATTGATAAAGGAAAGCTTGGAAAATCTAGTAAAGAAGGATTCTATAAATATTAATTAATGATTGACTTAATGAAAATTAAGTCAATTTTTAAAAATTCTTTATAAAAATTCATAAATAAATTAAAATTTATGAATGGAAACTTGGTTAATAATATTATTATCGATAATTGGAATTATTTTATTTTTATTTCTTCTTATTGGAATTATTGGATTTAAAATGATTTATATTAGAAAAGAAAGTAAAAATGAATACCCAGATATGATTAATGAAGAAAGATTTGGGAAGTTTTATGATGATATTAAAAATTCTTATGATTCTTATTTAAAGATTGAAAATAAAGAAATTATTAAAATTAAAGGTGTTAATAATAAAGAATTATATGGAGAATTAATAAGAAATAAAGAAAATAATCAAAAAGAAATCCCTACAGTAATTATTTTTGCACATGGACATCATTGTGAAGGAAGTGTGGATATAGCGCTTTTCCATAATTTTACTTTTAAAAATTATGATACTTTATTAATTGATCATGAAGGACATGGGAAAAGTGAAGGGAAATATTCTGGATTTGGGATTTATGAATCTGAAAATCTAATTTTGTGGATTAATAAAATTAATGAGATTTATAATCATAAAGTAAATATTTTCTTATTTGGAGTATCTTTAGGTGGGAATACTGTTTTATTAGTATCATCTTTAAATATGGAAAATGTTAAAGGAATTATCAGTGATTGTGCATTTACCTCAACATATCAAATAGTAAAGTCAATTTCTAAATTAAATTTTGTAGCGTTTTCTACTTGTTTATTTGCGTCATTAATTATTCATCGCAATATATTTAAATATAACACGATTAAATGCGTTAAAAATTCTAAATACCCTATACTTTTTATTCATGGAAAAGATGATCATTATGTGCCTACTTGGATGAGTGTTAAAAATGATGAAGTATGTTCTTCTAAACATAAATTAGTATTATTTGATAATGCAAAACACGCTAGAAGTTATTTAACTAATCCTAGTTTATATG
>CAVKZU010000042.1:0-12333 GCA_963660725.1 Lachnospiraceae bacterium | reverse complement strand
TAGGATTTGATTATAAATGGGATTTAGGTTGGATGAATGATACTTTAAAATATTACGCATTAGATCCAGTTTATAAAAAATATGAACATAATAAGATTACTTTCTCAATGGCATATTTCTTTAGCGAAAATTTCATGCTTCCTTTATCTCATGATGAAGTAGTACATGGAAAAGGTACAATTTTAAATAAAATGTGGGGAAATTATGATCAAAAATTCCATTTAGTAAGAAATTTATATACTTATATGTACGCTCATCCTGGTAAAAAATTATCATTTATGGGTAATGAACTTGCTAGTTGGGATGAATGGAATGAAAATAAATCCTTACCTTGGGATTTAAAGAGATTCCCAAAACATGATAGTGTTTCTAGAATGATTAGAGATTTAAATTTAATCTATATTAAAGAAGAAGCAATGCATTTTGAAGAATATAATCCAGCTCATTACAATTGGTTAATGGTTGATAACGCTAATGATTCTATTTTTGCTTTTGAAAGAAGAGTTAAAGATTCTCATTTAGTATTCATTTTCAATATGACTGGAAATTATTATGAATATTATACAATTGGATTAACAAGACCTGGAGTTTATACTGAAATCTTTAATAGTGATAAAGATGTTTATGGTGGAAGTAATGCTTATAATGGGGTTAGTATTGAATCAAGTGAATTTGGTCCTGAAAATAAACCACATAAATTTGTAATTAAGATTGCTCCATTTGCAGCAATGATCTTCAAATTCAAAGAAAAGAAAGAAGAATAGATTAAGTTTCTAGATTTATTTTGAAAATTAAGTTTTATAAAAGTACGATTAAATTCGTACTTTTTCATTTATGAAAATTTTTTCATAAATTTACATACCAAAATGAAAAATAATGAAAATCTAATGCATTTCAATTTTAAAATTGATATAATAAATGAATATTAAGGAGTTAAAAATATGTATTTTGATTCAAAAGAAGAATTTAAAAAAGAATATGTTAATCGTATTGTTGCAAAATATGGTAGAAATCCTGAAGAAGCACATATTAGTGAACAATATGATATCCTTGGAGAAATGGTTAGAGATTATGGAGGATTAAATTGGAGAAATACTCATAAATATATCGCTGATCATGATTCCAAACAATTAATTTATTTTTCAATGGAGTTTTTAATTGGAAGACTTTTAACAAGTAACATGATGAATCTTGGAATTTATGGAGTTGCTAAAGATGGTCTTGCTGATTTAGGAATTGATATTGGTGCTTTAGAAGATGAAGAAGCAGATGCAGGTTTAGGAAATGGTGGTTTAGGTAGACTTGCTGCTTGTTTTTTAGATTCAATTGCATCTTTAGGATATCCTGGAAATGGTAACTGTATCCGTTATGAATATGGTTTCTTTAAACAAAAAATTATTAATGAAAAACAAGTAGAACTTCCAGATCAATGGTTATCAAATGGATTTGTTTGGGAAGTTAGAAAACCAAAACATAGTGTCGATGTTAATTTCTATGGTAATGCTGAAACTTATTTAAAAGCTGATGGAAGTTATAGTATTAGAACTGCTAACGCTATTAAAGTTAGAGCTTGTCCATATGATGTTAGTGTTGTTGGTTATAAAAATGGAGTTGCTAATAATTTAAGACTCTGGAGTGCTCAACCTTGTGAAGAAAATATTCCAACTAACCAATCATTTGAAGAATATTTATCAACAATTAAAGAATTATGTCATGGTTTATATCCAGATGATTCTACAGAACATGGCAAACTTTTAAGATTAAGACAACAATATTTCTTTGTTTCTGCAGGTTTACAATCAGTTATTAGAGGATATTTAAGAAAACATGATAATTTAGATGATTTAGCAAGTCATTATGTTTTCCAACTCAATGATACTCACCCAATTTTAGGTATTCCTGAATTAATGAGACTTTTAATGGATGAACATGAATATGGATGGGATGATGCTTGGAAAATTGTTACAAAATGTTTTGCATATACAAACCATACAATTATGGCTGAAGCATTAGAAAAATGGCCAGTTAGATATATTCAACAACTTTGCCCACGTTGCTACATGATTATTGAAGAAATCAATAGAAGATTCTTAATTTGGTCACATCAAGTTGGATGTAGTGATATTGAAAGATATAATATGCAAATTATCAAAGATGGCATGGTCCATATGACAAATCTTGCTATTTTCTCTTCATTTAGTGTTAATGGTGTTGCTGCATTACATACTCAAATTTTAAAGAAAGAAACATTTAAAGATTTCTTTAAATATTTCCCAGAAAAATTCAACAATAAAACAAATGGTGTTACACATAGAAGATGGTTAATGTATGCAAACCCTGAACTTGCTAATTTAATTACTTCAAAAATTGGTGATAGTTGGATTAAAAATCCTGATGATTTAGAAAAATTATTAGAATTTAAAGATGATCAAGCTTTAATCAATGAATTAAGAATGATTAAACATGAAAATAAAATTAAACTTGCTAATTATATTTCTAAAAATTATGGAATTGATATTGATGTCCATTCAATTATTGATACACAAGTTAAGAGATTACACGCTTATAAACGTCAATTAATGAATGTATTTAGAATCATTAATAACTATTACGAAATCAAAACAAATCCTGATTTCAAAATGACTCCACATACATATATTTTTGGTGCTAAAGCTGCTCCAAGTTATTATTTTGCAAAAGAAATCATTAATTTAATTAATGCTGTTGCAAAAGTTTGTAATAATGATCCAGAAGTTAGTAAATACATGAAGATTGTATTTATGGAAAATTATGGTGTTTCATTAGCAGAATTAATTATTCCAGCAAGTGATGTTTCAGAACAAATTTCAACTGCAGGTAAAGAAGCAAGTGGTACATCAAATATGAAATTTATGATGAATGGTGCTTTAACACTTGGAACACTTGATGGTGCAAACGTTGAAATCAACGAAAGAGTTGGTGATGAAAATAGCTTTATCTTTGGATTAAAGGTTAAAGATATTGAAGATATTAAATCAAGTGGATCATATAATCCATGGGATTTATATAATTCAAATCAACAAGTTAGAAGAGTATTAGATTCATTATTCAATGGCCCTTGGTGTGAAGGAATTAATGATAGATTTAGATCAATTTTTGATGAAATTATGAATCATAATGATGAATATTTCATTCTCCTTGATTTAGATAGTTATATTAAAACAAGTCAAAAGGTCGATAGATTCTATCAAGATAGAGATGCATGGTTTAAATCTACTTTAATTAATATTGCAAGAAGTGGACACTTCTCAAGTGATAGAACAATTGAAGAATATAATAGAGATGTCTGGCATCTTGAAAAAATTGATTATTCAAAATAAGAAACAATCTAAAAGGTCTTAAGAATTAACTTAAGACCTTTTAAAATACTTACTTTTTTAAATTATTATATTCATTTTTTAAATATTTTTTAACGTAATCAAGGATTGCTTTACGAGTTACAATCCCAATAAAAACTTCTTTATCATCAATAACTGGAACGAAGTTTTGGGAAAGTAATAATTCATATAAAGTTTTAATATCAGTATCAATTTTAATTGGTTTATATGATCTATAATTTGAAACCTCTAAAATATTAAAATCTTCAAAATGTTCTATTTTATTATTTACATTATTTTTTAAATAATATAATAAGTCTCCTTCACTGATACTTTTAAGATATTTCCCATCTTTTGAAATAATTGGAATTACTTGGTATCTATAATGTTCAAATATTTCTAAGACTTGTCTAATAGTCATTTGTTCATTAACACACTTAATTTTACTTTTTGGTGTTAAAAAGAATAGTACATTCATTATTTGTTCAACCTATAAGATAAATTTGTTTTTTGAAAAACAAATAATAAAACAAGTGAGATTACATATCCTATAACTCCTTGAATTAAATCAAATGAAGAAGAAATAAGACATGTTTTATAATCAAAATTATATACAATTAAATAATATACAAAATAGGTTAATACCATTAAAAGAGTAGAAAATCCATATAATGTATTTTTAGATAATTCTTTTTTACATTTAGAATAAATAAAATAACTTACTAATGCTTCAAGACCTTTTGCAACAATTGTAAAAGGAATACAACTTGCGTATCCTGACGCTAAATCACCTAAACTTGCACCAATAATCCCTGTAAATAAACCTACAAAAGGACCAAAAGTGATTGATGAAAATAAAATAATTGCATCACTTAAATTAAAATATCCAAGACCTCCAAAATAAGGAATTGATATAAAATAAGTAGATACAAAGCATAATGCACTTAAAAATGCAGTGTAAGATATTTTTAAAGTTAGATCTTTAATTTTAAATTTACTTTTCATCTTTAATAAATAAATTATAGAATTCTTCAATTGTGTAACATTCAATTCCTTTTTCTTCTAAGTATCTAGTAGTAATACCTTTACCTTCGATTAATTTATCTTTAAAAGATCCATCATGAATATTATTAACTCCACAACTTGGAGAATTATCTTGTAAAATTGCTTTTTTAACGTGGCAATAATTACAAGCGTTACAAGTTTTTAATGCACCTTCTTTATAATATTTAGTAACATTTCTACCTTTAACTGTGATAACTTCATCATTTTTAATTTCACTAGGATCACGAGGAGTTTTTAAACCTCCTAAAGTTTCAGGACAAATTGGTAATAAATCATATTTTTGAATAATTTCTTTTACTAAAGGATTATATTTTCCTTTTCCATCATATCTACATTTATCACCTACTAAGCATGCACTAATTAAAACTGTTTCCATAATTTTCCTCTCAATTTGATTATTATAATAATTTTATGATTAATAATCTAGATTAAGAATTAAATTTTAAATATAATTTATAAGAAATGAATTATAAATATTACAAAGAAGTTACTTTAAATTCTATAAAGATTAAAGTCTATTATATAAAAAAGAAATCTTTAAAAAGATCAATTAGATATAGTTATAAAAAAGAAATCAATTCTTTATATTTTTCGTTACCTTATTATTTTACATCCCTTAAAGAAATCGATAATATTTTAATTAATGATAAAGAAAGAGTTATTAAATTAATTAATCGCACAAATAATATTAGTAAAGATTATCTTAATTATTATTTAGGAGAAAAGTTAGATGTATATGATTCTTTAATTTATATTGATAATAAATATTTAACTTTAAATGAATTCTATGATTATAAAGAAAAAGAAATATGTCAAACTTTATATAAATTTTTTAAAGAGGAAGAAGAAAGACTTGGTACTAAAAAACATATCTTTCAAGTAAAATTAGGGATTAATTCTTATTATGGAATTAATTATCCAAAAAAAGACACTATTATTTTAAATGCAATTCTAATTCATTTTAGTGAACCAATCATTAAAAGTGTAATTGATCATGAATTAATGCATGATACACATCATGGACATAATAAAGAATTTTATGCATCTTTATTAAATGCATGTCCAAACTATTACGAATTAGATTCTAAACTTAAAAAAGGAGAAGTAAAATGATAAAAGAAATTACGTCTTTAGATAATAAAATCGTTAAATACACTTTAAAATTAAAAGAAAATAAATATCAAAAAGAAGAAAAGAAATATATTATTGAAACATATCATCTTTTAGAAATGTCTTTAAAAGATTTAGAATATGTTTTTACTTTATCTCCTCTTAATTTACCCTCAAATATCGCTCAATACATCGTTAGTGAAGATATTTTAAAGAAATTATCTCAAAATAAATCGTTTTCTAAAGTAATTGGTGTTGTAAGCATGAATGAATCAAGTCTTGATTACTCAAAAGATATTTTATATTTAGATAATCTTCAAGATCCTGGAAATATTGGAACAATTTTAAGAACATCATTAGCGTTTTCTTATTTTAATATCGGATTAAGTAATAATACCTGTTCAATTTATAATTCTAAAGTTATTCAAAGTGCTCAAGGAGCATTATTTAATCTTAATTTTGAAAGATTTGAAACTACAAAGTTAAAAGAACTTCAAAATAATGGATATAAAATTTTAGTAACTACCTTACAAAATGATTCGATATTTATTAATGAATTTAAACGTAAAATAAATGAAAAATTAATCATTGTAGTAGGAAATGAAGGAAATGGAGTAAGAAAAGAAATCATTGATATTGCAGATTATAAAATTAAAATTGATATATCAAATATTGATTCTTTAAATGTAGGGATTGCTACAGGAATTATTCTTTTTGAATTAAAAAAGTAAAATAACTTTAAAAATATATTTAATTATTTTAAAATATAGATGCGTTGAAAAGAAGTAGTAAGTAAGTTAAATTTATTTTAAAGAGAAAGGTAGTTGGTGAAAAGTCCTTAATAAATACTTATTGAATTCATCTTGGAGCAGGTTTGATGAACCCCTTAAAAACTTAGGAAAAAGTTAAAATTAAGTACAAAGAATTAGGATGGTACCGTGTTTAATTAAACACTCCTATCGTAATTCTTTTTTTATTTTTTGGAGGAAATTTCAAATGGATTATAAAAGTAAGTTTGAAGAATTAAGAAATGAGGTTTCAAAAGATTTAGAAAACGCTAAAGGATTAGATGTTTTTAAAGAATTAAAAAACAAATATTTAGCAAAGAAAGGTTCTATTTCTTTAATGATGAATGAAATTAGAAATGTTGATAATAAGAAAGAATTTGGAGAAATCTATAATAAAGTAAGAAAAGAAGTTGAAGCTAAAATTGATGCTAAAATTGAGGAAGAAGAAGCTAAACTTTTAAATGAAAAATTAAAGAAAGAAGAAATTGATATTACCTTACCTGGTAATAATTTAGAAAAAGGTAATATGAATCCTTTCTTTAAAGTTATTAAAGAAATTGAAGATATCTTTGTAGGAATGGGATATAGTGTTGAAAATGGTCCTGAAGTTGATAGTGATCATTATGTTTTTGAATTATTAAATATTCCTAAAAATCATCCAGCACGTGATATGCAAGATACTTTATATATTGATGATTCTTATTTATTAAGAAGTCATACCTCAAGTGTTCAAGCTCACGTTATGGAAGAAAGTAAAGGCAAACCAATTAAAATTATTTGTCCTGGAAAAGTTTATAGAAGAGATGATGACGATATGACTCATTCTCATCAATTTGCTCAAGTAGAAGGATTAGTAATTGATAAAAATATTAACTTAGGTAATTTAAAAGCTACTTTAGAATTATTTGCTCAAAAAATGTTCTCAAAAGACACTAAAGTTAGATTTAGATCATCATATTTCCCATTTACAGAACCTTCAGTTGAAGTTGATATTTCATGTTTTTCTTGCCATGGAAAAGGATGTCCAATTTGTAAAGGTAGTGGATGGATTGAAATTTTAGGTGCAGGTATGGTTAATCCTAATGTTTTAAAGATGTCAGGATATGATCCAGAAGTTTATAGTGGATTTGCATTTGGAATTGGTATTGAAAGAGTTGCAATGCTTAGATATGGAATTAATGATATTCGTAAATTCTATCAAAATGATATTCGTTTCTTAGATGAATTCAAAAAAGAGATTGAGGATTAATTATGTTAGTTAGTTTAAAAGAAGTTAAAAAATATGTTGATTTAGAAGGAATAAGTACTGAAGAAATCGCTTCAAGATTAACATTTTCTGGAATTGAAGTTGAAGGAATTAAAGAAGTTGCAAGTGCTACTAATTTAGTAATTGGGGAAGTTATTGAATGTGAAGCTCATCCAGATAGTGATCATTTACATGTTTGTAAAGTGGATGTTGGGGATGAAGTTTTAGATATTGTTTGTGGTGCTCCAAATTGTAGAAAAGGATTAAAAGTTATTGTTGCAAGAGCAGGTGCTATTTTAAATCACGATAAAGAAATCAAAAAAGGTGAAATTAGAGGCAAAGTCAGTAATGGAATGCTTTGTGCTTTAAATGAACTTGGAGTAGATATAAAAGCATTAAGAAAAGAACAAATTGAAGGTATTGAAGAATTACCTAGTGATGCAAAGATTGGAAACACTAAAGTTTTAGAATATTTAGGACTTGATGATGAAATTTTAGATCTTTCATTACTTGCAAACCGTAGTGATTGCTATAGTTTATTTAATGTTGCTCGTGAACTTGGTGCGTTATTTAATAGAAAAGTTACAATTCCTGAAGCAAGTGAAGAAGTAAGTTATGTTGAAAGTAATTTAAAACTTAATGTAAATAGTGAAAATACTAAATCATTCTTTGTTAAGGTTGTTAAAGGAATTGAAGTAAAAGAATCTCCAAGTTGGTTAAAACAAATTTTAAGAAGTGAAAATATTAATTCAGTTAATAATATTGTTGATTTAGGAAATTATATTATGCTTCTTACTGGTCAACCAATTCATGCTTATGATTTAGATAAAGTTAATTATTCTTTAAATGTTAATCAAGAATTTGAAGGTAAATTTGTTGCTTTAGATAATGCAGAACATGAAGTTAAAAAAGGTGATATTGTTATTGAATCAAATTCTAAAGTTATGAGTCTTGGTGGAATTATTGGATCTAGTGACAGTAAAATTGATGACAATACTAAAAATATTGCTATTGAAGTTGCTAATTTTGATTTTGCAACTATAAGAAAAACTGCAATTAGAATGGGAATTTCAACTGATTCATCCCAAAGATATATTAAAGGAATTAATAAAGATCAAAGTGAATATGTTTTAAATTTATTCGTTAAAATCTTAAAAGAATTAACCAAATTTGATGAAGTTTCTCAAATTATTAAGGTAGATAAATTAAATCATGATAAAAAAGTTATAAGTTGTTCAAAAGATTATATTAATAACCGTTTAGGTAGTAACTTTACATTACTTGATATTACTAATTGTTTAAAACTTTTAAATTTTGAAATTGAAATTCTTGATGATAATAATTTTAACGCTACTGTCCCTGCATTTAGAATTGATGTTGAAGGTAAAGCAGATTTAAGTGAAGAAATTATTAGATATTATGGATTTGATACAATTACTACTTCCCTTCCAGTTATGGAAACAACTGTTGGAAAATTATCTTCATCACGTGAAAAAGAAAGAGTAATTGAAGATTATTTATTATCTAAAGGATTATATGAAGTTTTAACCTATACTTTGATTAATAAAAAAGATAATGAGATGTTAAATATTTTAAATACTAATGAAGGTATTGAAATCTTTAATCCATTAACTGAAGATCATAAATATATTAGAAAGAATTTATTATCATCTTTACTTAGATGTGCAGAATATAACATTAATCATAATAATAGTAATCCTTCATTATTTGAAATTTCTAATGTATATAGTAAAGGTAATAAAGAAGAAATCCATTTAAGTATTGCATTAATTGGTAATAAATACGAAAAAGATTTATTAAATCCAAAAGCTAAAGATTTCTATGATATAAAAGGATATGTTGAATCAATTTTAACTTTATTTAATATCGATTCAAATAGAGTAAAATATGAAAGATTTGAATCAAATGAATTCCATCCAGGAAGAAGTGCATTAATTAAAATTGATAATAAATTAGTAGGTGTTATTGGAGATATCCATCCTCAATTAAAAAATGAATTCTCATTTAAAAAAGAAAGTGTTGTTATTGGAGAAATAAATTTATCTTTATTATTTAGTATTAAAACAGGTAAAAATAAATTTAATGAATATTCTAAATTCCCTTCAATTACTAGAGATTTAGCATTTACAATTTCTAATGAATATAAATACATTGATGTTAAAAAAGAAATTAAGAAGATATCTTCTTTAATTAAAAAAGTAGAAGTATTTGATATTTATAATGGAGAACACGTTAAACTTAACCACACTTCATTAGCGTTAAGACTTACTTTAGAATCAATGGATGAAACTTTAAAAGAAGATACAATTAATTTAGTAATTAATAAAGTTAAAGAAACATTAATTAATAAATTTAAAGTAGAATTTAGAGGGTAGTTATGAAAATTAATTTTAAATCAATTAAAGATAAAGAAACTTTAAAATATGACGCCGATATCAATTTATTAAATGAACTTAATAGTGATACATTCGTTAAAAAGTTTAATAAGGTAGAAGGTGAAATCAGTTTTGATAATACGGGAGATGTTATGGTAGTTACCTTTGATTTATCATATTCTTTAGAAGTTTTATCTACAGTATCTTTAAAACCATTTGAATATAATTCATCATTAAAAGATGAATTATATCTTACTAATAAAAAAGAAATGGAGAATGAAGAAATCATCTATTTAAAAGATGGATTTGAAATTGATGAATTAATTTATTCATTAGTTATTACAGATCTTCCAATTACTTTAAAAAAAGATGATGAAACATATCCTGAAAGTGAAGAATTTAAAGTTTTAAGTGAAGATGAATATAATTCTTTAAAAGAAGAAGAAAGTGATTCTCCATTTGATTCTTTAAAAGATATTGATTTTGATAATTAGTTAAAGACAGCACAAATTTAGTGCTGTTTTTTTCTCCCACTTTACTACATTTTATGGAAAATGCCGATAATAAGGCATTTTTTCTTATTTTTGTAACTTAAGTTAACTAATTAACTACTAGAAAGATACTAATTTCTAAAAATAATACTTGCAGGATTATAGTTTATACTATAAAATATACTCAAGTGGTAGAAAGTGGGAGAAAATGTAGGAAAATGTTCATTGGTGGATATGATTACAACATTGATAGTAAAGGAAGATTAGTTATTCCTTCCAAGTTCAGAAATGAAATTGGAAATGAAAATAATCTTTATTTAACTAAGGGTTTTGATGGTTGTATTTCTATCTACAAAGAAGATGACTTTACTAAAATGATTTCTCATTATCAATCACAATCGTTTGAAAAAGAGAAAGTTCGTCAAACTTTACGTATTTTCTTAGATTCTGTAGTTCAATTAAATATTGACTCTCAAGGAAGAATCCTCCTTCCTACCAAACTACTCGAAGTATACAAGATTAAAACCAAGGTACATATCTTAGGAGTTCTTGACCACTTCGAAATATGGGATTTTGATACTTGGGAAGAAAATAAATTAATGAACGAAAAGGATTTCGAAAAGAACGCGGAAAACATATTTGAAAATGAAAAGTAACGAACATAAATCAGTCCTCCTTAAAGAAGCGATAGAAGGACTAAATATTAAAGAAGATGGAATTTATATTGACATGACTCTTGGGCGAGGCGGTCATAGTAAAGAAATCTTAAAAAGAATACCTAAAGGTTTCTTATATTGTTTTGATCAAGATAAGGAAGCAATAGAATATTCAAAAAATGTATTAGAAGAAGTTGGAAATAATTTTGAAATTATTGAGACTAATTTCAAAAATATGAAGACTGAGCTTCAAAAAAGAAATGTAACAAAAGTTGATGGAATCTTATTTGATTTAGGAGTATCTTCTCCTCAATTTGATGAAGATTATCGTGGCTTTTCTTACAGATTTGATTCCCCTTTAGATATGAGGATGAATCAAAATAGTTCCTTGACAGCTAAGAAGATTGTTAACAATTACCCAATGAATGATTTAGTTAGAATCTTTAAAGAATATGGGGAAGAAAAATATGCTTATAATATCGCTAAAAATATTTGTGCAGTAAGAGAATCAAAAGAAATTAATACAACTTTTGAGCTAGTAGATATTATAAGAAATTCAATTCCTAAAAAATTTCTTTATACGGGTAAGCATCCTGCAAAACAAGTATTTCAAGCATTAAGAATTGAAGTTAATGATGAATTAAATGTTTTGTCAATCGCTTTAGAAGATGCTATTAAGTCGATTAGTGTTGAAGGAAGAGTAGTAGTAATTACGTTCCACTCACTAGAAGACAGAATTGTTAAAAATCTTTTTAAGCAATATACCTTTATTAAAGGAGATCGTAATAACGATTATCTTTTACCAAAGGATATGAAAAAGGCTGATTATGAACTAGTAAATAAACATTGTATTATCGCAAGTGAAGAAGAATTAGAAATAAATCCACGTGCTCATAGTGCAAAACTTAGAATTATAAAAAGGATTAAATAGTGGTGAAAAATATGGTTATGAAAGATAAATTACAAAAAACAAATCATTCTAAAGCTTATTTCTTTTTTAGAAATAGCTTATGTGTAAGTGCAGGAATATTTGGAGCATTTGTTTTACTTGCAGTACCAATTTCAATCGCTAGATCA
Source organism: Lachnospiraceae bacterium (assembly GCA_963660725.1). Lineage (GTDB taxonomy): Bacteria > Bacillota_I > Bacilli_A > RFN20 > CAG-826 > Onthovivens. The sequence goes on along the minus strand of CAVKZU010000042.1, from coordinate 148 downwards.
GTTTTAGAAGATGATTCAATTAAGCAAGAAAAAGAATCAACTGAAAGTGTTATTTCTAGTTTAGAAGTTACTAATCAACAAGAATTATTAAAGTATTAATACTTTTTTAAAAAAATATTCTTCAATGAAAAAATAGGTAGTTTTAATT
>CAVKZU010000041.1:2116-3169 GCA_963660725.1 Lachnospiraceae bacterium | reverse complement strand
CCTGCACATTTTACATTTTTGAATTTTAGGGAAACCTGCACATTTTAAGTTTTTTTAATATGAATTCTAAAAAAATAAGCAATAAGAAACGAATGAACAATAATTTTTAAAAGAAAAATTTATGATAAGCTTTTAAATCGGTAACAAAAATATAATGGAAAAATGCTTTATTGATATCGATGATATAAATAAAATATTAAAAAGTCTTCTAAAAAAAATTCTATCTGCAATTAGAAAAAAATAATTTTTAAATTTAAAAAATTACTAAAAATATTTTTAAAATTTAATAATTATAAATTAGTAAGGCTTATTTATTTTTAATTTCTTCAAGTTCATAAGGCTCGTATGTCTCTATTCCCCAGGGAGCATAATCTTCATCATTGCAAAACTCTACAATATACCCTTCGCAAGGATCAGTAAAAATATGTACAATAGTTCCAATTTCACCTGCATTAACATTTCCTTTTTTTACTAAAGTTTTTACATCAACATAATCATTAAATTTCATCTTTCAATTTCTCCTTAAAATCTTTTGATACCATGCTGTAACAAATGATGATTTACAATTTTCTTTTATAACCCAACAAGTTTTTATAATCAAGTGTTCATTGTTTATTATATTTCAATTTTTTACTAAAATGTACTATTAATAAAAAAGAGGTTTATCGTAAAGTGATAAAATCCTCTTTTTAATATTACTCATTATCTTTTAATAGAATTTTAATTCTACTTTCGATATCTTTTAAAACAGTAGGCAATTGTTGTTCAATATCAAAATTATTAATATCATTTAACTTTTTATTAATAAATGAACTAACAATATTATAAATTACTCCGCAAATAATTAATTTATTATTTTCAATTTTAATATCATTAATTCCTTTATTGTTTAATGCGTTTATTAGAGGATTACAAATTATTTTAGTTTCATTTTCTGAATAAGCATTAGGCATTTTAGCTTTAGTAGCCCAGTCTAATAAATTTAACGCTATAAATTTATTAAATAAATATTGCTTTTTTTGATTCCAATAATTGCAAATATCTCTATCATCA
>CAVKZU010000041.1:0-2106 GCA_963660725.1 Lachnospiraceae bacterium | reverse complement strand
CTATCATCACTACTATTTAATATTTTGTATGTACTTGAAATAATTTCATCTAAATAATTCTCAATTTGTGTAGAATAACCGGCACCACTTGATAAACTATCATAGAAATAAATATCCAAATACCTTTTTCTATTAATATTATCTATTCTTTTTCTTATTCCACTCATTAAATCATTATATGAAATATCAAGTATTCTACTGATAGATAGTTTCATAGCTTCTGATAAGGTAATCAACGCAGAATTTAAAATTAAATTATCTTCTGTTATTTCTTCATTGATTTCTATTTGGATAAAAAACATATCCGTAACAAAATTTGTTCCTAAAAATATTCCTTCTGCAACATTTAAATGATCACAATAAACTTGCTTTCCTTTTATTGTAAATGGTGCTTTATATGAACTTTCCTTTAAGCTTTTTCCATCATGAATTTTAGCAGCGCCACAATCTTTACAGACATCAAAACCTTGATTTTTAATGCCTTTATTTAAAATGATGATTTCTTCATTTTTTCTATTGGCAATTTTAATATTTTTAAAACATGTTGATTTTAAATCATTAGAAGGAGTAGCAGAATAACATGGATCACCAGCATAAGTTAATTCACTATTTGCTTCAACTTCATTAATTTCCTTACCATTTTTAGGTGCAAACCCCCAAGGAATTAACATTTTATTTTCCTCAATAGTATTTATTTCATTACCACAAAATGGACATTTATTATCTTTTGGTTTTTCTTTTCCAAACCAACCACATGCTTTATTTCCACATATATAAATTGTCTTATAATATGCTTCATCCATAAAATATGGCTCAGCAGGTTTATAAACATTTTGGAAATTTTTATGTTGAATAGGAGAATAGATACCTCCTGATTGATATGTCTTTTTATCAATAACAATTGTTCTTCCAGGTGCATATTCATTAATTGCTATATCTAATCCTCTAGATGGAGCATATTTTACGTTGCTATCAGAATCTAAAACAGTAAAATCAACAATATCGAGTGGAAAAGAATAAGATGGAATAATTCCTTTTTCAAATAAAAGTTCAAATAAATTTCTTTTTAAATTTTCTTGATTTTTAAATAAATCACTGATTTTATTTTTTAAGTCAATCTTAAATCGTTCTAAATTTTCCCCTAAAAAATACTCTTTATTTTGTACATCATTAAATTTTAAATTATCAACAAAATCAAAGAATTCATACTGTAATGTCATAAATTTCTCTACTTTTACATCATATAGAGATATTCTTTTAAAATTTGAGAAATTACTAAAACAAATTAAATTGAAATGCCTACTTATTAATTTCTTATTTTTAATATCGAGCCATGGTCTTCTTACTTTTCCTCTAATTATTTCTTTTGGGTTATTAAAATAAAAATTATCATGGGGACCACCTTGTGCATAAACACAAATTGTTGAAATTGAAGAACCACGTCTTCCAGCACGACCTGCTCTTTGTTGGTAGTTTTCTCTTTGAGGAGGGATATTATGCATTCCAATTGCAGTTAAAGATCCTATATCAATACCAACTTCCATTGTTGTTGTACAACTTAAAATATCAATAGGATTTTTATTAATATTTTCAACATTAACATCCTGGAATCTCATTTCATAATCTTCAGTTTTAGACCACGTATTTACTTTTTGATCTTTGTACGAAAGTTGAGCAGTGTGTTCTTCAGTATTTAAAGATTTAATTTGTTCTTCTAATACAATTGGTTTTCTCCAATAATCTAATTTCTTGAAATTAGAAGGAATATTTTCGATTAATTTCTTCGATTCACAAATAGGACATTTATCTTCAATCAAGAAATTAATAATAGATCCACATCTATCACATTTATACCATTTTGTATCTTCATTGGTTAGAACAATTTTTATCGTTTGAAGATTTAAAAAATAATTTTCTTCTTCTTTTCTATAAAATTCTTCTAATATTAAATTATAGATTCTTTCATAATCATTTGGATATTTATTAATAATTTCATTATTAAAATATCTTTTAAATTCTTTTAATGTAAAACCATATCTATTACCTTTAATGTATTTAACACCTCTTCTAACATTTTCAGATACTGTATTATCAAAAGATAAACAG
>CAVKZU010000040.1:0-3454 GCA_963660725.1 Lachnospiraceae bacterium | reverse complement strand
ACTTAAATTTATTGACGTTTATTGTTGTACATCTATCTAGTTTTCAAAGATCTCTTTGCATTAGTTAAGGACTTCCTTAACAAGTGCTCAAATAGTATATATTAAGAGTATATTTAAGTCAAATACTTTTTTCATTTTTTATTCTTTTTTTGACATAAATTTAAAAGATATGAAAATTATGCATAATAATACAATTAGATTTAGATTAAATATACAAAAAGTCATGCTTTTATTACAAAACATGACTTAAATAATATTAATATAATGTTTTAATCCAAGATACTAAACCTTCTCGATTAAAATATTTTTCGTAACTTGAAATTTTATAATCAGGAGTAACCCCATCATCAACACTTACAAGTCTTCCATTTTTATAAGTGCAAATTTCGGTAGTTCCAGACATTTGGAAGAAAGTTCCATTACTAGTAGCACTTTGATAAACTACGCAACTTCCTCCTCCACTTGTTTCACCAAGTACATTGAATCCACCTTCTTTTAATAAAGCACTTACTAAATTGGCTGAGCTAAATGAAGCACGAGAAGTTAAAACATATTTGTTTAATCCTTCACGTAATGAATCATTTGAATCAATAACTCCATCTAAATTACTATCTACTCTATATAATGCAGTCATTTGAGAATTAGTAAATTTATCTCTAGTTGTAACAATACAATATCCAAGCATTGCGTTAACTACATCAATTGCAGCATCCCCCATACCTCCAACGTTACAAGATAAATCAAGTACTACATTTTTAATTGAATCATCACTATTTATTTTATTTAATGATTCTTTTATCAAAGTAGATGTATATTCTAAATGATTATCATTATAAACATCATTTAAATTTTCAGGCATAATAAATTGATCAAAAGTAATAAATGCAGTATCTTCAACAACTTCAAATGGTTTAATTTCTCCTAATACTTGAGTTCTTATATTAGTAATTGTAGAAGATAAAGCGTAATAAATCATTCCTTGAGTAGACGCAACTGCTTTAGGAGTAAAATCCCCTGAATATGGTGAAGCATAACTAAAAGCTGAATGGAAATCAGAAATTTTAACATTAAGTAATTTTGCTAAATCTTCATCAAATGCTTTTGAATCTTTTAACATTTCTTCTTTTTGATTTTGACTAATAAAATATTCATCAAAAGAAGTAATTCCATGTTCTTTCTTTAATCCATATAAATTATCTAACGCTAAACAAGTTTCATAATAATTAAATGTAAGTTGATATTCACTTAATTTATCTGTATCTTTAATAGAATTATAATATTCTTTTCCATAAGGTGTTAAATTTTCACCTTCTTTAATCGCTCCATAAGTATAAATAGTATCATTAATAATAGTTAAAGGAATATTTGCACCTGAAAGAAAAATATCTACAAAAGTTTGAAAAGGTAAATATCCACTATTTTCAAAATAAGGCATATCTATATAATAAGAAGATAAATCTATTTTAGTACTTCCTCCACTAATATATTCTTCATTAACTAAATAGAAATTACTACTAGCTATATCTGCTTTTCCTCCAAATGCATGGATTCCTGAAGCTTTTTCACTTGAAGTAAGATTAGTAAATAAATGATAATCATTAAATAATAATTCACGAGTAGAAAAATTGATTACACATGTAGTATTAAACTTTTTATTAGTAATCGTATATTCTTTTGCGTTTTGACTAACTTCAAAGATAGGAATATTATTACTTCCATATTCTTTTCCAATCGCAATACTAAAATTATTTAAAAAAGATACTAAATCATTCATATGTACAAAAGGTACTTTTTCCTCATTAAAATAAGAAATATTAATACTTGTACCATTTAATGCACTTAAAGAAGACGCCATTGCGACTTTATCTTGTTTTCTATTTACTTTAAATTCATAATTTTCTTTATTATTTTGATTATTATCATTATTTGTATTATTACAAGAAGTACATATTAAAGATAATGATAATATACTTAAAACGAATAATTTATTTTTCATTTCTATCTCCTTTAAATTGAAAGAATTATACTAAAATTATTACCAAAAATTAAATAGTTTATTAATCTTTTAAACATCCGATTGGAATAACAAAAACTCCATCTTCTCTTTTTAAAGCAAATCTACTACCTGTGATTACAATCTTTAAATCTGGCAATCTCATTTTATTATTAGGATATTTAATATTAAATTCTTTTACTAAATTTTCTATTTCATTAAGGTGTTTAGCACCTTCTTCAATTTTATCATTACCTAATTTTATTTCTATTAATGCATATCTTCCATCATCTAAATGCAAAACTGCATCAGCTTCTAGGTCATATCGATCATGGTAAAAAGAAATTTCTCCATTACATTTAGCAGAATACGCTCTTAAATCTCTTATAACTAAAGATTCAAATAAAAAACCTAATGTGTTAAAATCACTTTTTAAAGATTCAGGAGATGCTCCAAGTGCAGCGACAGCAATTGAAGGATCAATTAAATTTCTTTTAGGTTTAATTCTGATATTGCTCTTACTTCTTAACATTGGTGACCAAGCATTTATATCTTTTATAATATATAATCTTTCCAAGGCATCAACATATTCATAAAATGTACTTTCAGAGATTCCGCAATTTAAATAGACATCAGTATAAATAGTTTTTATGTCCGCTAAACTACAAATATTTCTAGCATAAGATTTAAGTATTAAATTTACCCATGTAGCATTTCTCTTAATGTTATCTAATTTTGACATATCTTTTTTACAAGTTTGGTTAAATAAGTCTTTAGCTATATATAATTTTTCATCTCTTCCTTCTTCAAACAATGCTTTTGGCCATCCGCCTCTACAAATTGCAAAAATAATATCATCGATAGTTAAATTACTCTCACATGGTCTAAAATTTTCTGGATTATTGAAAAGTTCAATTAATGATATTTTTCCATTTGATTCTTCAGTTTCATAAAGAGACATTGGCATCATTTCAAGTTCAGAAATTCTTAAAGTCCCAGTATGAGGTGTATTAACATTGTTTGATGATGATCCTGTTAAAATAAACATACCATTATCTCTTGGATGGTCATCACAATATTTTCTAATTACTCCCCAAATTTTTGCACCATCTTGCCATTCATCAAAAAGAATAGGATATTCTCCTTTTAAAAGTTCATTAGGAAAATTATTCAATAACGAAAGATAATATTCATTTTTCTCTTCATCTTGAAATTCTATCTTAGTTTTAGCAATTTCATCACCAGTTCTAGTTTTACCACACCCTTTAGGTCCTGTAATTAAAACAGCTCCAAATACTCTCATTCTAAATTTTAAAGCATCATCAAATACCCTTTTTTTATAATCTTCCATAAATTTTAACCTCTAATAAATTATAACGATAAATATGCTAAAATTCAATACTTGTCGGAGTGTTTCGTGGTATTTCGCCGGAGTGTTTCGTGGTAAAAAAAGATGAACCA
>CAVKZU010000039.1:747-3154 GCA_963660725.1 Lachnospiraceae bacterium | reverse complement strand
GTTGAAGAATTATTAAAATAATAAGAAAGAAGGAAAATTAATGAAAAATATTAATAAAAATGAATTCGCTTTAAATATTGAAAAATCAAATTTTAAAGAAAATTATGAATCAAATAAAGTTAATAAAATTGTAAGACACGCTTTAAGTAAAAACGCTATTTCTACAGTTGTTTACGAAAATAATAATGAAGAAAATACTATTTTTACTTTCTCACATGAAGTTAAAACATTACCAGTTTGTAATCAAAAACAAAGTGGAAGATGCTGGATTTTTGCAGGTCTTAATGTTTTAAGAGAAATTGTTGCTAAAAAATTAAATTTAAAAGATTTTGAATTATCACAAAACTTTGTAGCTTTATATGATAAACTTGAAAAATGTAATTATACATTATCTTCAATTGCTGATTTAATTGATAATGAACCAGATGAAAGAGTTTTAATGCATGTTCTTCAAGGTGCTGTTAGTGATGGTGGACAATGGGATATGTTTAAAAATGTTGTTAAAAAGTATGGTGTTATGCCAAAAAATAACTTCAATGAAACATTCCAATCAAGTGCTACTCAAGAAAGTAATTTCTTAATTAATAATTTAATTAGACAATTTGCTTTTGAAATCAAATCATTAGGAACAAAAGATTATGCAAAAATTAAAGAAATTAAAGATGGTTATATGCAAAAAATCTTTAATTTATTAACAAATGCATTTGGATTACCTCCAACTAGTTTTGATTTTGAATATGTTGATGAAAAAAATGAATATCATATTGATAAAGATTTAACTCCAAAATCATTCTTTGATAAATATATTGGAAGTGAAATTGATGAATATGTTTCTTTAATTAATAGTCCTACTAAAGATAAACCATTCTTTAAAACTTATACAATTGCATATTTAAATAATTGTTTGGATGGAGAAGATATTAAACATTTAAACGTTCCAATGGATAGAATGAAAGAATTAATTAAAGCTCAACTTGATGATAATAGTATCGTTTGGTTTGGTAGTGATGTTGGATTCTATCGTAATAGAACAAGTGGAGTTTGGGATGATCAATCAATTGATTATGTTACTCCATTTGGATTTGATGTTACATTTGATAAAGCTGCAATGCTTGATTTCCATGCTTCAGTTATGAATCACGCTATGTGTATCACTGGATATAACTTAAAAGGTGATTTAATTAATAGATGGAAGATTGAAAATTCATGGGGTAAAGATGTTGGTAATCAAGGATATTATGTTATGAGTAATACTTGGTTTGATCATTTCGTTTATCAAGCAGTTATTAAGAAAAAATACTTATCCGAAGCTGAACTTAATGCTTTAAAAGAAGAACCAACTGTTTTAGCACCATGGGATCCAATGGGAACTTTAGCAGATTAATAAAAATTTTTAAAAAACTCTTGACAATAATTCGTTTTGACACTATACTTATGTACTCTTTTGAGATATGTTAAGCCCAAAACATATTTTTTCAAAAGAAATAAGGAGAATAGAATGATTAAAAAAATTAAGAAAGCTATCTTTCGTAATCATTCTTCCGAAGAAACGAATTCATACAGAAATGAAAATGGGTTTAAATCTTTTGTAGAAGATTACGCAAGATTCTTAGACATTAGAGATTTATATTTCTAAACATAAAGTTGCTATTAAGTTAGCAACTTTTTTCATTATTTTTAAAATTTTTGGATAATTTTTAATTTTACTTACATCTTGATATATAGAAGGTGTATTTTATGATTGAAGTTAAAAATTTGTTTTTAAAATATGAAGTTAAGAACGGAAAAAGTAAGACTGTATTAAATAATATTAACATTAAATTTCCTAATAGAGGATTAGTTTTTGTAATAGGAAAATCTGGAAGTGGAAAATCATCGATACTTTCTATAATAGAAGGATTTTTAAAGCCTACTAGTGGATTAATTAAATTTAAAAATGATGATATTTATGCATCTAAATTCGATTTAGAAAATTATTATTCTAATATTGGAGTTTTATTCCAAGATTTTAATTTATTTAAAGAATATACATTAAAAGAAAATTTAGAATTAGTAAGTAATGATAAAGCAAGAATAGATGAATTATTAAATAAATATGGATTAGATAACGTTAAAAATAATAAAGTTTATAATTTATCAGGTGGAGAAAAACAAAGATGTGCATTAATTAGAGCGTTAATTAAAAATCCAGAAATTATTTTTGCAGATGAACCAACAGGGGCATTAGACAATAAAAATGGTGAATTATTAATGAATGATTTATACGAAATTAGCAAAGAAAAGCTAGTAATTGTAGTAACTCATAATGAAGAATTTTTAAAAAAATATGATTGTAGTTTTATTAGGCTAGAAGATGGAAAAATCGTTGAATCTAATATTAAAGATAATTTTAATGAAGTAGCAGAAA
>CAVKZU010000039.1:0-737 GCA_963660725.1 Lachnospiraceae bacterium | reverse complement strand
AATAGAAATAAACACTAAAAAATCAAAAATTAAAGAAAATATTAAACTATTATCTAAAAAAATAACATTTTCAAATTTAAAAATGTCTTTCTTTTCTTTAATTTCTTTAGTGTTTTCATATACTTTTTTAATTTTTAGTGTTTCTTTTAAATATTCTTTTAATGATTATTCATCTTCTATTATAAATAAATATTATTCTAATGATGTTTTTATTGCGTCTAAAACAATTGAATCAAATAATAATTCTTATTTAAAAGTTGTTAAAAAAGAAAAACCGAAAAATGAAGAAATTTATAATATATTTAATGATGAAAATATTGAATATTCATTAAATCCAAATTTATCTTATTTTTTAAATACAAATACTACCTATATTAATGATGAAAGTTATAAAAATATAACTTTTTATCCTTCTATTAATGAAGATTTATTAAATAATGAAGTTGTAATAAATAATGAATTTAAAAATAAATATAATTTAAATATTAATGATGAAATTAAAGTAATTATAAATAAAAGCTACAATTTTTATCTCAATGATGAAAAGGATATTTTTAAAGAAGATATTAATCTAGAAATTGAGTTTATTGTAAAAGATTTTTTCAATGAATTTCCATTTTTGAATACTCCAAAAATTTATTATAGTTATGAATATTTGTTTAATTATTTAAAAAGAGAACCTGCTTTTAACTTATCAAAATTACTAGATGATCAATTAAATTTAATAAATTTATATG
>CAVKZU010000038.1:0-14900 GCA_963660725.1 Lachnospiraceae bacterium | reverse complement strand
AAATCTTATTTTGAAGATTTAAATTATAATTTCTTTTTCCAAGGAGAAATTAGTAATAAAAGAGAAGAAAAAGAGATATTTTTCAATTTCTTTAATAAAAGTAATGAAATGAATATTGCTTTTTGTGTTCTAGGTGGTTCATATTCTGAAGGAATTGAAATTAAAAATTCATTAGATGGAATTTGTATTTTAGGAGTAGGATTACCTTCAATTTGTATTGAAAATGAATATTTAAAAGAATATTTCAATAGTAATGAATTAAATGGATTTGATTTTGCATACACAAATCCTGGAATTAATAAAGTTATGCAAGCAATTGGAAGAGTTATTAGAAGTGAAACCGATCGAGGTAGCGTTTTATTAATTGATAAACGCTATGGATATAAAACTTATAAGGAACTTTTCAAAGAAAAATATAAAACATTTAAGAAAGTTGATAGTAATAATATCAGTTCTTATTTAAAAGAGTTTTATAAAATTTAAAAAAATGGTATATTTATAAACATGTCTTACGATATTAATAAAATTAGAAACTTTAGCATTATTGCTCATATTGATCATGGAAAAACAACAATTTCTGATCGTATTTTAGAATTAACTGAATCAATTGATAAAAGAGAACTTAAAGATCAAATGCTTGATTCAATGGATCTTGAAAGAGAAAGAGGCATTACTATTAAACTTAATGCTGTCTCTTTAAAGTACAAAGCAAATGATGGAAATGAATACATTTTTAATCTAATAGATACTCCAGGGCACGTCGATTTTACTTATGAAGTATCTAGATCTTTAGCTGCATGTGAAGGTGCAATTTTAGTAGTTGATGCAACTCAAGGAGTTGAAGCTCAAACTTTAGCAAATCTTTATTTAGCAGTAGATAACGATTTAGAAGTAGTTCCAGTTATCAATAAAATTGATTTACCAAGTGCTAGAATTGAATTTTGTAGAGAAGAAATTACTTCAAAAATTGGTCTTGATGGAGAACATGCAATCCCTGTTAGTGGAAAAACTGGTCAAAATATTAAAGATGTCTTAGAAAGAATCGTTACCGATGTTCCTGCTCCAAAAGGAAATAACGAAGATCCATTAAAAGCTTTAATTTTTGATTCATTTTATGATTCTTATAGAGGTGTAATTGTTTTAATAAGAGTTAAAGATGGAATGGTTAAAGTAGGTGATACAATTCACTTTATGGGATCAAATTGTGATTTCTTAGTTACTGAACTTGGTGTTAGAACTCCAAAAGAACTTCAAAGAGAATGTCTTTATTGTGGGGAAGTTGGATATTTATGTGCTCAAATCAAAGATATTAAAGATGTTTGGGTTGGTGACACAATTACTTTAAAAGATAATCCTGCAAAAGAAGCATTACCTGGTTATAGAAAGATAAATCCAATGGTTTATTGTGGAATTTATCCAACAGAAAGTAAAAAATATGCAGATTTAAGAGATGCATTAGAAAAATTATGTTTAAGTGATAGTAGTTTAAAATTTGAAGCTGAAACTTCTCAAGCTTTAGGTTTTGGATTTAGATGTGGCTTTTTAGGACTTTTACACATGGATGTTATTCAAGAAAGACTTGAAAGAGAATATAACTTAAATTTAATTTTAACTGCACCAAGTGTTGTTTATAAAGTTAATTTAACTGATGGAACAAGTATTGAAGTTGATAATCCAAGCGCAATGCCAAGTCCTGTTAATATTAAAACTATTGAAGAACCATACGTTAAAGCATCGATTATGACTCCAAAAGAATATGTTGGTGCAATTATGGAACTTTGCCAAGAAAAACGTGGTAATTATATTGATTTACAATATTTTGATGACACTAGAATGACTTTAATTTATGAAATCCCATTAAGTGAAATTATCTTTAACTTCTTTGATAAATTAAAATCATATACTAAAGGATATGCATCTTTAGATTATGAAATTTCTGGATATAAGCAAAGTGATTTAACTAAAATGGATATTTTATTAAATGGAGAACCAGTTGACGCTTTAAGTTCAATCGTATTTAAAGGAAGTGCTTATAATAAAGCTTTAAAATTAGTTACTAAATTAAAAGAAGTAATTCCTCGTCAACAATTTGAAGTCCCTGTTCAAGCTGCTATTAATGGAAAAGTTATTGCTCGTTGTGATATTAAAGCAATGAGAAAAGACGTTTTAGCAAAATGTTATGGTGGGGATATTTCTAGAAAAAGAAAACTTTTAGATAAACAAAAAGAAGGTAAAAAACGTATGAAACAAGTTGGAAGTGTTGAATTACCTCAAGAAGCATTCATGTCGATACTTTCTTTAGATGAGGAAGAATAAAAGTTATTAACTAGTAATTAACTAGTAGTAAATTATTGCAATTTAAAGTTATTTTCTTTATAATTAAAAAAGGAAAGAAACGAAAATGGCAAGTAAAGAATTAGGTGTAAAGTTTAGTAATGAAATTTACGCAACAAAAAAAGATGTTGCTAACTATATGAAAACTCCAATGATCGATAACATTTGGAATACAGTTTTAGAATATAGAGAAAATTTTGTTATTAGACTTAAATTAAAACATATTACAACATCAGAATATTCTGTATGTTTAACTCCAACAATCAATGAAAGAATTAATGGAGTAGAAAGAAAATTAATGAATATTTATTTTAGATATTTAAAATTATCTTTAAATAAATCAGATATTTTCTATAAAAAAAGTGCATATGAAGAGATTCTAAAAGGATTTGCAAATAACTATAATTTACAAATCGAAGATTATGAAATTCAAAAGATTTTAGCTTTAGATTCAAGTAATTTAAAACCAGAACTTTTAATTGTTTATAATTATTATTTAGCATTAGAATCAATTTCTAAATTAGCATATGAAGATATTTCTATTAAAACTTTTGAAAATTTTAACAATTTAATGTTAGGACTTGATAGTAGTGAATTTAGAAAAAATGAAGTGCAAAATGATTTTGCTAAAGTATTAGTTAATAGAATTTATGTCGGATTACCTCCTACAACAATTTCTAAATCAATGGATAATTTAGTAGAATTTTTAAATGATGGACAGGTAGGAATGTTTGTTAAAGCAATTTCTACAATGTATTATATCTATTATGTAAGACCATATGATGCTTATAGTGAAGATTTAGCAGTTTATTGTGCAAAAGCTATTTTAGCACATGAAGGATTACAAGAAGTTGCTTCATCATTACATTTAGAATTCCTTTTAAATGATAAAGAAGAATTTAAAAAATATTTTATTGAATCTCAAAAAACTCAAGATTTAACTTATTTAATTGATTTTGCAATTAAAAAGATGGATAAGGTTATTGAAGAAGCTAATTTACATTTAAATAATTCACAAGGTAAAGCAATTACTAATGAATTATACGCAAATGAAGTTAAATCCAATGATTTAGTTCCTAATTTAGATGAATTAGAAGAAACTCATGATCAAATGAATAATTCCTCAAAAATTCAAGAAGAAAAAGCAAATGTTAGTTTTACTACAAATATTGCGATTGAAAATATTCCAACTGGATTAGACGAAAAAGAAGCAATAAATTTAGAAAAACGTTTACTTGAAATGGAACCAAATTTATCAAGAGGTCAAGCTTATTTTTATGCAAGACACTGCACTTTAAATATGAATTACACTATTTCTCAATATAAAAAAGAAGTAGGTTGTGCATATGAAACTGCAAGAAGTAGTATGGATAATTTAGTTCGTTTGGGTTATTATAAGAAGGAACTTTTAAAAAATAAGTTCGTTTATATACCTATCAAACGTAGATAGTAAGGAGATTTTATGAAGATTTACGCAAATTTTTTATCAAACAATCCATGGCTTTGGATATTAATTATCTTAATTTGTGCAGCATTAATTGGATGTATTGCATTTGTTATTCATAAAGCATTATTAAAAAATAATAAAGAAGAAAAACCAACAGAAGAAGAAATTGCTCAACAAAATCTTGATTCAATTTTAGAACCTGTTGAAGACGAAGAAACACAAAAAGAATTCGAAAAATTTAGTAGTCAAAATGAAAAAGAAGGTAAATAGTTTATATATACATATTCCTTTTTGCAAAAAAATTTGTTCTTATTGTGATTTTACAAAATTAATTTATAAAGAGAATTTTTCCAAACCTTATTTAGATGAATTAATTAAAGATCTAGATAAGGTAAGGAAAAATTTTTTTAATTTTAGGACAATTTATATAGGAGGAGGAAGTCCAAGTAGTTTTAATGTTGAAGAATTAGAAAAGCTATTAAAAAAAGTTTATAAACTTAAAAAAATAAATTCTGAATTTTCTATCGAATTTAATCCAGAAGATATTACAATTAATAAATTAAAATTACTTAAAAAATACAAAATAAATCGAATTTCAATTGGAATTCAAAGTTTTAACCAAAGAATTTTAAAAGAAATTAATCGTGATTATGGATTAAATTATTTTGAATTAATTAATGAAGTTAAAAAATACATTAAAAATATTAATGTAGATTTAATTTATGGATTTAAAAATCAAACAATTGAAGAATTAAAATATGATTTAGATAATTTTATTAAACTTGATGTCGATCATATTTCAATTTATTCATTAACTGTTAATAAGAATACTATTTTTTATAATAAAAATTATCCTGAACAAAATAATGATGATTCAAGAATATTTTATGATTATATAGTAAATTATTTAAAAAAATATGGATATTTACGTTATGAAGTATCTAATTTTGCAAAAAATAAGAAATTCAGTAAACATAATTTAAATTATTGGAATAATAATGAATATATTGGAGTTGGGATTGGCGCACATGGATATTTTAATAATGTTCGATATAATATTTCTTCAAGTTTTAAAGAATATATTAATGGAAATAGAATAGTTGAAAAAGAAGTAATAGATAAAAATATACTTAAAGAATACTATTTCATTACTAATTTGCGTAAATATGATGGTTTCTCTTTAAAAGATTATAAAAAAATATTTAAAACTGATTTTTATAATGAATTTAAAGAAGAGGTAGATGAATTAGTTAAATCTAATTTATGTAAAATTCATAAGAGATTTTACGCAACTGATGAAGGCATTCCAATTTTAGATTATATACTTTTAAAACTCATTAAAAAAATTTAAAAAAATTAGCACTATTCTATTGACTGTGCTAATCCTTCCATATATAATATTTCTAGCACTTAGGAAAAATAAGTGCTAAAGGAAATATGGAATTAACAAGAAAGCAAAAAATATTAAAATTAATTGTAGAAGATTTTATTAAATATGCTGAACCTGTTGGAAGTAAGTATTTAATTGAAAAATATAAATTAGATTGTTCAAGTGCAACGGTTAGAAATGTTATGGCAGAACTTGAAGAAGATGGGTTAATTGAAAAAACTCATACCTCAAGTGGAAGAATTCCTTCAACTGCTGGATATCGTTATTATATTGATAATTTAAGAGATTTTAAGATTAATGATAAGTTTAAAAATCAGGTTTCGGGTGTTTTTGCTTCGTCAAAATCTATTGATGAAGTAATTCATGAAAGTTGTGAAATACTTTCTTCTATGACGAATTTAACAAGTGTAGTTCTTGGACCTGATTCTAAAGTTGAAGCGTTAGCAAAAATTCAAATCATTCCTTTAAATGATAGAAATTTCACTGCAATATTTGTTACGAATACTGGATATTGTGAAAATAAAACATTTAAAGTTGATGGGAATTCTTCAATTCAAGATATTCAAAAATGTGTTGAAATGCTAAATAAGAGGTTAGTTGGTACAACAATTGATCAACTTGTTCCAAAGCTTGAAACTTTAAAACCAGTATTCTCAGATTACATTACAAATTATTCTTATTTTTTTAATTCTTTAGTAAAAACATTTGTTGAAATTTCCCAAAATCGTAATGAATTTTATGGAAAAGAAAAAATGCTTATACAACCAGAATTTACTGATAATGCTAATGAACTTAAAAAAGTCTTTGATTTATTCAGTAATCCAGATTTGATTAATCAATTTATTGATTCATCTCAATATAAAGAAATTATTGATTCAGGTGAAATTAATAAAGATTATGAAAATTTAACAATCATTTATAAAGATATTAAAAATGATATGGATCAAAATGTAAGAAGAATTGCAGTCATTGGTCCTAAAAGAATGGATTATGAAAAAGTTTTAAATTCATTAGATTATATTATTGATAAATTAAATGAATACATATCATCTAATGAAGATGATATTGATGATAAAAAAGGAGGATAGTCATGAGCGAAATTAAGGAAAATGAAAAAGAAGTAGAAGAAACAAAAGAAGAAAATGTTGAAGTATCAATGAAAGATTCTTATAAAAAGAAAATTGCAAAAGCTGAAGAAGATACAAAAAAAGCTAAAGATGATGCTGAACATTGGAAAAATGAATATTATAGATTATATGCTGATATGGACAATTTAAGAAAAGAAATTAAAAAAGACCATAATGAAGCAATGAAATATCGTATTGAAGGTTTTGTTTCAGATTTACTTCAAGTATTAGATTCATTTGAAATTGCATTAAAAAATGAACCATCTAATCCTGAAACTAAAAATTATTTAATTGGATTTAACTATGTTTATACAACATTAATAAATATTCTTCAAAATGAAGGAATTGAAGTTATTTCTCCTTCAGTTGATCAAAAGTTTGATGAAAGTGTTATGCAAGCTGTTGATCATCAAGAATCAGATGGTGAAGAAAACTTAGTTAAAAAAGTTAACCTTAAAGGTTATAAACTTCATTCTCATTTAATTAGACCAGCAATGGTTGTTGTTAGTAAGAAAAAAAGTGAAGAAGTAAAAGAAGAAGATAAAGCTGCATAAGTTTTATATAAATAAATTGGAGGATAAAATTATATGGCAAAAGAAATTATTTTAGGTATTGATTTAGGTACAACAAACTCTGTTGTTAGTTATTTACAAAGTGATGGAACTGTAAAAGTTATTCCAAACCCAGAAGGAACAATGACAACTCCATCAGTCGTTGGTTTTAAAGCTAATGGTGAAGAAATCGTTGGTAATGCTGCAAAACGTCAAGCAATTACTAATCCAGATACAATTTCTTCAATTAAAAGATTAATGGGTAGTGATGCAAAAGTTAAAGTTAATTGCATTAGCAAAGAATTTACACCACAAGAAATTTCTGCAAAAGTTTTATCATATATGAAGAAATATGCAGAAGCTAATATTGGTCATGAAGTTAAAAAAGCTGTTATTACAGTTCCTGCATACTTCAATGATGCTCAAAGACAAGCTACAAAAGATGCTGGTACAATCGCTGGTTTAGATGTAGTCCGTATTATTAATGAACCTACAGCTGCTGCTTTAGCTTATGGCTTAGGTAAAGACAAAACAGAAAAAATCTGTGTATTCGACTTAGGTGGTGGTACACTTGATGTTTCTATCCTTGACATTGGCGATGGTACATTCGAAGTTGTTTCTACAGCAGGCGATAATAAACTTGGTGGAGATGATTGGGATAATGTTTTAGCTGATTGGATTAGAGCACAAATTAAGATTCAATTTAATAGAGATATTGATGATAAAATGGCATTACAAAGATATAAAGATGCTGCTGAAAAAGCAAAAATCGAATTATCAAGTAATACAGAAACTACAATCTCATTACCATTCATTGGTATGGGAGAAACAGGTCCTATCTCATTTGAAACAACTTTAACAAGAGCTAAATTCCAAGATTTAACAAGACATTTATTAGATAGATGTTTAAAACCATTAGAAGATGCATTAAGAGATTCAAAACTTTCATGGAATGATATTAATGAAGTCTTATTAATTGGTGGTTCTATCCGTATGCCAGCTGTTCAAGAATTAGTTTCAAGAACAACAGGTAAAAAACCTAACCTTTCAGTTAACCCAGATGAAGCAGTTTCAATTGGTGCTGCATTCCAAGGTGGTATTTTAAGTGGGGATGTTAAAGATGTTATCTTACTTGATGTTACTCCATTAACTTTAGGTATTG
Organism: Lachnospiraceae bacterium; assembly: GCA_963660725.1. Taxonomy (GTDB): domain Bacteria; phylum Bacillota_I; class Bacilli_A; order RFN20; family CAG-826; genus Onthovivens. The sequence goes on along the minus strand of CAVKZU010000038.1, from coordinate 6,889 downwards.
AAACTATGGGTGGTGTTATGACTCCATTAATTTCAAGAAATACAACAATTCCTACAACAAAGAGCCAAATCTTCTCAACAGCAGCAGATAACCAACCTGCAGTTGATATTATGGTTTATCAAGGTGAACGTCCAATGGCTCACGATAACAAATTACTTGGTCATTTCCAATTAACAGGTATTAAAGCTGCTCCAAGAGGAACTCCACGTATTGAAGTTACATTCAATATTGATGTCAACGGCATTGTTAAAGTTAGCGCTAAAGATTTAGATAGTCAAAAAGAACAAGAAATTACAATTTCTGGAAGTAATGGTTTATCAAAAGAAGAAATCGATAGAATGGTTAGAGAAGCTGAAGCAAATAAAGATGCAGATGAAAAACGTAAAGAAGAAGCTGATTTAAAGAATAAAGCAGAATCTTATTTAAATGAAATCGATAATGCATTAAGAGAAAAAGGCGCTTCAATGGATCAAGCTCAAAAAGAACAAACTGAAAAATTAAGAGATGAATTAAGAGACGCTTTAAATAACAATAATATTGATGTTTTACGTAGTAAAATTGGTGATTTAGAAAAAGCTGCTGCATATATGCAACAAGCACAAGCTCAACAAAGTGGAGCTCAAGGTTCAACTGAACAACCTCATCAAGAACAATCTTCAAATGAATCAAGTGATTCAAAGAAAGATGATGATGTAATTGATGCTGATTTTACAGATAAAAAGTAATCAATAACATTTAAACTAAAGGGGAGATTTATCTTCCCCTTTCGAATTTAATATTGGAGGAAATTATGGCTGAAAAAAGAGATTATTATGAAGTTTTAGGCATTAGTAAAACTGCAACAGCTGATGAAATTAAAAGCGCTTATCGTAAATTAGCTAAAAAATACCATCCAGACAATAAAGAAACAGGTGATGCTGAAAAATTCAAAGAAGCAACTGAAGCATATAGTGTCTTAAGTGACGATAATAAGAGAAAAACTTATGATCAATTTGGACATTCAGCTTTTGATCAAGCTTCTGGTGGGCAAAATCCATTTAGTGGTAGTGGATTTGAAGGATTTAGTAGTGGAGATTTTGGCGATTTAGGTGATATTTTATCTAAAATGTTTGGCTTTGGTGGAGGATTTGGTGGAGGAAGTTCATCATATTCTTCAGGAAGAAATACATCTAGAAGAGGAAATGATCGCTTAATGAGAGTTAAGATTAATTTTCTTGATGCAGTAAATGGCACAACCATTGATTTACCTTTATCTTATGATGAAAAATGTGAAGCATGTAATGGAACTGGTGCTAAAAATGGTACTGAATATACAACATGTGGAGCATGTAATGGTAGAGGAACTGTAATCCGTCAACAAAATTCATTCTTTGGTACAGTAAGTACTGAAGTTCAATGCCCAAATTGTGGTGGAAGAGGTAAATTAATCAAAACTAAATGCGATAAATGTGGTGGAAGTGGTTATAATCACATTAAAAAAACAATTTCTGTTAATATTCCAGCAGGTATTCAAAGTGGACAACAAATTAGAGTTGCTGGAAAAGGTGAAGTTGGTATAAATGGTGGGCCTAATGGAGATTTATTCTTAGAAATTATCGTTAAAGAACATGATTTCTTTGAAAGAGATGGAAATGATATCCATATGACTATTCCACTTGATTATATTGATGCATGTTTAGGTACAAAAATTACTGTCCCTACTGTTTATGGAGAAGTTGAATTAGTAATTCCAGAAGGAACACAAGGAAATCAAGTATTTAGAATTAAAGGAAAAGGTGTTAAAGATTTGAGAAGTTCAAAATATGGTGATGAATTTATCCATTTAAACTTAAAAACACCAGTTAAATTAAATAAAGATCAAAGAAAAGCTCTTGAAGCATTTAAAGCTGCTACAAAAGATGAATCTTGGTTTGAAAAATTTAAGAAATCTTTTAAGAAATAATATTAAGCACTTTTTGAAATATAAAAGTGCTTTTTCAATGTTAAAATTTTAAAGTAATTAGTGTATAATTTTATGTATGTTGAAATGTAAAAATTGTGGTGAAAAATTAACAAAGTTTAATAAAGAAATTTGTCCTTATTGTGGTTGTAAAGATCCTTTAAGTGAATCTATAACTGAAACAGATACTACTAAAGCAGTATCTTATGTAAATGAAGAAGAAGTTAAAATTAATCAAAAAAGTTTTAAAACTTTTTTACTTTTAACTTATTTTTTAGGTATTTTTGGGGCTCAATACCTATATTTAAATAAAATTAAAGAATTTATTTTTACTTTAATTGCTAATATAATTATCTATATTTGTGTATTTTTTATATGTTTTGCAAGTAAAGTAGATACTTGGACTTGGGCAATGATTTTAGTACCTTTAATTGTACTTTATATTTTATCAATTGGATATGGATTATTTTTAACTTTTAGAAAATCAATTGTTAAAGATAATAATGGAGTTTCTTTAAAATAATATGCAAAGATATTTTGTAGAAATTGATGAATCCAATAACATCATTTTTTCTAAAGATGATATTTTTCATATTAGTAAAGTTATGAGAATGAAAGTTAATGATGAAATTGAAATTGTTAATAATTCAAAGCTTTATCTTGCTAAAATTGTCTCTTTTAATCCAACTTTAGAAGTAAAAATTATAAAAGAAATTGATAGAAAAACTGAATTAAATACTTATATTAGATTATTATATTGTATTCCAAAAGGTGAAAAATTAGATTTAGTTATTCAAAAAGCATGTGAACTTGGGGTAGATGAAATTGTATTAATAAATTCATCAAGATGTGTTGCAAAGATTGATAAAAGTAATAAAGATAAGAAAATAGAAAGATTTTCTAAGATTATTAAAGAAGCTAGTGAACAATCTAAAAGATTAAAATTCATGAAATTAACTGATGTAATCGATTATAAAGATATCAATAAATATGATGCTGATTTATCTTTAATTGCGTACGAAAAAGAAGATCCAAAAGTTACTTCAGTTAAGAAGTTATTAGAAGAAAAAGAATATAAGGCAATTAATGTTTTAATTGGTGCTGAAGGTGGTTTTAGTGAAGAAGAAGTTGATTACGCTATTAAAAATAACTATAAATCAGTTAGTTTGGGAAGAAGAATATTAAGAAGTGAAACCGCTTGTTTTTATTTGCTTACTATTCTTTCTTATTATGCGGAAATAAATTATGAAAAGTGTATTTGAAATTTTAAAAAAATATAAAAATAATAAATTCATCAATAGCAGTGAAGAAGTTAAATTTTATGATAAGTATTGTGAAGTTTTATATGATAACAATAATTTTATAAAATATACTGAAATTAATGATTTATTTGATATTGTTAAATCTAATATTATCATTAGAAGTATTTTAAATAAAAATACTATCGATAAGATTATTAAAGAAGAAATTAGTAATCATGATTTTAATACAGTAGAGGAAATTCAAAATAATATTAAAAATAGATTTTTTAATCTCCCATATATGAAGTACGAAGATTTTAAGATTTATATTCCTTTTTTTAATATTTCTACAAATAATATTTATTCAAATGAATTCTTTAAGCTTAAAGAAGTTCCATACAATGATTTAATGAAAAAATATGTTTACTTTTTAATAGATCCATTTGAAACTTATAAATTAAATATTTTTGAATCTAATTTTACTGAATTAGTTAAAATTTATAGCGATAATACATCATCAGCATATTATCATTTTAATTTAAGAACAATATTTATTATTAATGATCAAGGATTTATTGATAATACAATTCATATTTTTGATAAAAAAATGAAATATGTTGATACTACAAATATTATTGAAAGAATTAAACCTGCAATTAGAGCGTATTATAAAAATGATATTGCAGAATTTATATATTCTTTAAATGAAGAAAAATTAATCTCTCATAAGGTGTTTAGAAAATTATGCAAAATAAAGAAAATTTAAGTTTTATTATTACTTTCCTTGGATGTAAAGTTAATAGTTATGAAGTAGAATGTGTTGCAAATGATTTAGAAAAAGCAGGATATCATAATTTTGATTCTAAAATTGATGAAACTCCAGGAGTTATTATTATTAATACCTGTGCAGTTACAAAAACTAGTGAATCTAAATCAAATCGATCAATTAAAAAATATAAGAAAGAATATCCTAATTCAATAGTTGTTGTTATGGGATGTTTTTCTAAGTTAAATAAAGATATTTGTGCAGAAAGTGGTGCAGATATTGTTTTAGGTACTCAAAACAGAAGTAACATAATTGAACTAATAAATAACTATAAATCTACTAATAATAAGATTATTACTAAAAATGAAGTAGAAAGAAGTAAAGAAGTTTATGAAAATATTTCTTTAAGTCATTATCTTTTTAATACAAGAGCATTTGTCAAAATCCAAGATGGATGTGATAATTTTTGTTCTTATTGTATCATTCCATTTTTAAGAGGAAAATCTAGAAGTAGAAAGAAAGAAGAAGTTTTAAAAGAAATTAAAGACTTAATTCAAAATGGATATAAAGAAATTGTTTTAACTGGAATTGACACTGCAAGTTATGGACTTGATTTATACAAAAATTATAACTTTAGTGATTTATTAGAAGATATTTTAAAAGAAAATAAAGACTTATATCGTTTAAGAATCTCTTCAATTGAAGAAAGTCAAATCGATGATAAATTCATTAATCTTTTAAAAACTTATCCAAATATTGCAAATCATTTGCATATTCCTCTTCAAAGTGGAAGTAGTCATGTTTTAGATTTAATGAAAAGAAAATATGATTTAAAAGCTTTTAAAGAAAAGATTGATCGAATTCGTGAAGTTAGACCTGATATTGCTTTTTCAACTGATGTAATTGTTGGTTTCCCTGATGAAAGTGAAGAAAATTTTAAGGAAACATATGATTTTGTTAATTTAATTAAATTTTCTAAAGTTCATGTTTTCCCATATTCAATAAGAGAAGGAACTTTAGCAAGTAGAATGCCAAATCAAATCAATGGTAAAATTAAAAAAGAAAGAGTTGCAAAGCTTATTGCTTTATCTGATAAACTTGCAAAAGAATATGAAGAAAAATTTATTGGTCAAGAAATGGAATTTTTATTTGAACATGAAAAGAAGAATCAATTTATTGGACATTCTTCTAACTTTTTAGAAATTTCAGTTTCTAGTGAAGAAGATTTAAACGGAAAGATAAAAACAATCAAGTATACCTTAAATAAATAACTTTACACTGTAAAGCAAATATACTTGAAAAATTAGATATTTTTTATATAATATAACAGGTTTTTGGAGGTGAATAATTATGGCAGTACCTGCACGTAGAACAAGTAAAACAGCAAAAAGATTAAGAAGAAGTCATTTAAGTTTAAATGTTACTGGTGTAGCAGTTTGTTCAAATTGTGGTGAATTAATTAAAGCTCATACAGTTTGTAAACATTGCGGCTATTACGATGGTAAAAAAGTTTTAAACGTTAAAAACGGAAAATAGTTAATTTAGAAAAAAAGTAAATATAGGTTAAATAAAATGGAATTAAATTATAATAAACTCATTGATAATACAAATTTAAAACAAGATGCAACTGAAGAAGAAATTAAAGCTCTTTGCAAAGAAGCAAAAGAATGGAATTTCATGTCAGTTTGTGTTAATCCTGCTTATATTCCTTTATCAAAAAAAGAATTAGAAGGTAGTGATGTTAAAGTTTGTACAGTTATTGGATTTCCTTTAGGAATGAATACAACTGAAGTTAAAGTTTTCGAAACAAAAGATGCAATTTCAAAAGGCGCAGATGAAATTGATATGGTTATTAATGTTGGTGCATTAAAAGATCATAAAGATGAATATGTAAAAAATGAAATTGCTAAAATTAAAGAAGCATGTGGAGATCATATTTTAAAAGTAATCATTGAATGTTGCTTATTAAATGATGAAGAAAAAGTTAGAGTATGTAAACTTGCTAAAGAAGCAAAAGCTGATTTCGTTAAAACATCAACTGGCTTTTCAAAATGGGGAGCAAAAGTTGAAGATGTTAAATTAATGAGAGCTACTGTTGGTAAAGAAATGGGTGTTAAAGCAGCTGGTGGAGTTAGAAGCCATGAAGAGTTACTTGAAATGGTTGAAGCTGGTGCTACACGTATTGGAACAAGTAGTGGTGTAAAATTAATGAAATAATTCTAGTTTTTATAAAAGAAAATCTATATAATATTAGAGGACTAAAGAGGAGGTGAAGGTAGATATGTCAAAAGTCGTAGTAAGAGAAGGCGAAACTTTAGATGAAGCTTTAAGAAGATTCAAAAGACAAGTTAACAAAGCTGGAACTATCCAAGAATGTCGTAAAAGAGAATGTTTTCTTAAGAAATCTTTAAAAAGAAAATTAAAGAGTGAAAACGCTAGAAAAAAATACAGATAAAAATTACGTCCAATTATTTGGACGTTTTTTTATGGATAATTTTTGATTTTGCTTACTTCTTGATATATAAAGGAGTAAGTTTATGTATTATGTAAAACAAATTGGAGAAAAGGATTGCGGATTTACAGCATTAAAAATGCTTTTAGCAACTGTTCATAAAGATAAAAATTATTTATTTTATAGAGAATTTGAAAAAGATTATTCATTATCGTTAAAAAACATTATTGATATCGCTAAAAAAGAAAATGTGGTTTTAGAAGGCTTTGCTTATCAAAAGAAAGAAAAGCTATTTAAAGAAAAGCCTAAATATTCTTTAGCGATTATTGAAGATAATAATAAATTGCATATGGTTTTTGTTAAAAAAATAACAAATAATTCAATAATTATTTATGATCCAGAATATGGAAAAATTAAATATTCTAAAAAAGAATTCCTTGAAAGATGGAATGGTCAAATTTTAATTACAAAAAGTTATTTAAAAAAGAAAT
>CAVKZU010000037.1:0-15942 GCA_963660725.1 Lachnospiraceae bacterium | reverse complement strand
GGCCCATCTTGCTTAGGAGTGGCATTTCATTCAAAAAGAAGAACATTATAAAACAAAAAAGGTACTTGTTTAAGTACCTTTTGACTTTTTATTATAAAAAAATCTCATAAATATGAGATTTTTAAATAGGAAATAAAAGTATTTTCTTTTTATAATTGGTGATCCGCCGGAGACTCGAACTCCGGACCCATTGATTAAGAGTCAATTGCTCTACCAACTGAGCTAGCGGACCATGCTTTATAAATATACACTATTTTAAATAAAAAATAAATATTTATTTTATAAAGCAAACAAATTTTACGCTTAAATATGTCTTGTTTTTAATTTTAAGAATTCTTCTAATTCTTTATCATCTTCACATAAAGGTGCAAGTTTTGAATAAACTAAATCATGATATTCATTAATCCAATCAATTTCTTCTTTATTTAATAAAGATAAATCTAATGATTCTAAAGTAATAGGAACATATGTAATAGTTTCAAATTTATAGAATTCTCCCATTTCTGTCACAAATGCTGGGACACAAAGCAAATTATTTTCAATTCTAATACCATACTTATTTTCTTTATAAACTCCAGGTTCAATTGTAGTAATCATACCTGGAACAATTTCACCTTGATCATCACGTTCAGGAACTGCTCTATATCTAAATCCATTAGGACCTTCATGAACATTTAAAATATATCCAACTCCATGTCCAGTTCCGCATTTATAATCCATTCCTTCATTCCACATATAACTTCTTGCACGGATATCAATTGTGTGTCCATCGCTACCTTTAATAAAAATTGTTCTAGATAAATTAATAACTGCTTTTAAAGTTAACGTGTAATCATGGATATATTCTTTTGTAGGTGTTCCTACTAAAAAAGTTCTTGTAGTATCAGTAGTGCCTCCATAATATTGACCACCACTATCAACTAATAATTCAATTTCTTTATTAGTAACTTTTGAATTAATTTCTTTTGTAGGTTCATAATGCATTTGAGCAGCATTTGCACCAACTGCAGCAATTGTATCAAAAGAAAGTTCAAAACATAAAGGATTAGATAATCTATATTCTTTTAATTTTTCACTATAATCAAATTCGCTTAATCCTTTAGATAAATTTTCTTCTAAATATTTTTGGAATTTTAAAAGTGCTAATCCATCAATTGCTTGAATTTTTTTAGTATTTTCAATTTCTTTTTCACCTTTAATTGCTTTCATTAAAGTAGATGGATTTTTTCCTAGTTTAAATTTCTTACAAGATGTAATAATTTTTAAATTTGTTTTAAAAGAATCAAGTAAAATCGAATCATCTATTTTCTTTAAAAATTCAAAAACATCTTCATATTCATGAATTTTAATATTAGATAATTCAAAATCAATCTTCTTTTTATTAATAAATAAATGATTTCCATTTTTCTTTGATAAATATAAATAAGAATAGAAAACTGGGTTACATGGAACATCGTTTCCACGAATATTTAAAATCCACGCAATATCATCAAGAGTAGAAATAACAATTCCATCTTCTTCAATAGAATCTAAAATATTTTTAATCTTTTCTTCTTTTGTTAAAGTATTTAATTTATCATCTAATTTAAATACTTTATCATTTGGTAAAGAAACTAAATCTTCAATTAAGAAAGTATAATCTTTATCAATTAATTTAATATTATTTAAATCAAATCTTGCTTTATCTTTACTAGAAAGGTAAGTAAAATCTACTGCAATTTCTTTAATATTTAAACTTTTAATAAACTTTTCTAAAGGTAATGCTCCTTTATCACCTTTACGAACTACTTTAACTAAACTTCCATTTAATTCATTTGCTGCTTGAATCCAATATCTTCCATCAGCAAATAAAAAAGCATCATTTTGAGTAATTAAAACTTCCCCTGCACTTCCTGTAAATGGGCAAAAATATTTTCTAACATCTAAAAAATGTCTTGCAGCGTATTCACTAAAATGTGGATCAGAAGTATAAATTAAATATGCTTCGATTCCGTCTTCTTTTAATTTATTTTGTAGTGTTTTTACATTTTCATTTTTATACATATAGTACCTCAACAATTAATAATTCTATTCTTAAATAATTTATTTACAAGCAAAATGATTTAATTTGTTAGAAATAACTAACAATCTTCTTTTACCCATTCATAAGCAAGTCTTGAATCACCACTTGCAATATAAATTATTCCTTGATAAGTAAAACCATTTTTTAAAATTTGGTTTTGCATAATCTTATTATCTTCATGAGTATCAATGCGTAGATGATTAGTCTTTGATTTTGCAAAATCACATATATCTTTAAATACATCTTTTTCTTTTAAAGAAGATGCAACTGAATGTAAAGTTCCATACTTTGAATCATCTTTCCAACTTCCTTCAATTATTTTATAAGTTTCATCTTCTCCAATAATAAATGCAAAAACTCCTAAAATTTCATTATTTTCGTTAACTAATTTATATAATTCATTATTTTTAATGAATTTTTTAATTAAAGAAACTGGTGGATGAAAATCACCCCATTGTAAAGGATTATTAGTATTTTTCATTAATTTTCTAGCGTTTTTATATATTTCATTAACATCATTTAATTCTTTATTTGTAACTAGTTCAACTTTTCTCATTTTAATTCTCCAATTCAAATGTATCTTTAATTAATTTAAAGATATCTTTAAAAACATTATTAATATTTTCAACTTGTGTATTAAATGTATCTTTATTTTTCTTTTGAGTAACATCATTAAAATTTCTAGATACCACTACAATTGAATAATATCTTAAATAATTTTCTAAAACATCAAGAAGCATATTAAAAGTCTTTTTGTAATTAAATTCATGATTTTGCATTAATCCACATGAATGTCCAATTGAACATGCTTCTTTATAAATATAATTTAATTCTTCTTTTTTATTAAAATTTTTAATTAAATGATTTACAAAAGAAGAGAAGGTGTTATATTTAGAATTAATTAATTTATATGGATTTTCCATATATTTATCTAAAAAAATCAACATTTCATCTTCATTAAAATCACTTAATCTATAATAATCATTAAATTTTCTACTATTAATTAAACTAGTCTTTAAATCTTTCTCATTGATAATTGAATTAACAAGTTGATTAGTCATTAAATTAGATAATAAATAAATAGAATCTGCATCTTTTTTCATATCAATTTCTAAAAGTGCAAAATAATACGATAATTCTTCAATCAATACCTTGTTTAAATAAAGTCCAATTGCTTTCTTGTTATAAAAATAAAAAGAACAATAAATTGATAAGAAAAAATATATTTTAGAACATAATCCAGTAAAAATTGAAACAAATGCAGGTTTTACAACACAATTATCAAAAAAATCTGCATTAAAAGCATTACCTAATGCGTCTAAAAGACTTCTTTGCTCAATTATCATTTTATCTTCAAATTCTTGATTAACTTCCTTACTTTCTTTTGAAGATATTTTCGCTTTATCATAATCTTTTCCAATAATTTCTCTAACAATTTGATTAATAACTGCAATTGAAGAATTAAATTCATTCATACTTACAGTAATCGCGTTAGAATAATGGAGATAAATTCCATATGCTTTATATAATTTCTTTAATAATTCATTAGTTTTAGGTTTTATTGCGCCTTCATAATCAAGTTCAAAAAGATGTTCAAAAGAATTAAGTCTAATTGGAAACGCCCAAAAATCATTATCAAACATTCTAGATTTAATAACATTAACTGGCATTTTAAATTCTTTACTTATTTCATGTAATGCTCGAGTTCCAACTTCTACTTTATAACTTGCAATTTTAAATAATTTAAAATTAGAATGAGTTAAATAATCAGTTTCTTTTAATTTATAAAGGTAGTAATCTTCAATGATTTTACGTGCAAATAACGCACTATTTTGATTAAATCCATGTAAATAATTTGAATAGAAAAAAGCGTATGCATTAAGTGAAATTTCATATTTAAAATTATTTTCAAAAATTACTTCTGAAGGATTTTTATAATTATATTCATCATAATAAAGAGAAGATAAATCAAGGTATTTTCTTGCAAGTTTTAAATATTTTTCATCATGCATTTTTATACCCCCTTCTTAATTATTGCTTTTTAAATTATAACATATTAATGGTATTTATTTTACAAAATAAGTCAGAAATTTTAATTATTTTTAAAGAAAAAAGTCTTCTTGTAGATTTTACAAAAAGACTTAATAAATATTAGTTTAATTATTAAAAGAAAGTACCACGTGATTCTTCTTTAACTTCTTTACTTGCAATAAATGGAATACGTGTTGTGTAACCATTTTTTGCAGCAACAATCTTTTTAGCTGGCCAAACAAAGATTGCTTGATTCCATCTTAAGACACTATCATTATAAAGTTCTCTAGCTGCAGTGATTTCTCTTTGTAAATAAGAATTTTTTTGCATTGCATCACGGATTGCATCATGAGCTTCTAAATTTGGATAATTTTCTAAAGCAACATTGATTTTGTTTGAAACTTGATCCATTGATGCTTGAACTTCATTACGGTATGCATCATTACTTGGATTATTTCCACCTCTATATGCTGCAATTTTTACCATAACATCTTTATCTAAATCAATTGATTTTTCAACTAATTTAGCAGCATTTTTAAGTTCAATAACTCTTTGTTCCATATAGTTATCAATTTGAGATGCATCATGTTGAATTCTTTGTTGAATTTGATCTAATTCTTTTTTAGCGTTAATCTTACAAAGTAAGAAAATTAATCCTGGAATAATTCCTAAAATCCATAAAACTACTTCAAAAACAACACTTCCTTTACCTACTGTAACTGGAATTTGTTTAGCGATAACATTAACATCACGACCTTCTTCTTTAATTACAGGATTTAATTCATCTAATTCATTTGCCATAAATATTTTTCCTCCTAATTTATGTTTTTATTTAATAACGTCATTAATATTAACGTCATTATAGCCTTTTTCGTTATTATTAAGCAAAATACCTAATAATCCTTTTTTATAACAATAATCTTTAATATCTAATTTTAATTGAGAATTATTATTAATATTTGAATTTATATTTGAGTTTATATTACTTCTTGATTTATTAACGTTTTTAATTTTAACAACATTATCTTTTTCAAGTGGGAAATATTCAACCCAATGGACTGGAACATTATGAACACTACCATCACTTGCAGTACGAGGAACATAAGTTGTTCTTTCTACACCTTTAAATGAATAGCATTTTGCGTTAACTAAATCTTCATCGCCTTCTTTTTTAATTAAAGAAGTTTTAATAATACCTTGTTTTAAATCTTTATAAGTTTCTGGATTTAATAAATTTTCATAATCAAATGAATTACAAACAACTTCTTGTTCAAATCTATTGAAATTAGAAGCATATTCATCGTCTTTTTTATAAATATAATTAATATCTTTATGCTCTTGCATCATAGGGATTGAAATAACAGGTGCTAAATCAAAATAAATATTTTTAAAATATTCATTAACATAGAATATAAATTTTTCTCTACTTGATTCAATATCTAATGTTTCAAAAAATGATGGATTAACCGAATAATTAAAATTTTGAGAATGGTAAGATGAAATGTAATTTAATGGACCATTTTTATAAAAACTGAAATCATCTCCAAATGGTTCTTTAGAATTAATTAAATCTACCATGTTTTGTTGAGCAAGTGGAGTAAAAAGTAATCTAAATTCAACTTCATTTGTTCTATTAATTGCGTAGAATAACGTATCAAATTCATCATTTCCTAAAGGAGTAAATCCATTAGCTTCTCCAAGTTCTTTTTTAGCTAATTTATCTAAATCTTTTTTCTTACTTTTTACGTATTTTTGTAATTCTTTATCTTCTAAATGATGATCTAATTGAGGATTTCTAGAGAAAGATAAATTACTTCCTGCTTCATTAGCGTATACAAGTCTAGTATTTTTAAAATATTCTGGTCTTTCTTTCTTTAAAGATGCATGTAATGTTTCAGAAGATGTGTAACTATTACCTTTACTATCTCTTTTTCTAACAGTAACTACTAAACTTCCTTCATAAGTGTGTTCTCTCATTCCCATTTCAAGCTCTTTATAAAGTAAGAATGGGTTTCCTTCAATATTGCCACTTTGAGTAGCAAGAATTGATTTGTTTTGCTCATAATCTTTATCAAAATTATATTTATCACAAAGATATGAATAACGAGAAATTTCAAATATTTTATCAAGTTCTAAAATTGGAATTGCTCTTGTAATTACTTCATTTGACATATTGTAATCAAATAAAGAGTTTAAACATCTCATATTTGCACTCATTTCTGCTTCTTTTTCTTTTAATTTCTTTTCTGCTTCATCTTTTTCGTTTTTTGAATCTTTGACTGCTTTAGATAATTTTTTAATAATATAAACTAATCCCCAGATTGCAAGTCCTACAAAAATAACAATTAAAGCAATATAAATTGCATTTAAATAAGTTTCATGACTTGTAAAACCAGTAATTACTAAAAAAACAAATACTAATGCTGCAATAATTGAAATTACATCTAAAACAACAAATAAAGTCTTCTTATTTTTAGCTTTATTATTAGTTTTAGTTTTATTATTTAAATCTTCTTCAAGTCGATCATGTTCACTTTTTAAAGTAGCGTCTTTTTCTTTGTTGATTCCACTTTTAACTACTAATTCATCAAAATATTTATTTGATTCTTCTTCAATTTGTCCTTTAAACTTTGAGAAATATTCTCTATAAGGATTACTAATTAATTCTTTTACACTCATATATAGATTATATAATATTCAGTTACTTATTAAAATAAACATTTATTAATTTTTGTATAGAAAAAAGTAGATATATTTCAATCTACTTTCCTAATAAAATTAATCATTAAATATTGATGCGTTTAAATCACTTGCAAGACGTAAATCTCCACGTGGAGAAAGTGCAATTGATCCAACCTTGACACCATCTGGAGTACAACTTCTCTTAAATTGAGAAATTACAAATCTTTTAAAGAAAATATTAATAATCTTTTTAATGTATTCTTCATCATATTCATTAAAAGTTAAACATGCTAAACGATATATTTTTTCTTTAGTAAATTTATTACGTAATAAATGATATAAGAAGAAATCATGTAAAACATAACTTCCTACAATATTTTCAGTAACTTGAGAATTATTAACTTCATTTTTACTAATTGGTAAAAGTTCAGGAGAATAAGGAGTATTAATAATATCTAATAATACATTTCTAACTTCTTTATTTAAATTAGCGTAATTTCTTACAAGTTCTTTTACTAATGTTTTAGGTACTCCAATATTACAATTATACATACTCATATGATCTGCATTATAAGTACAATATCCTAAAGCAGCTTCACTCATATCGCCAGTTCCTAAAACAATTGCGTTTTCTTTATTAGCAATATCCATTAAATTTAAAGTTCTAATTCTTGCTTGAGCATTTTCGTAAGTAACATCAAAATTATCTAAACTATGATCTAATTCTTTTAAGTGAAGAGTAGCCATCTTTTTAATATCAATTGTCATACATCTTACTTTTAATTTCTTCATTAATTCAATTCCATTTGATTTAGTACGTTTACTACTTCCAAATCCAGGAAGAGTTACCGCAATAAGATCATTTAAATCATAATTTAAATCTTTAAATACACTATAAGCAACAAGTAAAGTTAAAGTAGAATCTAATCCACCTGATACTCCAATTACTACTTTTTTACAGTTAATATTTAAAAGTCTAGTCATTAAGCCTTTCTTTAATAAATTAAAAACTTCTGAACATCTTTCACTTTTAGTAGATTCATTATATGGAATGAATGGAGTTTTAGAATAATCTGGGATTAATAATTCATCTTCTTTTAAAGAAATATCTAAATAAATATCTTTATAAATTCTAGATTCACTGACTCCATATTTAAATTGAGATGAATTAATTCGGTCATTAATATTCTTTTCAATATCGATTAATCCAATTAATAATCCCTTTTTATCTTTAGAAGATGCGATTAAACTACCTTCATTATAAATAAGTTGTTCTCCTGAATACACTAAATCTTGAGAAGATTCACCCATTCCTGAAGATGAATAAATGTATGCACATAAAAGTTTAGCACTTTGAACTTTAATTAAATTATTACGATATTTTGATTTACCCACTAAATCATTAGAGGCACTTAAATTTAAAATAACATTAGCACCTGCTAAACAATGATGATTACTTGGAGAATCAATAACCCATAAATCTTCGCATAATTCAACTCCTACAATCATTTTATCAAAATGAATAAGTAAATTATTTCCAAAAGGTACTTCATAACCATCAAAGATTACCTTATCAAAAGATGCATCTTTTGAAGAAGAAAACCATCTATTTTCGTAAAATTCATTATTACTTGGAAGATATGTTTTTGGAACAATTCCAATAACTTTATGATTAAAAAGTAAAAAAGATGTATTAAATAATTGATTTTTATGTCTAAAAGATACTCCAACACTTACTAATATTGAATCATCAACATATTCTAAAATTTCTTTAATCGCTTCTTCTTCTTTAACATTAAGTTCATTTAAAAATAATAAATCTTGAGCGGTATATCCAATTAAAGTAAGTTCTGCAAAAGTTAAAACACTTACGTTTTTACTTATTGCTTCTTTAATTAATAAAATAACTTCTTCTTTATTATGTTTTATATCTCCAACTTTTGTATAAATATTCCCAGTTGCAACTTTATATGTTCCAAATTTACTCTTTATTTCCATTTTTATCCTCTCTTATCATTTCTAAAATATAATCATAAGTCATATTTTTAGCGTTTTCATAATCTTCTTTTTTAAATAATTCTCTTAATTTAGTAGATGAATATTCCTGATATTTATCTAAAGTATTTTTAATAAATATACATCTATCTAAATGTTTTTTAATAAATTCACTTTCATTAATTAAAGAATCAATATCATCGTTATTTCTTTTTAAAAACACAAAATAATTTTCATTAATTAATTTTTCTGCGTTATACCACGTTTCTATTTCTTTTATTTTCTCACTTCCAAGCAAGAAATAACATTCTTTTTTATTAAATTCTTTCTTTAATTCATTTAAAGAATCATATGTTTTAAATGTTTTACCTTCTACTTCAATTAAACTTAATATATTATTACTTCTTTTTGCGTATTCTTTTAATATATTTAATCTTAAAGAGGTAGGTAACACACTAGATTCATCATAATTTTTCCATGTATAAAAAAACTTATCTGAAGATGGTAAAATAACCACTTTTTCTTCATTAAAATAAGTTTTTGCAAGTTCAATTACTTCTGCATGTGCAAAAGTTAAAGGGTTAAAAGTCCCTCCAAAAATAATTAATTTATTCATCGAATTTATTCTCTTCAATTAATTTCATCTTTAAATCATAATATGATTTAGTAAAATCTAAATAATGTTCATGTGGTAAAACGAATCTTTTTTCAGCATCCCATAACTCATTATTAACTTGATTTCTAACATAATTTCTTCTTTCTTCAAGACTTGGAACTTTATAAACTAGTTTTCCATCTTTAAAGATTTCTTTACGCATCTTTTTGAATGTAAATCCTTCAAAACTTCTTTTCTTCCATGGTTTTTTAGGATCGATATATTTTAAACATTTAAAGTCTAATTGTTCATCTTTTAAAGAAATTAAATCAGCGATTGATTTTCCTTGTTCATCATACACTCTATAAACTTCTTTTTCACCAGGATTTGTAATTTTTTCAATACTTTCAGAAATTTTAATTTTTGGAATAAATACTCCATTTTCTTCAATTGCAGCAACTTTATAAACACCACCTAAAACAGGGGAAGATGCACTAGTAATTAAATTTTCACCAACTCCAAAAGAATCAATTTGACTACCTTGATCAAGTAAAGATTGAATTTTATATTCATCAAGTGCGTTAGAAACAACAATTTTAGTATCTTTTAATCCATTTTCATCTAAAATCTTTCTACATTTTTTAGAAAGATAGGTTAAATCTCCTGAATCAATTCTTACTCCTTTAAGAGTAAATCCATTAGGTTTTAAGTAATCATTATATACTTTTATAGCATTTTTAAGTCCAGAATGAATAGTATCATATGTATCAATTAATAAAACACAATTATTTGGGTAATTTTTAGCATAACTTAAAAAAGCTTCATATTCACTATCAAAAGACATAATCCAAGAATGTGCCATTGTACCAGTTACTGGAATAGCAAAATATTTACCTGCTAAAACTGTTGCAGTTGAACTTGCTCCTCCAATATAACTAGCTTTTGCTCCATAAATTGCAGCGTCTACATTATGAGCACGTCTTGCACCAAAATCAGCAACTGCTCTTCCTTTACTTGCTAAAACAATTCGATTAGTTTTAGTAGCAATCAAAGATTCATGATTAATCATTAAAAGTAATGCAGTTTCAATTAATTGACATTCAATTAATCTTCCTTTAACCGTAATTAATGGTTCATTTGGATATACAATACTTCCTTCTTCAAAACTAGTGATATCACCTTCAAATTTAAAATTTCTTAAAAATTCTAAAAATTTCTTATCAAAAGTATTTAATGATTCTAAATATTCAATATCAGAATCACTAAAAGATAAATTTTGAATATAGTTAATTACTTCTTCTAAACCTGCAAAAACAACATAACCTCCATTATCAGGGTTATTTCTATAAAACATATCAAATACTGCTTTTTGATTTATCTTTCCTTCTTTGAAATAACCATTACTCATAGTTAATTCATATAAATCCATTACTAATGCTAAATCTCTTTTTACCATATATTATTATTCCTTTTCTTAAAGCCTTTATATTATATATAAATAATTTTTAATTTACATATTTATTAAATATAAAATTAATAAATTTAATCTTTATAAAGAAAGTATCTATTAAATTTTATGTAAAAAGTTCTTTACAATCATGTAAAGTTTACTTGAAACTTAACAATTTTAAGTAATTTACCTATTAAAAAATAAAACTAATGTTATAATTGAAAGCATGTTGTTTGGAAAGTATATAAATAAATACTATGTTAAGTATTGGATATGTTTTGTAGTAGGAATTCTTACTCTTATTTTTATTGATTATTGTCAACTTTATATTCCAGAATTTACTGGTCAAATTGTTGATTATTTCAGTGGAAATGAATTAGTTGCAAGTGAAAAAGAAATTATTACTATTATCGTAAAAATTATTATTGTTGCATTTGCAATGTTTTTAGGAAGAATTATCTACCGTTTTGCACTTTTTTACGCTTCAAAAAGAATTGAAAGTGGATTAAGAGAAGAAATGTTTTTAAAAGCAACAAGACTTTCTACTTCTTATTACCATGAAACAAAAGTAGGTGGAATTATGTCAATTTTTACTACCGACTTAGAAACAATTGAAGATTTCATGGGTTTTGGAACTGTAACTTTAACTGATGCAATATTTTTAGGAGTTTTAGCACTTGGAAAAATGTTTAAACTTGATTGGGTTTTAACGTGTATTGCATTAGTTCCTGCTATTTTAATTATTATTTGGGGTTTCTTTGTTGAAAAAGTATTTTCAAAAAAATGGGAAGAAAGACAATTACAATATGATAAAGTATATGATTTCTCTCAAGAAAGCTTTACAGGTATTAGAGTAATTAAGGCATTCGTAAAAGAAAACGCTCAAATTATAACTTTTTCTAAATTAGCTAGAAAAAATAAAGATTATAATATTGCTTTTACAAAAGTTAGTGTTATTTTTGATGTTTGTATTGAAATAGTTATTGCGTTAATTACTGCAATTATTCTTGGATTTGGTAGTTATTTTATTTATTGTAAATCTACAGGAAATCCAATTGTAATTTTTAATTATACTGTAAATTTAACAACAGGAAATTTGATTACTTTTTGGGGATATTTTGAAACTCTAATTTGGCCTTTAATTGCGTTTGGACAAATTTTTACTCAAAGAAGTAGAGCAAAAACATCATTAAAAAGAATTACTAATTTCCTTGATGCTGAAGAAACAATCAAAAATACTGAAAATCCTATTGTTTTAAATGATTTTAAAGGTAATATTGAATTTAATCATTTTAATTTTAAATATCCTTCAAGTGATATTGATTCATTAAAAGACATTAACTTAAAGATTAATGCAGGTGAAAAAATTGGAATTGTTGGAAAAATTGGATGTGGTAAAACAACTTTAGTGAATACTTTATTAAGATTATATAACGTTGAAAAAGGTTCAATTAAACTTGATGGAAAAGATATTATGGATCTAGATATCAAATCTTTAAGAGATAATATCGCTTATGTTCCACAAGATAACTTCTTATTTTCAAGTAAAATTGAAGAAAACATTAAATTTGCTGATTATTCAATCTCTAAAGATAAAGTAATTGAGGCTGCCAAATTTGCATCAATTCATGATGATATAGATTCTTTCCCAGAAAGTTACGATACTGTAATTGGAGAAAGAGGTGTTACTTTAAGTGGAGGACAAAAACAAAGAATCTCCATTGCAAGAGCATTTATTAAAAATTCTCCTATTCTCATCATGGATGATAGCGTTAGTGCGTGTGATCTTGGAACTGAAGAGAAAATTTTAAACAATATTTATAAAGAAAGAGAAGGAAAAACTACAATTTTAATTGCAAGTCGTATTTCTACAGTTTCTAAACTTGATAGAATTATTGTTTTAAATGATGGTAAAGTAGAAGCTTTTGATACACATGAGAATTTAGTAAAAAATTCTCCTACTTATCAAAGAATGGACTATTTACAACAACTTGAAAAGGAGGTAAATTCAAATGATTAAAGAAGAAAAAGATAAATTACTTGGCGATCATCATTTACCTTTAAAAGTAATTTTAAAAAAAGTTTTCAAATATTTAAAACCTCAATGGTGGAGATTCGTCCTCGCATTAATCTTAATTTTAATAAATGTTATTTTAGATGTAATGCTTCCTTTATTTACTAGTGAGATTACTAATAACTTAAAAGCAGATACTATCAATATTAAATTAATTATTTATATTGTTTGTGCATATTTTATTTTAACTGCAATTAACCAAGTATTCTTATATTTTGAAAGTATGTTACTTCAAAAAGCAGGTGAAACAATTGTTTGTGATTTAAGAATTGAAGTATTTTCACATATTGAATCAATGTCCCTTAATCAATTTAATGAAATGAGTGTTGGAAGTTTAGTTACAAGAGTTTGTAACTACACTCAATCAATGAGTGATTTATTCACGAATGTTTTAGTTAATGTTTTAAGAAATATTTTAACAATTGTCGCAGTTTATGGAGTAATGCTTTCTATTTCATTGAAATTATCTTTATTTTTACTACCTATTATTATTGTTGTTTTCTTAATTTCATATTTCTTCTCTAAAAATATATCTAAATCTTTTAAAAAAGAAAGAAAATATGTTTCTGATATGAATACCTTTTTAAATGAAAATTTATCAGGTATGAAACTTATTCAAATCTTTAATAAAGAGAACGATAAATTTAATGAATTTAGTGAGAAAAATAATACTTTAAGAAAGTTAAGATTCAACATATCAATTTCTTTTGGAATATTTAGACCAATTATTAATCTTATTTACTATTCTACATTAGCATTAATTTTCTATTTAGGTTTAAAAACCAATCTTAATCCTGGTGAACTTGTTGCATTCTACTTATTATTATCTAGATTCTTTAATCCAGTTCAAAATTTAGCAGATCAAGTTAATTCACTTCAAAGAGCATTTACTGCAAGTGAAAGATTATTCAATCTTCTTGATGTAAAACCTGATGTATTAGATAAACCTGACGCAAAAGATATTAAAGAATTTAAAGGTAAAATTGAATTTAGAAACGTTTGGTTTGCATATAACACCGATAATTGGATTTTAAAAGATGTTTCATTTACTATTAATCCAAAAGAAAGTTGTGCTTTTGTTGGCGCAACAGGAGCAGGAAAATCAACTATTCTTTCATTAATTGTTAGAAATTTTGAACCTCAAAAAGGGGATATCTTCATTGATGATATTAATATTAAAGATATTACAATCTCATCTTTAAGAACTGCAATTGGTCAAATGCTTCAAGATGTATTCTTATTTAGTGGCACTATTAAAAATAATATTACTTTAAATGATGAATCATATAAAATGGAAGATATTATTAAAACTTGTGAATATGTAAACGCAAATAATTTTATAAATAAACTACCTAATAAATATGATGAAGTCGTTATGGAAAGAGGGGAAAACTTATCAAGTGGTGAAAGACAACTTTTGAGTTTTGCTCGTGTTGTTTTAACTAAACCTCAAATCTTAATTTTAGATGAAGCTACAAGTAATATTGATACTGAAACAGAAAGTTTAATTCAAGATTCTTTAAAGAAAATTTCAACTTTAGGTACGATGCTCATTGTTGCACATCGATTAAGTACAATTCAACATTGTAATCAAATTATCGTCCTTCAAAATGGTCAAATCGTTGAACGAGGTAATCATCAAGAATTGCTTAAAAATAAAGGATATTATTATAAACTTTATAAATTACAATTTGAAAAATAAAATGATCTCTTAGATTTATTTCTAAGGGATTTTTCTTTATAATTATTACATATGAATTATTTATTAATCGGTTATAGTCATAACATCTTAGGACATCTTGGGGAAATAATAAAAGCTAATGATAAAAATTTTGTTTATTCCAAATCACTCCCCTTAGATAGAAGCGAATGTAAAGAACTTTTAAATAATCCTCAAATTGATTGTGTAATTGTAGATGATTTAGAAAATTTTTTAATTAGTAAAACTCCTTTAGACATTAGATATTTAGAAAATTATAGATTCTTAATTGATAATTGTGTTCAAAACAATATAAAGCATCTACATATTATCGAAAATGCATCTAAAATTTATAATGGTTTTATTAAACCATCTAAAGATTATAGATATAAAGAGGATGATGATATTTTTTCTAATGATTTAGAATCTTTAAATCATTTATTTATTAAAAAATACGCTGAACATATTAGCAAGACGACATCTTTAACAATTACAATTTCTAGATATTGCACAATATACCCAAATTTTATTACAGATCCACTAGAAACTGCAACAATAGAAAATAGACCATGCAAGTATGTAGAAGATAACTTAATTTCTAGTTATACATGTTTAATGGAAATTCCTGAAGCTATTTTAGAAATAATAAAATTAAATGAATTTGGAGTATATAATCTTCCTTGCTCACTAGTAGGGACAAAAACTGATATAATAAATTTTATGTATGGAAACCGTTTATACATGTTTAACATTAAAGTAAAAAAGTTAAAAAACGCTACTGATTATTATCTTTTAGATGATTCAAAAATAATGAATTTATTAATGAATCGTCGAAAAAATAAATAAATGAATTTTAAAAGGATTGTAAAAATTAACTCTACAATCCTTATTTTTTATAATTCTTTAAAATATAAATAACAATCTAATGATAAATCATTATCATAAACTTTAAATGGTATATTATATTCATCTATTTTTTTATAATTTTTGTATTCATAAAATTTATAATTACACGTTGAATCGGTGAATAATGTTACGTTTTTATTTTTATTTCTTGCTTCAAATTCATTTAATAATTTAGATCCAATTCCTTTTCCAATACAATTTGGATTACATGATAAAAATCTAATCTCTCCATCAATTCTTTTAGTTTCTTTTAATTTATTTAACATAATTTCATTTTTTTCAACGTATAAACTCGCACTAGTGTCACTTGAAGCATCTCGAAAAAACTCAAAAATTTTAACATATGTCTTTTTATTTAATGATTTATAAATTTTTGGCTTATCGTAAATTTCAGCAAGTAATACTCCAACAAGTTTATTATCTTCATAAGCTGCTAAACAATCAGTAG
>CAVKZU010000036.1:0-23733 GCA_963660725.1 Lachnospiraceae bacterium | reverse complement strand
CTTTATATGTTAATCCAAGTTCATTAAATAAAGATTCTAAATCTTCATGTAAATTTCTAGTAAATAAATTTAAAAAACATTCATATTCAAAATCATCTTTGAATAAAATTTTAATTTCATTACCTTTTAATTCAATTTCATAATGAAATTGTTCAAAACATTCATTAAAAATAAAATCATCAATAAAAGAATGTAACTCTTCTTTTGTATAATTATTTTTATAAGTATAAAAAATACGATATTTATATTGTATTTTTTCTAAATGCGATAAGAATTTTTGATATCCTGAATATGTCCAAGGAGTATCTTTAATAATAAAATAGTCAAATTTATTAGGTTCTTCTTTATCTTTTTGAATACTTAAAAATTCTAAATCATAATCGTTAATATCTTCAATTCCAATACTTCCTAAAAATCTAACCATTTTATTATCCATAAATTACCTACCTAAAAAATATATCTTTAACGAAAATTAATGCCATGAATGCAAATAGTATAATTAATCCAATTCCAGAAACA
This sequence comes from Lachnospiraceae bacterium, assembly GCA_963660725.1. Classification (GTDB taxonomy): domain Bacteria; phylum Bacillota_I; class Bacilli_A; order RFN20; family CAG-826; genus Onthovivens. The sequence continues at coordinate 23,214 of CAVKZU010000036.1, read as the reverse complement.
ATATTTTTAACTTTTGAAGGAATTTTCCATTCATCTTTTTTGTGTATTTCACTTTCAACTTTTGGATCTTTATTTCCAACAACTAATGTATCACTAGTATTATTTTCTTCTTTTTCAATTATCTTTGCATCAATAACTTCATTATTTTCTTTATTCTTTCTATTTTTAATTTTCTTTCCACCTTTATAGAATAAATTGCCAATTCCTTCAACAATTTCTACTAAAACTTGCCATCCATCAAGTCCTGGGAAAGGTAAAAGATTAAAAAGTGCTAAGTTAACTGAAATAACTCCCCATGTATCTAAATAATAATTGAATGGATAATTAGATAAAATTTGAGTAGTTTGAGAAAATATTGCAACTGGTCCTCCAACTCCTGACCAAGTTGTTTTATCTCCACTTGCAAGTTTAATTAATGCTCCACTAATTTGAGTATTAGCATTTACCCATTTTTTTCCAGCTAAACTAAAAGATTTCCAACCTAAATATTCAAATCTAGCATATGCACTTAAACCAGTTTGACTTAATTTAGAACTTTCTACTTTAAACTTTGCGTTAACTTCATTCATATCGTTAGAATTTAACTTTTTAAAATACATTGAAGTATTTAAAGAAGAAACATTATCTAATGAATAAGAAACTAATTTTTTATCTGTACCTACAATTGGTAAAGTAAAATCAATATCTTTTAAAGAATCTACTTTATCAATATCAACAAATTTAGATTCACTATTAACGTATACTTGAACATTACTAAATGAAGAATCTTTTCTTGATTTAGCACTATAAACACTCATCATTGATGAATAATCAAGTTTATTATATCCCCAATTACTTCCATAAGATAATGAATATAAATTTGTATCCATATCATTTGGAGATGATAAAATTAAACTTAATCCTGAAACACTTATTGTTTGATCATTTCCACTATCATCTTTAAATGTATAATCATAATTTAAAGTAGCAGCACTTACTACAAATTTTTCATCCATTACAAGTAATGAACCATCCGTATTTTTAAATGTTTCATTAAACTTTTCAGTATTTGTAACTTCACAAACATTAACAGAAAAATCACTATTTAATTGAGGAAAACATGAACTTGAAATAACAAAAATAATAAATGCTAAAACAAAGTTCATAGTAATACCAGCTAAAAAGATAATAATCTTTTTCCATCTAGAAATTCCTTCTAAACTTCTTTCTTTTGAAACAGTTACCCCTTCTGGAAGTTCAACTCCTTCTCCATACATTTGAACGTATCCACCAAATGGAACAATTCCTAAAGAGAATGTTGTTTCACCTTTTTTTCTTTTATGTTTAATGATTTTAGGACCAAAGCCAATTGAAAAATCACTACAATAAATATTAAAAGTTTTAGCAGCAATAAAATGTCCAAATTCATGAATTGCAACAAGAATTCCAAGTGCTACTAAAAATAATATTATTGAAAGTATAGTCATTAAAACGTCCATTAATAATCTCCTTTTTTTATTACATCTAAAGTTAATTCTCTAACTTTTTTATCTTCACTAATTAAATCTTCTTCCTTTAATACTTCATTAAATTCATAAGACTTTAATATTTTATCAATTATTCTTTTAATATCAAAATACTTAATTTCATTATTTAAAAATGCATTAACTGCAACTTCATTTGATGCATTGATAATTAAACCTAAATTACCTTTTTTATTAATAATTTCGTACCCAAGATTAATTAAACTAAAAGTTTTATAATCTACTTCATAAAAAATATATTTATCATATGTATCAATTTCAGTATCTTTGAATTCTTTATCTTTAGTGATAAATAATGACAAACAATCATTAATTTGGGTATGCATATCAGGTTTCCCTACACTTAATTTATAATGATTATCTTTAGTTTTTATAAAACTATGGACATAACTATTACGATCAATTTTTACTTTTATTTGATTTTGATTTACATCAAATAAATAATATGCTTCAACAATTTCAAATGCTTTATTCATTAAAGTAGATGAATCAATAGTAATCTTTTTACCCATTTTATATGTAGGATGGTTAAGGGCATTTTCTAAGGTAACTTTTTTTAAATCATCTTCTTTAAAATTAAAGAAAGGTCCTCCAGAACACGTTAAATATATAGTTTCTAAATTATCTTTAGATACATTTTTTAAACATTTTGTAATTGCAGCGTGCTCACTATCAATTGGATATAATTTCCCATATCCTTGATTTAAATGTTTTTTAACAATTTCCCCTGCAACTACTAAAGTTTCTTTATTAGAAAGTAATAATATTTTATTTAATTTTAATGCTTTTAAAGAAGGAATAACCCCACTAAAACCACTTAAAGCATTTAAAATATAATCACACTTACTTTCTTCAATTAATTTTAATAATCCATTATCACCATAATAAAAATGGATTGAAGAATATATATCTTTAAAAATTAAATAATCTTCATAATTTTTTAAACATATATATTCTACTTCATTATTTTCTTTTAAAAAGTTTCTTAAAAAAGCGATATTATTTCCAATAGATATCGCTTTTAAAGTAAACTCATCTTTTCTTTTATTTATACAATCGATACTTTGAGTGCCAATGTTTCCACTAGCACCAAGTAAGCATATATTAATTTTTTTCATCTAAATAAATAAGTTCCATTTATTAATCATCATTAAGACTAATAAAGCTGTTGAAATTGAAACAAGAATTAAAGAATCAATACGGTCTAAAACACCTCCATGACTTCTTAAGATTGTTCCAAAATCTTTAATGTTGAAATTTCTTTTAACTGCAGAGAATAATAAATCACCCATTGTACCAACAAGTGGATTTATTAACGCAATAATTAAAACATTATACCAATGTTCTGAATCTAAAACTCCTTTTAAAACTGGAAGTCCACATGCTTCAAATATGAATGCGTAAGCACAAGTAAATATAAAAGATATTACAATTCCTCCAACAAATCCTTCCCGGGTTTTTTTAGGAGAGATATGAGTCATCTTATGTTTTCCAAATAAAATACCTATAAAATATGCTCCAACATCATTCATTGTTGAAGATAATACAACAAGTCCAAGTAATAAAGCGCTTCCTACATATTTGAATAAAGGACTACTAATATTTATTGAACTAAAACTTCCATTTGTACTAATTTTTTCAGTTAAATATTCAAATGGAACATATCTTAAATATAATAAACATTGCATTCCTAAAGAACACACAAAGAACATTGTAATAAAATAAAAACAATCATTAATTGTAAATTCTTTGTCAAATAAAACTATAAGGAAGAAAAATGCAATATTAACTGCAAAGCAACAAATGGATAAACTTGGTTGAGGAAATGATTGCTCAAGTACAAAATTGAATCCATTTAAAGTACCATATGCGTGATAGAAATTATAAAAATCCATCAAATTAGTTTTAAAAAACATCCAGAAAGTTAAAGTTATCATCATAACATAACTAAATATGTAAATAACCCATTTAAACTTTCTATTTTGTTTTTGAGGAGCTTTTAAAAGCTCATGAGTTAAAATTAATAAAATAACCGAAATGAAAGCAAACCAATACCATCCTCCAAGAACTAAACATGGAATTGTAACAATAACCATTATTGCAGCCATTATCGCTCTTGAAGTAATGTTTTTCTTTTGGCCTTCGCTTAATTGATTAACATGGTGTTTAGTTTCGCCATGTTTTATTTCATTTTTATCTTCGTTTTCCATTTTAATTAAACTGTCATGATTTCAGCTGTTTTTACTTTTAAAATATCATCAATCTTTTTAATAGATTCATCAGTTAATTTTTGAATTTCTGCTTCTTCTTTCTTTCTTGTATCTTCAGTAAAACTATCATCTTTTTTAACTTTTTCCATAATATCTCTTCTGACATTACGAACTGATACTTTACTTTCTTCACTGAAAACCTTAGCTTTTTTAACTAATTCCTTTCTTCTATCTTCTGTTAATGCTGGGAAATTTAATCTGATTTGTTTTCCATCAATAATTGGATTAATTCCAAGTGATGATGTATTAATTGCAGCAACAATAGATTTAATATCATTTTGATCGAATGGAATAACTAAAAGTTGTCTTGGTTCAGGAACTTTAATTGAAGCGATATCTGTAATATTCATCATATCGCCATAATATTCACATTTTAAATTTTCAAGTACTGAAGCACTTGCTCTACCTGTTCTTAAAGTTGATAAATTATCGTTAAATGAACTAACGGATTTATCCATTTTTTCTTTACATTCTGTTAAAATAGCGTCCATATTTACTCCTTTTTAATAGTAGTGCCAATATTTTCATCTCCATTAAAGATTTTTTCAAAATTTGAATAATCATCCATAGAAAAAACTCTTAGAACAATATCACTATTTTCTAATAATTTAATAGCACTTTCGTCCATAACTTTAAGTTTTCTTTCTAAAACTTCAGTATATGAAAGAGTTTTTAAGAATTTAGCATCACTATATTTATTTGGATCTTTATCATAAACTCCATCAACCCCGTTTTTAGCAGCGAGGATTAAGTCAGCGTCAATATCTAAAGCACGACTTGCTGAACATGTATCGGTAGTATAGGTAGGAAGTCCAATACCTCCAGCAAATAAAGTTACATAACCTTCACTTAAATATTTATTAGCTAATTCCTTACTATATTTTAAAGTAACTTTCTCAGTATTTAAAGCACTTAATATAATATTTTTGATATTTCTTTTAGTAAGTAATGCAGAGATAGCTTTACAATTAATAATTGTTCCTACCATTCCCATATAATCACCATCTTCATAAGAGAATCCATTTTCTTCAGCAATTCTTCCTCTAAAGATATTTCCAGCTCCACAAACAAGACCAATTTCTTTTCCCTCTTTTACTAAAATTTCAATTTGATCAATTACAGCATTTAATTTAATTGAATCAAAAATCTTATGATTAACTTGATCTCCTAAAGCTTCTCCACTTAATTTAATAATTGCTCTTTTATATTCTTTCATTTTTATTACCTCAAAGTTAACAAAAAGCCCCAATCAAATTTTAAAAATTGAGGCTTTTAAAAGTTAAAAATTTATTATTTAGCTTGAGCCATAACTTCTTCAGCAAAGTTATCAACTCTTTTTTCTAATCCTTCACCAACTTGGAAACGGATAAATTTTAAAACTTTGTTGCCATCTTCTTTTAAAGCTTGAGCAACTGTTTTACTTGGATCGAGGATATATTCTTTATCTTCAAGTGAAACTTCACTAAAGACTTTATGTAATTTACCTTCGATAATTTTAGCTAAAGCAGCTTCTGGTTTTCCTTGTAATTTTGGATCTTCTTTACTAGCAGCAACTTGAACTTCTCTTTCTTTTGCAACAACTTCAGCTGGAACATCAGAAATTGAAATATATTTTGGATTACCACTACAAATAGATAATGCAATACCTTTTGCGAGTTCATCATTAGCGTGAGCTAATAAAACAACAACAGCAATTTTACCTTGTCCATGGACATATGTGCAATATCCTTCACCTTCTTTAACACTTAAAACTTCTGTTCTTCTTAAGCTTAATTTTTCACCTAATTTAACAGCAGCATCAGTAAATAAAGGAGCAACTTTTTCTTTTAATTCTTCAAAAGATAATTCGCTATTTTCTAAAGCAGTTTCGTTAACATTATTAACTAATTCTTTGAAAGCATCACTGTTTGCAACGAAATCAGTTTCACAGTTAACTTCACTAATAGCAATTTTTTTACATTTTTCACAAACTTTAGTTAAGACTAAACCTTCAGCAGCAATTCTATCAGCTTTTTTAGCTTGTTTTGCGATACCTTTTTCTCTTAACCAATCGCAAGCCTTATCGACGTCATCGTTGCAAGCGACTAATGCATTTTTACAATCCATCATACCTGCACCGGTTCTTTCACGTAATACTTTAATTAATGCGATGTTTGCCATATGTAATTATTCTCCTTTTGATTCAGTAGTTTTTTCTTCTACTGGTTTTTCTTCTTTTTTAACTTCTTGTTTTTGTTGTAAACGAGCTTGGAATCTTGCTTTTTCTTTTTCCATTCTTTCTCTTTGCATTTCTCTTCTTGCAGCGAGTCTAATAGCATTTTCTCTATCAGCTTGTTTTAAAGCATCGTTCATTGTAGCTTCAGCACCTTCATCTTTGCTATAAGCAACTTCTGGTAAACCACCTTTTGATTCAACGATAGCATCACATAATGTACCAATTAATAATTTTAATGATTTTTCAGCATCATTATTAGCTGGAATTACATAGTTGATGTTGTCTGGATCACAGTTTGTATCACAAAGACCAAAAACTGGAATGTTTAATTTTTTAGCTTCTAAGACAGCAATCTTTTCATCAGTTGGATCACAAACGATAATTGCGTTTGGAACCTTTCTCATTTCTTTGATACCTTCTAAGTTTTTAGCTAATTTTTCTTTTTCTTTACCTAAGAGAATTGCTTCTTTCTTTGGTAATTTTTCCCATTCGCCATTTGCTTCAGCATCTTCTAATTCTTTTAATCTCTTAATACGTGTTGAGATTGTTTTGAAATTAGTTAATGTTCCACCTAACCATCTTGAATTGACGTAGAATGAACCACTTCTTTCAGCTTCTAATTTAATTAAATCTTTAGCACTATCTTTAGTACCAACGAGTAAAACTTTTCCACCTTCAGCAACGATTTCTTTTAATTTTGCATAAGCATTTTCAACTGCTGATTTTGTTTTTGTTAAATCAAGTAAATAGATTCCATTTCTAGCACAGAAGATGTGTTTTTTCATTTTTGGATTCCATTTTCTTGTTTGATGACCATAATGAACACCAGCTTCAATTAATTTTTTAACTGTGATGATTGGTGCATTTGGATCAAAAACTGCAGTTTCCATTTCTTTTGATTCTTCAGCTTTTACAGCTTCTTCTTTTGCTTCTTGTTCAGCAGCTGCAACTTCAGTAGCTACTTCGTCAAGAGTAACGCTCTTTTTGTTTTCGGACATTATTGTCTCCTCCTATTTGTTAAGCCTCCACTATTTCGAACACCAACCCTAAAAGTAATAAATTAACTTCTAGACTAGGCGAGTGAATCCATAGTGTGTGTATTCTTTTATGCATACAAAAATATTATTTGCACAAAAGTAAAAATATTATATAACTTTTAAATATTGTCTTTCAAGAATAAATATTAAAAAATAGTCCGAATTTAATGAACTATTTTTTAATTTCTTCTGGAAAATATTTATCATATGCTTTTTTAACATTTTCTTTACTAACATGAGTGTAGATTTGAGTAGTATTAATTGAAGAATGTCCAAGTAATTCTTGAATAACTCTTAAATCCGCTCCATTTTCTAAAAGTCTTGTTGCAAATGAATGTCTTAAAACATGAGGGTGAAAATCAAATCCTAAATCTAATCCATTTTTAGTTTGAATTTCTTTAACGATATATTCTAAACCTCTAGGAGTTAATTTATTACCTCTAGAATTTAAAAATATATAATCTTTATCTTCTTCTTTTAAAGATTTTGTTACTAATTCTTTACGTAAATGTTCAATATAATTTGATAAATAATATTTAGCGTCTTTACTAAATGGTACAAGTCTTTCTTTATTACCTTTACCAATTATTCTCATAATACGGTTTTCAATATCAATATTAGAAAATTTCAAATTAGTAATTTCTGAACATCTAAGTCCACTAGAATACATAAGTTCAAGTAACGCTTGATCTCGATCACGTAAATAATCAGTTCTTGATTTATTAGCGTTTAATAAATCTTCGACCTGTTTTTGATATAAAACTTCCGGTAATTTATTGTGATTCCTGGGAGTTTTAATTAATAAAAATGGATTAGATGATACTAAATTTTTATTATATAAATAATTATAAAATTTCTTTAAAGATGATAATCTTCTTTTAACACTTCGATATGATTCGTTATTTCCTCTATAAGTTGTATGATCAAGTCTTGATGCAATAAAATCCCTAACATTATCTAATGTAATATTTAAATAATCAATTTTATTTTCTTTAAGAAAATCAAAAAATAAATCAATATCTTGTGCGTAAGATTTAATAGTGTTATCTGAATAATTTAAATTATGCTTTAAATATAATAAAAATTCTTCTTTATTATTCATCTATATATTTTTTAAACTCCCTTATTGCTTCTAAAGATCTATTTGCTACTACCATTTTATCTTCTTTATTAGCTTTATAAATTATACCATAATTAGCATTCATTGGAGCAAAATTACTACTTCCAGTATGAGTAATATAACGAATTAAACTACCAAGGCAAGTTTTATAAGATAATGCTTTAAATTCTTTATTTTGAAGTCTTAAATAAATATAAATTGCTGCAAGTAATCCACTAGCGGCACTTTCTACATATCCTTCAACCCCTGAAAGTTGTCCTCCAATATAAACATTTTTATTAGTTTTTAAAGATAAATCTTCATTTAAAATCTTAGGAGCGTATAAATATGAATTTCTATGCATTAATCCATAACGAGCAAATCTTGCATTTTCAAGACCTGGAAGCATAGAAAATACTCTTTTTTGTTCAGGATAAGTTAAATTAGTTTGAAATCCTACTAAATTGTAAAAATCACCAATCAAATCATCTTGACGAAGTTGAGCAACTGCATAATAACTTTTACCATTATTTTCAAGTCCCACAGGTTTTAAAGGACCAAATCTCATAGTATCTATTCCTCTTGATGCTAAAACTTCAATAGGCATACACCCTTCAAAAAAATCTTTTTTATCAAAATCATGAAGTAATGCTTTTTTAGCATTGATTAATTCATTATAAAATTTAAGATATTCATCTTTTTCCATACCTAAATTAATATAATTTCCATCTTCTTGATCATATCTTCCTTTAATAAAAACTTTGGAAAAATCAATTGAATCTTTGTAAATTATTGGTGCACTTGCATCATAAAATCCATAAACATCTTCATCGGTTAATTTTGATAAATTTTTAAGCAAAGATTCACTTGTTAAAGGACCTGTACAAATTAAAGTAATTCCTTCTAGTGGTTCATTAATTTCTTCATAAATAATATTAATATTTGGATTTTCTTTTATTTTATTAGTAATATATTCACTAAATTTATTTCTATCAACACTTAAAGAATCTCCACTTGGAACTTGGCTAACTTCACTTGCTTCCATAATGATTGAACCTAAAATTTTGATTTCTTCTTTTAAAAGTCCACATGCATTATCTAACTTTTTACTTTTTAAAGAATTAGAACATACAAGTTCTCCAAAATTTGAAGTGTGGTGAGCTCCATCTTCAACTTTTGGTCTTCTTTCATATAAATTAACTTTTATTCCATGATTTGCTAAAAATAAACTAGCTTCACTTCCTGCAAGTCCTGCTCCAATAACATTAACAATCTTTTCCATAATTACTTTTCAAGTTTTTCAGCGTGTTTACATTTTGGATAATTTGGACATGCTAAAAATGGTCTTCCTCTACTATATTTAACTACAAGTTTTGCACCACAATTTGGACAAACTTTATCATCTGGTACTTGAATTTCTTCTTTTTTTGATGCACTTCCTTCAATATATCGACATTTTGGGAAATTAGAACATCCAACAAATTCTTCTCCTCTTTTATTTTTTCTAACTACTAAAGGAGAGCCACACTCAGGGCAAGTCCTATCTAATAATTTTGGAGTTTCTTTTTCTTCTTTTTTAACGTATTTACAATTTGGATAGTCTTCACAACAAATGAATTTGCCATATCGTCCAAACCTTTCGACTAAATCTTTACCACATTCAGGACATTTTTCACCAGTTTTTTTAAGTGGTTCTTTATACATTTTTTCTTTAACTTCATCATACATTTCTAAAAATGGATAATAAAATTCTTTTAAAATATGAAGTTCAGATTCACTACCATTTTGAATTAAATCTAAATTCTTTTCCATATTTGCAGTATAAGAAACATTAATAATTTCAGGGAAATATTTTACTAATACTTTACTTGCAAGCATTCCTTTTTCAGTAGGTGCAATAACACCTTTTGTAGAAGTGATGTATTTTCTGTCTTTAAGAGTTTGAATAGTAGATGAATAAGTAGATGGTCTTCCGATTCCTTCATCTTCCATTAACTTAACCATTTTACCTTCACTATATCTAGCAGGTGCTTTAGTTTCGTTTTCTTCTACTTTAACTTCTTTTAAATCATAAAGATCATTTAATTTAAATTCAGGTAATTCTTTATCTTTTTCATCCATTTTAAAAATATCGTAACCTGGGAATAAAGTTTTAGATCCACTTAATTTAAATTCTAATGAAATATCTTTAGACTTTTCATTTGGAATAAAAGTAACAGTAGTATTTAAAACTTTTTTATCGCTCATTAAAGATGATAATGCTCTTTCATAAATTAATTTATAAAGTTTATATGCTTTTAAAGAAAGATATTTTTTCATTTTTTCTGGAGTTCTTAAAACTGATGTAGGTCTAATACATTCATGAGCATCTTGTTGACCTTCTACCATTTTTGATTTATGAACTCCTTTATAGAATTCTTTACCATAAGTAGATTCAATATAAGGTTTTGCTTCATTAACAAATTGAGGTGCAATACGAGTAGAATCAGTTCTAATATAAGTGATTAAACCTACTAATCCTTCATCAGTTTCACATCCTTCATATAATTCTTGTGCTAAATAAGTTGTTTCTTTTGTTGAAAATCCAAGATATGAAAATGCTGCTTGTTGTAAAGTAGATGTTCTAAAAGGTTCTTTACTAGATAAATTCTTTTCTTTTGATTCAATATTATTAACTTTTACCAACTTACCATTTTCAAGTGATTTTAATGCAAGATTAGCAACATCAATATCATTAATTCTTTCTACTTTTTTATCATTAATTTTATATAATTCTAAATCATATTCTTTATTATTTACTAAAATTTTAGATAATAATTCATAATATTTTTCAGGAATAAAGTTTAAGATTTCATCTTCATGATCACAAATCATTCTTAACGCAACACTTTGAACTCTTCCAGCACTTTCTGCTCTAATTTTAGTTTTTAAAAGTTTAGATAACATAAAGCCTAAGATTCTATCAATAATTCTTCTTGTTTCTTGAGAATGTACTAAATTCATATCAATAGTACGTGGATTATCAAGCGCATTTAAAATTGTTCCTTTTGTGATTTCATGGAATTCTAATCTTTTTGTAGATTCAATTGGTAAGTCTAAAACTGTTGCAAGATGATACGCAATTGCTTCTCCTTCTCTATCAGGATCGGTTGCAAGAATTACTTCATCTGCCTTTTTAGCTTTCTTTTTTAAACTATTAACAACTTTTATTTTATCTTTATTTGTTACATAGGTAGGTTTAAAATCATCTTCAATATTAACTCCAAATCCACCTTTACCACTTGTTGCAAGATCTCTAATATGTCCAACACTTGCTTCTACTATATAATCTTCTCCTAAGTAATGACCAATTGTCTTACTTTTTGCAGGAGATTCAACAATAACTAATTTCATTTCACTTTTTACCTTTTATTCGTTTTAAAATATAATGATAAATTTAAACTTTGTAAAGTAAAAATAATTAGTGCATTTCATTATAAATATAAATATTTATAAATATTTTTAAAATAAACTATCAACATCGCTTGAAGTTTCAACGAGTAATGCACCCTCTTTAATTAATTTATTACAATTACTATTTTTTCCAATATGACTTGGAACACATCCGATTCCTTTTCCATAATTTAAAGCGTTTAGACATGTATTAAATGCTCCACTTCTTCCATAACTTTCAACAAGTAAAAGTCCAGTACAAAGTCCCGCAATAATTCTATTTCTTGCTAGAAAATTTTCTTTCTCAGGTTCTACTAATCCTGGATATTCACTTATAACAAGTCCACCATTTTCAACGATTTTATCTACTAAATCTCGATTATTTTGAGGATAAATATTATCAATTCCACTTCCTAAAACCGCAATTGTTTTATATCCATTTTTTAAAGCAGCAGTATGAGCGTAGGTATCAATTCCTTTAGCAAGACCTGAAACAATAACGGTATCTTCTTTTAATTTTTTTAATAAATTATTACAACATTCCTTCCCATATTCACTATTTTCTCTACTTCCAACAACTGCTAAAATATGATCTCTTTTAAGTAAAGAGATATCTCCTTTATAAAAAATAGCAAATGGTGGTTTATCTACATTTTTCAATCTACATGGATATTTATCTTCTTCTAAAATAGTAAATGCTTTTAAATTTTCTATAATTTCATCATTTATATTACTTCTTGGTAATGGATTGTTATTTGTATGAACTGCCTCATATATCTTATCCCAATCTCCATCAAAATAATACGCAATACCAAGTAATAAGTTTGTAACTTTCATTCTTTTTCCTCCTACTAATCAAGAAGGAAGAAAAAATAAATTTTATCCAATTTTTTTAAAATAATGTAATTGGAGGATATAAAATATTTTTAACAGGGGTATAGCTTTCTCTATAAAAACCTTTAATTATTCCATATTTTGACATAATTTCTTGATGTTTTTTAGTACAATAACCTTTATGTTTATTAAATTCAAATTCAGAATAAATATAAGAATATTCATCTAATAATCTATCACGAGTAACTTTTGCAATAATACTTGCTGCTGCAATTGATAAAGCTTTAGCGTCTCCTTTAATAATAGGAATAGCTTTAATATTTTTATATGTTAAAGGCATTGCGTCAGTTAAAACACAATCAATTTCGATATTATCTATTTGCTTTAATGATTCAAGCATTGCTTTTTTACTAGCTTCATAAATATTAATTTCATCGATTTCTTGAGCTTCAATAGCACATATTCCAATTGCCAAAGCGTCTTTTACAATAATATTATAAAGTTTTTCTCTTTCTTTATGAGTTAATTTCTTACTATCATTGATTAATTCATTTTGGTAATTTGAAGGAAAAACTACCGCACTTGCAATGACTGGTCCACATAAACATCCTCTTCCAGCCTCATCACAACCTGCAATTGTTTTAAATCCTTCTTTATAATAATCTTTTTCTAAATCTAACATATTTTAATTTGCCTTTTCTAAAGTAATTCTACCTAATTTTCCATTCTTAAAATCATTTAAAATAACTTTTTTACAACGTGTAATATCTAATTCATTATTTTTAAGAATATATCCTCTTTTTTTAGATAATTCTTCAAGCATATTTAAATCACTCATGTTTTTTAAATCTATATCATATTTTTCTTTAAATAAATCAATATAATCATTTCTAATAATTTTCATAAGTTGATTAAATAAATCATCAATTGGCAAAATATCTTCTTTAATAGTACCGATTAATGCAAGATTAATTGCGTCTTCTTCTTTTTCAAATTTAGGAAGTAAGATCCCTGGAGTATCTAAAAGTTCAAAATTTTTACTTACTTTGATCCAAGTAATATTACGAGTAAGTCCTGGTCTGTTTTCTGCTTTTGCAAGACTTCTTCTACTTAATAAATTAATAAAGGTAGATTTTCCAACATTAGGAATTCCAATAACCATTGCTTTAATTGCAAAATTTTTAATACCTTTTTTTGCCATTTTTTCCCTTTTAGACTCAATCATTAAATCAATCTTTTCTAAAATTAAATCTATTGATTTTTGATTTTTTAAATCTACTAAAAGAGTTATATCATCGCTTGATTCTAACTTTTTTTGCCATAATTCATTTTCTTTAGGTGATGCTAAATCAGCTTTTGAAATTAAAAACATCTTCTTTTTATCTTTTATTTTATTTAATAAATATTTATTCATTGATGAATTAATCGTTCTAGCGTCTAAAATATAAATAAAAAAATCTATGTATTTTGCTTTTTCTTCTATTAAGTTGCTAGCTTTTTTCATGTGTCCTGGAAACCAGTTTATTGCAATTTTATTTAACTTTTCTTCTTGATTGTTATTTTTCATTTCAGTTCTCATTTTTCTTTTTTGATTCATGTCCATTATTTGTCACTTCCTTATTAATAAATTTCTATATATTGTTATTTAATATTCTATCTTATAACATATTTTTCATTTCTGATTTGAGTTTTTCGATCTATCAAAAAATAATACTATATTAGTAATATCTTTTATATTTTATCATATTTAGATAACAAAAAGAGCATCCAATTATGAATGCTCTTCTCCAAGAATAAACTAGAGAACTTGTTTAATTCTTGCTGATTTACCACTTCTTGTTCTAAGGTAGTTAATTTTATTTCTTCTAACTTTACCTTTCTTAACGACTTCGATTTTTGCGACGTTTGGTGCATGTAATGGGAAAATTCTTTCGACACCAATACCACTAGAAATTTTTCTAACAGTAAAAGTTTCTCCGATTCCTCCACCTCTTCTACACATAACAACACCTTCGAAGACTTGGATTCTTGACTTTCCATTTTCAGTAATTTTAACTGAAACTTTAACAGTGTCACCACTATTAAATTCTGGTAAGTCTTTCTTTAATTGAGCAGCAGTAACTTCTTTGACTAAATTTTTATTCATTTTTCTACTCCTTCATTTCATTTTCTTGATGTTCATATGAATATTTCAAAGCGGAACACCTATAGCACAAAAATATGCTTAAATATTTTACTAAAAACAATCAAGTAAAGCAAATACTTTTTAAAAGATTTGCGAGATTTGCGAAGATTTGCAAAAGTCGCAGGACTTTTTTCTTACATATTAATATAGCAAACAATTTATAAACTGTTAAGTAAAAATACTTGACACTTAAAATTATTTTGATATAATTATCAAGGTTTAAAGGAGAATTATTATGATTAAAATTAGATTAGCAAGAGTCGGTAGACATAAAGAACCTATTTATAGAATCGTTTGTGCAGATCACAAATATGCTAGAGATGGAAGATATATTTCTTGGTTAGGACAATATAATCCAGCTAAAGGTATTGCAAGTGCTGAATTAAACGAAGAAGAAACAATCAAATGCTTAAACAATGGTGCTCAATATAGTGGTACAGTTAAAGCTATTTTAGAATCAAAAGGTTTAATTAAGAAAGCTAAAGAAGCAAGACCTGAAGTTAAAAAAGAAGGAAAAATTGCTAAAACAGCATCCCCAAAAGCTAAAAAAGGAGAATAGTAATGGATTATAGCGCGCTCATCCATACTATCTGTGATGCGTTTGTTTCTAATCCTGATGCAATCTTAATTAGAGAATTAACTGAAGAAAATTCAAAGAATGTTACTTTATTAATTTGTTCTGAAAATGAAGATATTGCAAAGATGATTGGAAAAAAAGGTTGCGTTGCTAATGCAATTAGAGAAATCGTTGCAGTTGCAGGTAAATTAGAAAATAAAAGGGTTCATGTAAAATTTGAATCTTTTAATGAAAATAAGGAGTAATTTAACTCCTTTTTTTGTATAATAATGTTTATGGAATATTTAAAAGTTGCAAATATATTAGCTCCTGTTGGACTTAAAGGAGAGATGAAAGTATACACTACTTCTACTAATAAAATTTTAAGATATAAGAAAAATAGTGTACTTATTATAGATGATGAATTAAAAAGCGAAGTCCATATAGAATATTATCGAGAAAAAGAAAAAAATATCGATATTTTAAAATTAAAAGAAATTAATACTAGAGAAGATGTAGAAAAATTATTAAAGAAAGATTTATTAGTTATAAAAGATTCTAAAGATTTAAGAAAAGATGAATTTTTTTATACTGATTTAGTTTCTTTAGAATGTTTTGATGAATCAAATAACTATTTAGGAAAAATAGTTAAAGTTTTAGATTACACTGGTATTATTAATTTTAGTATTGAAAAAGAAAATAAAAAGACTGTTAATGTACCTTTTAATGATTTCTTTGTTAAAGATGTTTCTTTAGAAAATAAAAAGGTAATTATTCATACAATCGAGGGATTATTTGATGAAAATTAAAATTTTAACTACTTTTACTGATATTTTTGATTCTTTTTTAAATAATTCAATTATGAAAAGAGCGATTGAAAAAAAACTTGTAGAAATTGAAATTATTAATATTAGAGATTACACCAAAGATAAATATCATAGAACAGATACTCCTCCAGTTGGTGGAGGTGCTGGATTAATTATGAAATGTCAGCCTATTGTTGACGCTTTAAAAGCAAATAGTAACGAAAATACCTTAAAACTCATTACTTCTCCAAGAGGAAAAACATTCAATCAAAAGAAAGCTCAAGAAATAGTTTCAAAATATGAAGAAATTATCATTTTATGTGGTCATTATGAAGGAATTGATGAAAGAGTTTATGATTATTTTGATGAAGAAATATCAATTGGAGATTATATTTTAACAGGTGGTGAAACCGCTTGTTTTGTATTAATTGATGCAATTACTCGATTAATCCCTGGAGTTATTAATGGTGATTCAATAAAAGAAGAATCTTTTAATAATAATTTATTAGAATATCCTCAATATACAGAACCATATGATTTTGAAGGCAAAAAAATACCTGATATTTTATATTCTGGTAATCACGAAGCTATTAAAAAATATAATAAGAAAAAATCCTTACAATATACAATGTATTACCGTAAGGATTTATTAAAAAATTATAATTTCACTCCAGAAGAAATTGAACTTCTTAGTGAACTTGAAACTGATCAACTTGGAAAATGGGAAATTGATGCCATTTTAAAAGGTCACAAGTTTATTGATAAAAATAAAAAAGATAAAAAGGATGATTAGAATTTAGGGAAATTTCCTCCAGGGAAGTTTCCATTAAATCCTCCAAATTTTCCTTTATTATTCTTAAGTTGTTTTGCCATCAAATTCATTTGCTCATATTTTTTAAGTAATTTATTAATATCAGCATTTGTTTTACCACAGCCTTTTGCAATTCTAACTTTTCTAGAATTTTTTAAAATTGCTGGATTTTCTCTTTCTTCAGGAGTCATTGATTGACAAATAACTTCAAAATTTTTCATTTCTTTTTCCATTAATTCTTGTTGTTCATCAGTAATTTTTGGCATTCCAGGAATTAATTTTAAAAGACCTTGCATTGATCCAAGTTTCTTAATTTGTTTCATTT
The DNA here is from genome assembly GCA_963660725.1 of Lachnospiraceae bacterium. Taxonomy (GTDB): domain Bacteria; phylum Bacillota_I; class Bacilli_A; order RFN20; family CAG-826; genus Onthovivens. The sequence continues at coordinate 6,121 of CAVKZU010000036.1, read as the reverse complement.
GATCAAGCATATCATCTAAAGTAAAGCGGCCTTCAAGCATTTTGTTGGCTGCTTTTTTAGCTTCTTTTTCATCGATATTTTCAGTAACTTTATCAACAAAAGTTAAAATATCACCCATTCCTAAGATTCTATCAGCCATTCTATCAGGGTAGAAAATATCTAAATCACTAACCTTTTCACCAACACCAATAAATTTAATAGGAACATTAGTCAATGAACGAATACTTAAAGCGGCACCGCCTCTTGTATCACCATCAAACTTAGTCATAATAAAACCAGTTAATGGTACTTTTTCATTAAATGCATTAGCAACATTACAAGCTTCTTGACCACTCATTGCGTCAACAACAAGTAAAGTTTCATTAATTTCAACATTTGCTTTAATATTTTTAAGTTCTTCCATTAAAGCTTCATCAATTGATAAACGTCCAGCAGTATCAATAATTACACAATCAAAATTTTCTTTTCGTGCTTTTTCATAAGCTTCTTTAGCAATATCAACAGGATTTGCATCAGTTCCTAAAGAATAAACTTCAACATCAATAGATTTTCCTAATTCTTTTAATTGATCAATAGCTGCTAATCTATAAACATCACATGCAACAAGTAAAACTTTTTTATTTAATTTATTTTTCATTAAATATGCAAGTTTACTTGCAGTTGTAGTTTTACCACTACCTTGTAAACCAACAAGCATAATTGTTGTTGGACCATTTTTTTGATAAGTGATTTCTGTTTTGTCGCTTCCTAAAAGTTCAATTAATTCATCTTTAACAATTTTAACAACCATTTCAGAAGGGTTAAGTTCATTGATAACTTCTTCCCCTAAACATTTTTCTTTAATTTTTGCTAAAAACTCCTTAACAACTTTATAATTAACATCAGCTTCTAAAAGAGCAATTCTAATATCTTTTAAAATAGAATCGATGTTTGATTCAGTTAATTTATGTTCACCTTTAATTTTTTTTATAATTTTTGAAAATTTTTCACCTAATGTATCAAACATAACTATCTCCTTAATATATCAATTATTTCTTCTTTTATTGAAGAATCAATATCTTTTTTTTCAATTTCGAGTATTTTTTCATTAAATTTTAAGCTGTTTTCATAATTTAATAAATTTTTTTTAGCGTGTTCTAAATTATCAAGAACTCCCGCTTTAGAAATACTTAAGTTATCAGCAATTTCTTGTAAAGAAAGATTAAAAAAATAATAATTTTCAAATACTGATTTTTGTTTTTCTGTTAATAATGAACCATATAAATCATATAGTTCATTCATTAAATTAAATTCATCAAGTTCATTCTTCATTTTGAATAAGTCCATAAATAAATTTTTCTAAATCAAATGGTAAAAAATCATCCATTTTTTCACCAAGACCAATAAATCTAACAGGGATATTTAACTCATTTTTAATTGATAATATAACTCCACCTTTGCTAGTTCCATCCATTTTAGTGATAATAATTCCACTTAAAGGAAGAATTTCTTTAAATTCACGAGCTTGAATAACTCCGTTTTGACCAGTTGTAGCATCAATAACTAAAAAAGTTTCTTCTAAAACTAAATCAGCTTTTAAAATAATACGTTTAATTTTTTCAAGTTCGTTCATTAAATTCTTCTTATTTTGAAGTCTTCCAGCGGTATCAATTAAAATTAAATCATATTCTTTAACTTTATCATTTATTAAAGCATTATAACAAACACTTGCAGGATCTTCATTTTCTTTTCCAACTACAATATCAGCACCAATTTTTTCAGCCCAATAACTTAATTGTTCTTTAGCACCTGCTCTAAAAGTATCACCTGCAACAAGTAAAACTTTTTTGCCTTTTTCAATATAATAATGGGCTAATTTTGCAATTGAAGTTGTTTTTCCAACTCCATTAACTCCGCAAATTAATACTACTTCAGGTTTATTTTTAAATAATAATTCATTATTTTCTGGTAAATCTTTATTATAAAAATTAAAAATAATTTCAAATAATTTCTCATTAACTGCATCAATATCATCAATTTTTTCTTTTTTAATGATATCTCCAAGTTCTTCTAAACACTTAAAAGTAAAATTTACACCACAATCAGAAGATATTAAAATTTCTTCGACTTCATCGAAGTATTCTTGATTAATCTTTTTGTATTTTTTTGATAAAGAATTTAATCTTTTGGTAAAAGCATCTCTACTTTCTTTTAATCCAGAATCATAAATTTGTATTTTATCATCATTTTTTGAAAATTTTTCTTTTAAAAATTTAAATAAACCCATAACTATAATGTTGCCTTTTTATTTAATGCACAATGAGCAGCATTTTGCTCTGCTTCTTTTTTACTACTTCCTTCACCAGTTCCTAAAACTAATCCATTAAAAGAAACTTCTACATAGAAAGTTTTATTATGTGGAGGACCTTTTTCATCTATAACTTTATATTTTACTGATTGTCTATATTCAGCTTGCATCGCTTCTTGAAGTAATGACTTATAATCTTGCATTTCTTCTAAAGTAAAATTCTTTATTTCGTCAATAAAAATAGAAATAATTAATTTAGAAACAAAATCAATCCCTTGATCTAAATAAATTGCACCAATTACTGCTTCAAAAACATCTTCTAAAATTGAATTAGTATTAAAAAGTTGTTCAGCATTAATTGAATGTCCAAATTTAATAAATTCAGTAAACCCTTCTTTTCTTGCATGATTTGCTAAAGATTTAGATTGAACAAGGTATGATTTAGCTTTTGTTAAATCTCCTTCTCTCATTTCAGGATGAAGTAAGAAAAGTTGAGTAGCAACTACGAAAGATAAAACAGAATCACCTAAAAATTCTAGTCTTTCATAATCATGATGACTAGTTTTTGCATCACTATTAAATGATGAATGAGTGAATGCTAAATCATATAATTCAATATCTTTTGGTTTGATATTATATTTATTAAAAAAATCTTTTAAATCCTTCATTTCTATAATTGTTTCTTAAATTCTTCAATAACATTTGATTCTACTAATGTTTTTGTTAAGTTAATCGCTGATAAAAAGCTTTTGACATCACTTGATCCATGAGCTTTAACAACAACTTTATTAACTCCAATTAACATAGCACCACCAACGTTTTTATAATCCATTCTTTGTTTTAAACTATCAACACCTTTTTTAGATAATAAATATCCTAATTTAGTAAATAAATTAGTTTTAAAACCTTCTTTTAACATTTGTGACATGATTTTTGCACAACCTTCTGTTGCTTTTAAGAAAATATTTCCAGAGAAACCATCAGTAATTAAGCAATCAACTTCGCCCTTCATTGCTTCTCTTGCTTCCATATTGCCTTTAAAATTTAAATTTGGATTATTTTTTAAAAGTTGATATGCTTTCTTATTTTCTTCTTTTCCTTTTTCTTCTTCAGTACCAACATTAAGTTGATAAATAGCAGGTTTTTCAACTTTATAAACGTGTTTATAAAATATATTTGACATAATTGCAAACTGTTCTAATTCTTCAGCAGTATTAACTGTATTAGCACCTAAATCGCAAACAGTCATTTTTTTGTCTTTAAGATAAGTAGGAAAACTTGTTAAAAGACCAGGTCTTTTAACATTAGGTAATCTTTTAACTTTAAAAGTAGCTACAGTTAAAACTGAAGCAGTTCCTCCAGCTGAAATTAATGCATCATAATCATTTTGCATTAATTCATTAGTAGCCATAACTAAAGAAGAATCTGTTTTTCGCATTGCATCAAGTGGATCTTCATCCATTTTGCAAACAGTTTTAGAATAAACTAATTTAACATTTTTAGTATTTTCTAATTCTTTTAATTCTTCTTCATTTCCAACACAAATAAAATTTATATCGTTATGATCTTTTAAATATTCTTTGATTGCGCCAACAGTAACTTTGCTACCATTATCGCTTCCCATCATATCAACGACAATATTCATTTTTATTCAACTCCTAAAATAAAACTATAAACAGGTTGATTTCCTTCTCTAATATCTAAATCGATTAAGCCATATTTTTTTGTAAATCTATCTTTGATGCTATTTGTTTCATCTTCAGTAACATCATCACCTGTTAAAATAGTACAAACTGCACTATCATCATCAATTAAATATTCAAGTAAAGAGAATAATGCTTCAATCTTATCTGGATTACATGCTTTAATATCTTTTGTTTCAACAATAGACATAAATTCATCCTTTTTAATGTTAACGCCATTCATTTCAGTATCTTTAATAGCAAATGTAACAGCACCTGATTTAACTGTACCAACAGCTTCATTCATAACTTCAAAATTATCTTCTTTTGATAAATCTGGGTTAAAATTCATAGCACTAACAACACCTTGCATAATTGTTTTAGTAGGAATAACATAAACATCAACTTTACCTTCTAAAACATCTCTAGCTTGATTTGCAGCCATAATAATATTTCCATTGTTAGGGAAAATATAAACAACTTTTGCATTTGCTTTTTCAATTGCACTTAAAAAATCGTTTGTTGATGGATTCATTGTTTGTCCACCACTAACAATATATTCAACACCAACTTGGTGGAATAATTCATCAATTCCTTTACCACTACTTGTAGCAATTAAAGCAAAATCTTTTTTCTTTTCTTGCTTTTCTTTTGGAGCTGCTAAAGGAGCGCTCTTTAATTGTGCAGCAGCCATTTTTTCACCATTTTCATTTTTACCTTCATTAAGTAAAATTTCATGATGTTGTTCTGACATATTTTCACATTTTAATTTAATAAATTCACCAAATTGTTGAGCGTAATTAAAAATATCACCAGGTTTTAATGTATGAACATGAACTTTAACAATATCTTCATCTTGAACAACTACTAAAGAATTACCATGTGCACTTAAAACATTAGTAAATCTATTTTTATTAAATGTTTTTTTACTATCTTCTGGACCAAGTTTCATGATAAATTCAGTACAATAACCAAAATTATCTTCACTTTCAAATTTAGTTTGAGCAGCTTCAACTTGTGGTTCACTTACAGTTGCTTCATTTCTTTCAACAAAATTTCCTAAAAGAGCATTATTCATACCTTCTAAGATTTTAACAAGACCAGCACCACCACTATCAACAACACCAACTTCTTTTAAAACAGGTAATAAATTTGGTGTTCTTTCTAAAGATGCTTTTGCTTCATCAAGTAAAATTTTAAAGCCTTCTTCAATACTCATATGAGCTTTTGCTTTACTTGATAATTTATCACTTGATTCACGAATAACAGTTAAAATTGTACCTTCAACTGGTTTAATAACTCCTTTATAAGCAAATTTTCTACCACTTTCAAAAGCTTCTGCTAAACCAAAGATATCAACTTCAGTTTTATCAAGCATACCTTCAGCAATTCCTCTAAAAAATTGTGAAGTAATAACACCACTATTTCCTCTAGCACCAAAAAGTAAAGCTCTAGAAAAAGCTTTAGTAATTTGGTATATATTTGAATCACTACGATTGCTAATTTCTTTAGCACCACTTGTCATAGTTAAATTCATATTCATTCCTGTATCACCATCTGGTACAGGGAAAACATTAAGTGCATCAACCTCAGGATAGTTGTTATAAAGATTGTTTGCACCACTAATAAGCATATTTTTAAATATCTTACCATCAATTGATTTCATAAAATTAAAACTCCTAATTAAAGTTCTTGTATGTTATCTATAAAAACGTTAATTTTTTTAAAAATATCACCATATTTTTGTTTTAAAAGATATGATAATCTTTTATAAATTTCATTAACAATTTCAGTAACTTTTAAGCCATATAAAACACTAACGTGTACGTCTACAAAATATTTATCTCCACTTTCTGAAAGTTTAATACCTTCAAAATAGTGATTCTTTTTAAGTAAAGTGAAATTAGAAAAACTACTTGTAGGTTTTACTAATCCTATAACACCATAAGTTTCACTAACTATCTCACCAATATATTCAGCAATTTCTTTTTGATCTAATGTCATAATTTTTCTTTCCCTTAAAACTTTCTATATTATATCATAAAATTATTCTCTTTTTAATTTTAATATATAATAAACTTAATATTTTTGGATAAAAAAAAGCCCAGCGACGTGCTATTCTTGCCTCGAAAGGCTACCTTCACCATTACAG
>CAVKZU010000035.1:3684-8024 GCA_963660725.1 Lachnospiraceae bacterium | reverse complement strand
AAATTTAGATTTTAATCTAATACAATCCTTAATTTTATCCTCCATCCTTAAATGTTAGAGCTATCAATTTTAAATTCCAAAATTTAAAATCAGGTAAATTTTATTTTAAATGAAATCTGATTTCTTTATTTAAACGATTCATTAAACAAATACGAAATTCAAATTTATCAAAGCAATTCAAAATTTCAAAATATGGATGTTTATGATTTTTTTAAAAATTTTATTTTTATAAATTATTGTCAATCAAAAATTATAATTTTCGTAGGTGTCAACTATTAGTGTGTCAGTTTCTTTATAATGATGTCTATTTTAAAATCTGGGCTTCACTTAATCCAACCTGTTCATTAATGATCGGGGAGAAAAAAGAAGCCCGATGTACTAAAATACTACTATTATTTAAAATATGTAAATTTTACTTATACTAATAATTTACTAAAATTAAATAAAAGTTTTGAAAAATACAAAAAAAGCAAATTAAAACCATTTTATTGCAAAGTTACTAGATTCTTTATAATTCCCGTTTTTTTTCAATTAAAAAATCTAACCTGTCATTTAAAATATCATTTTTTTGTCATTTTTAAAGTATATAAATGTTACCTTCAATTTTTGCCGATTTTTGAGGTTCCTGAAAAATTTCTTCTATCGATTTTGTCATTTTAAAATTTATTTTTCTTTTGTACTTCTTCGATTTTTAAAAAAAAATTCACTAAGATTTTAATTTTTAAAAGTTAAGCTCTCCTTCTCTTTTAATATCCAAAAAGTTTTCTCTAAATTTTGATCTAAAATTTTCCCAATTTTTGGGATTAAAATTAGGTCATCTTCTTCAATATAAAAATAAAATCTTAAACATCGAAAAAAAGTAATTTTAACATTATTTAAAATTACTTGTAAATTTTACATAAAAACATTAACATTATATTATGAAGATTTATGAACGTTTAAAGCTCCTAAGAAGAGCGTCTGGACTTACTCAAGTAGAGGTATGTTCTAGACTTGGAATCAAACAATATAATCTCTCAGATTATGAAACAGGTAGAGCTTCTCCTTCTATTGAAATGCTTATAAAAATGGCAGAACTTTATGAGGTAACAATAGATGATTTACTCAATCATAACACTGATTATATTAAGTCTACTCAAACAGGAAACATGGATGTATTTAATGAGTATTTAACTGATTTAACAAACATGAAAATACTTAAAAGAATTCAAAAATTGACAGACACAGAAAAACAAATGATATACTCTGCCATTGACTCTATGTGTAAGAGCATGTTTAATAAATAACCTATGATCAAAAACATCTTTGGACATTATAGAAATGTTTTTCATCATAAGAATTTAGTGTTAATCTATTCTTTTAAAGTAGGTATTCCTTTACAAGGAATTAAACATGATTTATCTAAATTTAGATTTAGTGAACTTCTTCCATCAATCAAATATTATTCTGGTAATGTTACTCCATGCATTAAAGAAAGAAAGGATAATGATATGTATTCTTCTATTGCAGTAACCCATACAAACCGTAATAAACACCATTTAGAGTATTGGATTGATATTTATAAAGGAACTTTATTATTAAGAAAAATTCCATTTAAGTATTTGATAGAGTATATAATAGATGGAATAAGTGCAAGTAAAACTTATAATAAAAAAACGTATAATACTTCTATTCCATTAAAGTATTTTAATGAAAGAAAAGATTATTATTTAATGCATCCAGCAAGTAAAGAATTCGTAACAAAATGTTATACATTATATGAAGAATCTGGATTCAAAATGCTTAAAAAGAAAAGATTAAAAGAACTCTATATTAATGTCAATTCAAAATATGAAAATACATATGAAGTTACGATAGATTTCGAAAATAACATACATCCATTAGTCAAAGAAAAAGGATCCTAATCATAGGATCCTTTTTGTCAATCATTAGAACTTTTTATTTAACTTTATTGTACCAATAATCAATTGCTTCTTTATTTTTATCTACGCCTTCACTATATTCGTCAAGAACGCTTAATTTTTCATTAATTGTTTCTTTAATTTCATTTGCATCGAAGTTAATTAATTTCTCTTCTAATTCTTCTTGATACTTTGTAATTTCAGCGTCAGCCTTTTCAAGTTCTTCTTCTACTTGTCTAAACATTTGAGGAACTTGTTCTTTAGCAACACTAATTAAGTTATCGATATAGCCTTTAAGGTAAGTTGATAATGTATCATAACTTCCATTTAAAGTATATGCTGTTCCATCAACATTAACTTTAGTCATACCACAATCAATAACTAAGAATCCAAGAACTTTTAAATCTGGTAAAACATTCTTAATTTTTTGTTCAATTGTAGTAAGATTATCTACTAATTCTATTAACTTTGAAATGTCAAGTTTTGAAGTAGTAAGTTCAGTTAATTTTTTGTTATAAGTTTCTAATGTATCTTTAGCACTATTGTATTCTCTAATTGTAGTACTAAAATCATTTTTAGTATTTGAATATGATTGATAATCAACATCAAATTCATTCTTTGTTTCAAAATATGCATTAATGAATGCTTCACATTGTGCAGCTTCAGTAGCATTTAATTTAACTTTATAATTTGCTTTAATAGTATTTGCTTTATTTAAGTATTCACCATTATATACATCATATAAAGTTGAAACTTGTTTATCAGCATCTTGTAATTTTATATCAATTTCATTAATATCTGGTTCAATATTTTGAATTTCTTCTTGATAATATTGAACTGTTTCTAAATAACTATATAATGTGACTTTAATTGCATCGTATTCAACAATTTCATCTGCAAATGTTGTTGTAACTTTTTCAGTTAATACTCCAGGATATTCCATTGTTTTAAAAGCAATATCTCTTGTCATATAAATTGGAGTTATAACAAGTGAGCCAAACATTAATCCTAAGATACAGTTTGGAACAATACCAATAGCTTTATACCAAAATTTTTTGCAGAAACTTTGATATTTTGGATTGTCTTTAATAAAGTGTCTAATAACTAAATAAATTGCTAATGCTAAGAGGAATGAAATTACTAATGCAATTAATGCATATGCAATTGAAGCAATTGCTGCAACAATTGAATAAGCAATTCCCATAATTGAACTATTAACAATAGCTGCATCAATAGTAGGTAAATTAGTTCCTGTTTGAGAATTAATACTTCCTATTTGATCATTAGCATTCGCTATAGCGGTTGCAATTTTAGCAGCAATTTGATCAATTTTACTTCTAATTTCTGGATTGGATAAATAAATATTATTACATATTGCTTTAACACTAACTAATGCGATTATAAATAATACAATCTGAATTAAAGAAAATTTCCAATTCTTTAATAATCCGAATAATAGAAATAATATGATAATTATTCCCACTCCGATTTCTAAATATAATCCCAGGTTGTTCGGGATCGAATTAATAACATCTTCTGACATAAATCTCTCCTTTTTGAATATAATTTATTATATTATTTTTTTAAATATTTTAGTATTAAATTATCTTAATAAGTAAAGAAAAAGGAGGTAAATACCTCCTAAAATATAAAATTTATTAATAATTATTCTTTTGTAATGAAATAATCAAATAATTTTCTTAAAGATTCACTAGACATAAATGGATAAAATTTATTTATATCAATATAATCTAAATTCCCTTTTATATATTCATCACATAAATAATCTAATGATTCTTTGGATACAAATGGAGCAAATCCAACAAGCTCATCTTTATAAGTTTCATCCTTTAAAATTTCCATAAATAATTCATCTCTTACTTCTCTTTTTAAAAATGGTAAAAGAGTAATTAGTTTTATATTTTTAAATTTAGGATTCCCTTTTAATTTTTCTTTTGCAATATATTCAACCTTATCTTTAGAAAGGAAAGGAAGCATATAATAGATTTTTCTTTCATTTGAATCTGAGTCAAAATTAAGTTCATAATCAAAATGTATGTCATTTTCTTTTGAATTCTTTAAAATTTCTTTTTCTTTCTTTAAAGCTTCGATCTTATCTTTTAAAACTTCTTTTTTAGATACAAACTCATCTTTCAATGAATCAAAAAAACCTTCTTCTTCATTTTCTTTAATTTCATCTTCAAGATTATCAAGTTCATCTTCTAAATTGTCGATTTTATCTTCAACTTCCTCAATTTCATCTTCTTTTTTTTCTTCTAGTTCTTCTAAATAATCATCATATGCATCTTCATCATCTTCACTTGTAAAAACTAATGCACTTTTACCAAATTTTATTGCGTCTTTTAAATCAATTTTTTGATACATTTCTCTTCCATTTTCAAATACCTTTACTAAAATCATAATCTTCTCCTTACTTTC
>CAVKZU010000035.1:0-3674 GCA_963660725.1 Lachnospiraceae bacterium | reverse complement strand
TTCTTTACTTCAATAAATTCTAAATAATTTTCATCACTTAAATATTTATCTACATATTTTTCTTCTTTAATACTTTCTAAGTATTCTTTGTTGTTTTTATTATTCTTTCTTTTCATAAAGTAATCTTTTTTCTGCTTGAGTTAATCTAGTAGAAAATTCATTTATATTTACTTTAAGTTTACCTTCTTTTATTGCGTTAATAACTAAAATTCTTTCAAGAGGTGAAAATTGATAAAATGTATCAATCAAATTAACTTTAATACTTCCATCAATTATCTTATCAAGGATATATTTTCGATTATGTCCTTTAAAGATATTTGATTCATCAACTTCAACTTTTGAATCATCATTTAAACATAATATTTCTTCAATAGGTGTGTTAAATAATTTAGATATTTCAATTATTAAATCAATACTTGGAAGAGAATTCCCAAGTTCCCATTTTGAAATAACTTGACGTGTCACCATAAGCTTAAGCGCTAAATCATCTTGAGTAAGAGAATTTTCTTTTCTTAAAGTATATATTTTCTTTCCAACTTTAACTGAATCAATCATACTTTCCTCCTTACATCAATAGTTTAGTTTCTTATCTTTATTTTATCACGCAACTAAATGTTGCACTTATTATACAATAAAAAAATCCTAAGAAATTAATCCTTAGAATTTTTGTTTAACATATCTTGTTGCATTTCTTTAGATGCTTTTAAATACCCTTTTAAAACAAATTCATAATATTTTTTGAATTCTTCATTTTGAATTTTATTTAAATTCTTTTCAAGCATTGATGATTCACGATTAGCGTCTAAAATTGGAAGATTATTTTCTATTTTATAATGAATAACATCTTTAACAATCTTCATTCTTGTTTCATATAATTCGATAATTTTATTATCGATTTCATCGATTTCATTTCTTGCTTCTTTTAAAGTTTTCATTAATTCACCTCTATAAATTAAAGAGCAAATATCCAAGTGGATATGCTACAAGACATCCTACAATGATTGAAAGAATCATTAAAGTTCCTCCAAATATTAAAACATCTTTAGTATTACAATACTCGCTTGAAGCAACAATTGCAATATGTGGCATTGAAGGAGGAGTTGCAAACGCAAATGATGCAATCATTCCGATTACTGCTACAAGTGGAGCAAGGGTATTTGAAGAATTACTTGTAAAAGCTACAATACTTGCAGCAACACTTGCAACTAAAGTTGCAGTAACCATGTTGCTAGATAAATTAGTTTGTAAAGCACTCCATGTAATAAAAATAAATATTAATAAAGTCATTGAAACATTCTTTAAAGAATTTCCTAAAGATGATTGGATAATGGTTTTAATTCCAATTGAATCACTAGTTAAAGCAACTCCTAATACTAAAGTTGCAGCACACATCATAAGTGATCCCCAAGGTACTCCATTTTTAAATGCATCTCCAATATTAATAATTGGTTTATCATCTACTCTAACAATTGAAAGAATTAATACTCCAAGTAAAGGAGGCATTGCGGTACCATACTTATTTATAAAATTATAAAATTCTGGTAATGATGATTTAAATAATGAAGGTACAATCCAAAGAAGAATAACAATAATAAAAGTAACTAAAGTAATAATATCTTTTTTAGATACTTTTTGAGTATCTTCTTTTAATTTATTAATATCAACATCTTTAAATCTATTTTTATCTACTTTAATAAATAATCTAAACATAATTAACATTAAAATAAATAATAATAATCCTGATGGGATTGCCATTCCCATATATAAAATTGGAGAAAGTTCAAGTCCTGCAGCATTCATTGCAAGTAATGGAAAAACATGAGCAATTGGAGTCATCCCACTTGAAATAGAAACAGTAAATCCTAGACCAAGCATTAAACATTTTGCAATTTTTTCAGTCCTTTCAATATGAGCAAGTTCAAATACTTTTTCTAATATTGGAAGAATAATCACAAATAAAACTGAAGGAGAAATAAAAAGTCCTAACACTAATACTCCAAATAAAAAAGAAACAATAAACGAGTAAGCACTCTTTTTAGCAATCTTTAAACTTATAAAAAATATTGCAATCCTTTTAATTAATCCAGTTTTACTTAAAGCGTATGTACAAATAAATGTAAATACTAAAAACATGAATGTTGAATTACCAAAACTATTTTTAAATACATTAGTAAATCCTAATGATTTATCATCTAGTAATCCAAGAGAAAAAATACAAAGAAGACTAGGCCAATCTATTCCAATTGTAAGCCATAAAATTAATGATCCTAAAAAAATCATTAATACTCCCATTGCATTTTGAGATAATGTGTTACCGGTAGGAATATATTTTCCAAATAAACATAGAAGAATACAAAGAGGGATTATTATCCATCTATAAATTTTATTATCTTTAAGTTTCATAATTATTCTTCTATTTTCTTTCTTAAAATATCATATTTAGATAATTTATATGGACATTTAATATATAGTTTTTGTTTTACTTTTTTAACTTCTTCTAATAAATTTCCTTTTTCATCTTTAATTTCGGTTACAATAAACTTTTTATTAAAAGAATCATTATTAGATAAAATTTCAAGTTCATCTCCTACTTTAAATTTATTACGGAGTTCTACTACAATATAATCTTCTTTATTACTATCAACAATCATTGCAACAAAGTCATGAGTTTGAGTTTGTTTACTAGATTCAATATATGTTTTATGATCACTTCCAAAATAAAATCCTGTAGTAAATGTTCGATTACTACATTTTTTTAATTCTTCAATATAATTAAATTCACTTTCTTTATTATTTAAGTAATTATCTATTGCTCTTCTATAACAATTAATAACTGCTCCAACATAATATGTTGATTTCATTCTACCTTCTACTTTAAAAGATTTAATTCCAGCTTCACTTAATTCTTTAATATGTTCAATTAAACACATATCTTTACTATTTAAAATATAAGTACCTCTTTCATCTTCTTCAATTGGGAAATATTCTCCATTTTCATCTCTTGCTTCTTTAGAAGAAATTGCATAACTCCAACGGCATGCTTGAACACATGCACCTTTATTAGAATCTCTTCCTGTAAAGTAGTTACTTAATAAACATCTTCCACTATAGGAAATACACATTGCACCATGACAAAAACATTCAATATCAATATCTTCACCAACTTTTTCTTTAATTTCTCTTATTTCATCAATGTTTAATTCTCTTGCTAAAACAAGTCTTTTAGCACCAAGTTTTACCCATTGCATAGCACTATAATAATTAGTGATATTTGCTTGAGTAGATACATGTAATTCTAATGAGGTATGTTCTTTAACTAAACTAGCAATCCCTAAATCACTAACAATTACTCCATCAACATTAGCGTCTTCTAAAGATTTTAAATAATCTACTAATCCTTCAAAATCAGGATTATGTGCTAAAATATTAACAGTAATATATACTTTAACATTATGGGAATGAGCATAATTAACTGCGTCTTTAATACCTTCTTCATCAAAGTTATTTGCAAATGCTCTTAAACCAAATTTCTTCCCTGCAAAATAAACTGCATCACATCCAAAATGGATTGCAGCTTCAAGTCTTTCTCTATCTCCTACTGGAGCCAATAATTCTATTTTATTCATAATATTAAAATTTTACTTTAAATTAAGTTAACTTTAAAGTTAAATACA
>CAVKZU010000034.1:0-7621 GCA_963660725.1 Lachnospiraceae bacterium | reverse complement strand
TTGAAATTTGATTCTGCAAATAAAGCGTGAGGTAAACCTTTTTCCATAACAATCGATTCACCTTTTTTAAGATGATACTCTTTTCCATCAATTGTAATTAAAGCGTTACCATCTAAAATTGTAACTAAAGCGTCGCCACCTGACTTATGAGAAGATATTTCTTCACCTTTTGCAAATGAAAATAAAGTAATTGAAACAAGTTCATTTTGGACTAAAGTTTTAGATACAACTTGACCTTCACTATATTCAATTTCTTTTTCAAGTTCTAATATTTTTTGTTTTTCAATATTTTTATACATATTTTTTTGTCCTCTATTAAATAATATTTTAAATATAATTATAAATTAATTCTATTTAGATGCTTTATTTTCTAGATATTCATATTTAGTTTTATCTTTTTCTTTCTTATTAGATTTAAATTCTAATAAGGCGTTATCTTTAAAAGATTTAATTAATAATCCTAAGGTTTCTTTTAATTTCTTTTTATCTTCTTTAGATAAATTACTATATCCTTTGATGATTGTGGAGATATTTTTAGTTAATTTATCACTAAATTCTCTAGCTTTTACAATTTTAGTGTCACTTAAAATCATAAATACACAATCAATTACATTTTTTCTAGTGTCTTTATCTAAAGTTTTCATCCATTTTATAAATGTTTTATCTAAAAATTTAGATGATTCTTTTAAAGATTTTCCTCTTATAACTCTAGTACCTTCAATCTCCCAATTATATACATTATGGGATTTTAATCCATTTTCTATTGATTTAATAATTACTACTTTTTCTTCATGATTAAATAATATTCCAATTAATGAACTTTCAGGGATAAAAGTAATCGCTTTATTAATGATTCTTTTATATTCTTCTTTTTCTTTTAAATTTTTAATTAAATCATCATTAAATCCTGGACCATCATTATTATATATTCTTTTAATTCGGTTACTTATCTCATTATTTTGATTTAAACTTGCAAATATTGCAATTCTTCCTCCTTTTGAATGCCCTCCAAGTCTAATTTCTTTATCTTTATATTTATTACCAATATTTTCTAAATATTTAATTCCACAAATTTCACTAGGGACAACATCTAAAAAATTCATATTAAAATCTTCTTTAATTCCAGTAATTGAAGTATCCGTTCCTCTAAAGGCAATATATATTTTAGAATCATCATTATATCTAAAAGTAACCGCTCCAAATTGCATCTCACATTCTTTTTTAGTAATATTTTTAAAATCACTAATAATTATATTTTTAAATCTATTTGAAATAGATAACTTTTTAATTAATATTTCATCTTCTTGACGCAATATAAATAAATTATCTTTATTAGAATTATTAAATCTATTAAATAATTCTAATATAGTAATTTCTTCATTATCTTGAATTAAGCATTCTAAAGGAAGGTAACTTAATCTATTAAGGATTAAACTATCAACTTCATTAAACTTGGATTTTTTAAAACTTAAATCTCCTCTCCAAGATAAATAATCTAAAATATTACTCATAATTTATAGAAATTATAATATTTTTACTAATTTTTCTAAAGAAAAAGAAGAATGATTTCTCACTCCTCTTTAGATAAATTATTTAGATAATATTTTAATTAATTTATTAATATCGTCTTCTTTCATTCCACCAGTTTTAAGGTATTTAATAGCACCTTCTTGGAAACTTGCTTCTTTCATTTTGTTTACGTCATCCGTTCCTAAAAGTTCTTCTAAGAAAGAATGTAAATATAAATCTACAATTGCGTCATATTTTTTAGGATCTTTAGATTCACTGATACCAAAATAATTTAAATATGTAGTCATATAATCAGTCTTTAATTCTTCATATGATGAATCAACTAAAGCTTCTAAAAGTAAACAAACAAATCCTGTTCTATCTTTACCTTCATTACAATGGATATAATAAGGTCCTTCATTAAGAATTAATTTATTTAATCCTTGAACTACTTTTTCTTTATATGTTTGAGTTTGGTATGCAGAATTCATACTTAAAAGGATTGTTTTATCTTCATCATGTAACTTTTTAAAATATGGAGAATTGAAACTATCTTCTTTAATAAACTTTTCATATTCTTCTTCGGAATCTGCTAAATCCATAACAAAATTAATATTCTTTTCTTTAATTAAAGTATCAGTTACTGCCGCTCTACTTCTAGTATTATTAATAGGAGATGCACCTCTATAAAGAATTCCTTCTTTCATATTCTTAACTTTAATTTCTCTAAAGTTAGCAAATTCTTCTTTAGAATTATATTTTGTAATATCATCACTATAAATTTGGGATAAAGCTTCTTCTGTATCAATATACTTTTTAGCTTCATTTAAATAGATGTTAACAGTCATTGTAGTGTCAAATTTACCTTCTTCCCAAATACCTGCGTTACTTCTTGTAACTTTTAAATCATCTACTTCTTGATAGCATACAAGTAATGGTTTTAAAGTTTTAACGTAATATCCACTATAAAAAGGAATATCATTAAGTTCAAATCCATTAGAGAATTTAACGGTTACACTATCTCCAAATTTAATACCATATTCAGTAAATTTAGAATAATCAATATCTACAATTACTCCACCATATTTAGTGTCTTCTTTAATATTTAAATTTTCTACTTTAATAACGTTATTATTACAACTTGTAAGTAATAATCCTAAGACTCCTCCTAAAATCATTACTTTATTTATATTTTTATTAATATTTAACATAAATAATCTCCTCTTTTTTTAAATGTCACTTTAAATGTCACTTTAAATTAATATTATAAATTATGTATAAAAATACGATAATTATCAATATAATTTTACTTATTTTTTAAAATAAATTTGCATTCTGGATAGTTTTCACATCCTACAAATTTACCATATTTTCCTTCTCTATAAATGAGTCTACCTCCACATCTAGGACATATTCCTTTATCTATATCTTTTTGAGTTTGTTTGATATTTTGAACATGTTCTTTATTTGTAATATGTGATGCAGCATTTTTGAGTTTATTGTAAATTTCATCCATTTCTTCAGCTGTAAAGTTTTCTTCTATTTTGAAATTCTTTAAATATTTCCCTAAATCTTCCAAATTTACAACATTTGGTGCATTAACTTTATCTGCATTATTTTGAACCATAACAATAACTGAATTAATATAGTATTTACCTTCAAGTACTTTATCCATTTGATAAATATGAGAATTATTCTGTTTTATTGGATTTCTAAATTTATGTTTTTCTCCATTATATAAAGTTTGAGTCCAATATTCACTATTTGAATCTCCAAAAATCCATCCTTTATAATTTTTCGTTTCAATACAAAATATCCCATTTTTTCTAATTTCGACATGATCAATCTGATGACTCTTTCCATTTTCATCTATTAAAATTAAGTTATTAATTTGACGATGTTCTACTTTTCCAAAAATTAATGGATTTAATTTAGAATCTACTTTATTTTCACCAACCTTGCCACGATAATTATTCATCGCAGGTTTTGTAACTTCTTTAACAATTGTTTTTAATAATCCCATATCTTCCCCTTTGTGACTCTACTATTTTATCATTTAAAATTTATAAAAAATAGTCTCTCCAGTATTAATGGAAAGACTATTTTAATGATATTTAATTTAATTATTAATATACTGAAATTTTAGCACCATTATAGAAGAATGTTGGATTATCAGTAATATCATCTTCAAATGCTAATGTGAATGATGAAGTAGAAACGATTGTTCCATCATCTTTATTTGGTTCAACATCATGTGTTTCTGATTTAGATAAAATAACTGATGACCATACTCCATCTTCCATAGTAGTTTTTGTTTGACCTACAAAGAATAATGCAGTTGATTCTTTTCCACCAACACTTGCAGTGAATTCTGTATTTTTTAATGTAACAGTTTTACCTGTAGAATTACTAACATTTACGAAAATTGTATAAACTTGTTTTGAGCTTTCTTCACTTTCATTATACTTTCCAATCTTACTAATAGAATCATTTGAAATTGTGATTCTAAAATCATCGCTATTTGAACCTCCTCCACATGAGGTTAATGCCATAGCTGGGATTAATGCTAAAGTTAATCCTCCTAATATTCCTAATTTATTTTTCATTTATTTTTTACTCCTTTATTTTAAGAATAATTACTTATTATAAAAGATGTGCTTTAATTAAGTAATCAGTCTCGCCGTATATTTTACCCCAATATCCACTACCTTTAAAGTGTTTACTATAAAAATCGTAATCTAAATCATAATATGCACCTTCAATAACTGTAGTAGTAATATCTCCTCTAAATGCTTTTGATGTACTATCTAAGAATGCTAAATAATAATCTCCAAATGTATTTGTATATGTATGAGTATATTTTTCATCTTTATGGAACCAACTATTATGGTCTTCATAATAGACATTATCATAACTTTCAAATCTTGATTTTCTATCTTCAAATGAATAATAATTAACTCCTAAATTGTGATCTCTATAGTTATCACTAATAGTAGGACTATACCATTTATCATATAAACTAATATTTTGATAGAAACCTTTAGCTTTTTCTACTAATTCTTTTTCTTCATCTTTAAAGATAAATCCAATATCTAATAAATAATCTTTAATTGTATAGTCTTGGTAATTTGTTTTACCACTAGCTTTACAATAATCTTCATAATCTTTAATGATAATTTCGTAATAATCATTATTTTTAGTTGCATCTAAAGTATAAATATAACTTTCCATCCAACCTTGTTCAGTTGCTCTTCTAATACCTTCACTATGTGAATAAGACATATAGTTATAATAATTATATCCATTACTAATAGGCATTAATCTTGAAGAAATTGGATCATCTTCTGTAACAACTAATTGTCCATTAACTGTAGTTTTACTTCTATGAACCATAATATTTTTTCTATCATGATTAATTTTAATAGATTCAAGTTTTAATAATTCTTTTTGGAAATATCCATTCATTTCATTAACACTACTAATCATCTTATCAACTCCACCAGTAATTGCTTTAATATTACTATCACCAGTAGGAAGTAATGAGATTTCATAAGCTGCTACAAGTTGAGCAAGCATTGCAAGTCCATTAGCAACAGTAGCTAAATAAGAAATGAATTGAGTTCTTGGCTTAATCATCATATAAGTCCAATTTTCACTACTACCATATGTTTCTTCATATAATGTAAATAAATCAATTTTAGAATCAACATAAGAGATATTAACAATATATTCTGCTAAATTTTTAGCGGTATACCATAAATCATTTTGTCCAATATCGAATCTTAAACTCTTACATTTTTCATAGAATCTAACTTTTTCTTCTTCTAATTTAGAAGCACTATAACCAGTTAATAATTCTTTATAAGATAAATCACCTAAGACTTCAAGTTCATCCATAACTGGATCTGCAATCTTTTTAACTGTACTTAAGAAATCATTCATTGCTTTTTTATGGAATTCAGAAACAATAGTTGTTTGAACACTTTCAAGTCCATTAACTAAAATATCTTCTAATTGATCAACTTTAGTTGTTAATTCATCTAACTTTCTTTCTTCAATACTACGATATTCTAAACCTAATTGTTCTAATGCATATCTACATCCTTTTGTTTTTACATAATTATAAACTGGGGTTAACGCTGCAGTTCCTCCACTTGTAATTAATCCAATAACATCAGATAAGAATTCTTCTGGAGTATTTCCACCCCATTCAACCTTATCATGTAATGCTAATTCTTTAGCGACTACTTTAGTTTCTTCTTTATTAGCGTCTGCACCATTATATTTTGCGCAACTTGCTAATGAACCAAGAGCTAAAACGCTACACATAATTTTCTGAAATTTCATATTTTAACTCCTCCTTATATAAAATTTTCTTGTTGTTATGGTTATATATTAATAAGTTTTGTATATGATGTCAAGATATTTTGAAACATTTTTATTATTTTTGTAAACATCGAATAAATATCATTAACATTTTCAATATACTTTAAACTTTTTTAGAGATTCTAGAAATATCATATATTTAAAATATATTTATAAATCTTATTTCTTCTTTCTAATATTAAATCAAATTAAGTATTAATAAATCAAAAGAAAAATAAAAAAAGAACCACTAAATAATTAATGATTCTTTATTCTTTTATATTATTTTGAATTTGTTATTGCGTTTTGTAATTCTCTAAATGGTTTAGATACTTCTTCAATTGAATCTTTACAACCATTTTCACTCCAATGAATTAAAACATTGTATAAAGCACCAGATACAAAGTATGCTAAATATTTTTCTAATTTAACTGGTAAATTATTTTCAAAATCATCATTTAAGAATTTTAATAATTCACCTTCAAGACCTGCTGCAATTAATGATTTTGTAGCGTTTAAATTAGATTTAAAGAATAAGAATAATTGTAATATTGCAACATCATTATTTCTTTCACCATCTTGGAATTGTAATGCAGTTTGTTCTTTATATCTTTCTTTAGTTAATTGGAAATATTTAATTAAGATATCTTCAACTGTATTAAAATGTCTATAAAATGTAACTCTACTTACTTGAGCTTTCTCAGTAATTTCTGTAATAGTAATATCTTTAAAATTTTCTTTTTGCATTAATTCAAGTAATGCTTTTATAACTGCTCTATCAACTGCTTCGCCTCTCATTAAATCTCTCCTTATTTATTAACTAATATTTATTATATATTAATTTTATAATTTGATAAATAACAAATTTAAAAATATGTTAATTTTTTAATGATATATTGTAAGAATAATTAATAATCGTAAATATTTAAAGGAGTAAATAAAAAAGAACCACTAAATAATTAATGATTCTTTAATAAAAAAACTATTTACTAAAAGTTTTTTTGTAATTCAATGAATGGCTTGGAAACAGATTCAATAGAATCTTTACAATCGTTTTCACTCCAATGGATTAAAACATTGTATAAAGCACCAGATACAAAGTATGCTAAATATTCATCTAATTTAACAGGTAATTTATTTACAAATTCGTTATTTAAGAATTTTAATAAATGATTTTCAAGTCCTGCTTTTATTAAAGCTTTAGTAACTTTTAAATTAGATTTAAAGAATAAGAATAAAGAAAGAATTGCAACTTCATTATTTCTATCACCACTTTCATATTGTAACAAAGATTGTTCTTGGTATCTTTCACTAGTCATTTCAAAGTATTTAACTAAAATATCTTCTATTGTTTCAAAATGTCTATAGAAAGTAACTCTACTTGTATCAGCAAGTTTAGTAATATCAGTAATTGTAATATCCTTAAATTCTTTTGTTTCCATTAATTCAAGTAATGCTTTAATTACTGCTCTATCAACTGCTTCGCCTCTCATTTTTTTCTCCTTAATTTCCATATACAAATATTATAAATGATTTTTAAAATTTGTATACTAAAATATTTAAATTGTAATTATTTGTTATTTAAAAATGAAAATTAAGATATTTTGATGATTTTAAGTTAGTCTTAAATTTATAGAAGTTAATGCCTAGTTAACAAAAATGACCATGAAATAATTCATGATCACTTAATAAAATAAAAAGCCCAGCGACGTGCTATTCTTGCCTCGAAAGGCTACCTTCACCATTA
>CAVKZU010000033.1:0-7677 GCA_963660725.1 Lachnospiraceae bacterium | reverse complement strand
AATAAATTTAAAATTTAGGAAATGAAAAGTTCTGGAGTCGAAATCCAGAACTTTTTGATACGGCGCTATTTCTTACGCTTACGGATGTCTTTTTTTATTTATTCATACTTATTAATTTTGAAAATATATTGGACTAAGAATCAACTAAAAGTCTAAAACTATTATAAATAAAGGCTTTAAAGAGTTGAAAATTAAAAAGTTAGCGTTAACTAACGTATTATTTCTTACTATATTTATTTTAATTCGGTATAATAATACTTAAATGGAGAGAGAATTATAATGGATAGTGTAAAAATTATAGAAATTAAGCACAGCGTCTTTGAAAATAATGATAAAGAAGCTGATAAGCTTAGAGAATATTTAAAATCTAAAAAAGTATTCTTAATTAATTTAATGTCATCTCCTGGAAGTGGAAAAACAACTACTTTAATTAAAGTTTTATCTGAATTAAAAGATAAATTAAGAATAGCAGTTATGGAAGCTGATATCGATAGTGATGTAGATGCTAAAAAAATTAAAGAAATTGGTGTTGAATCAATCCAACTTCATACAGGTGGAATGTGTCATTTAGACGCAATGATGACAAAACAAGGGTTAGATAATTTAGATTTAGATAATTTAGATTTAGTAATCTTAGAAAATGTAGGAAATCTTGTATGCCCTGCAGAATTTGATACAGGTGCTTGTAAAAATGTTAATATTTTATCAACTCCAGAAGGAGATGATAAACCTTTAAAATATCCTTTAATGTTCCAAGTAACTAATCTTGTATTAATTAACAAAATGGATGTCAAAGATTATTTTGATTTCTCTTTAGAAAGAGTAAAAGAAAATATATCTTTACGTAATAAAAATGTCGAAGTTATTCCTTATAGTGCAAAAACAGGAGAAGGAATCGATAAAATTGCAGATTGGATTTTGAAAGAAGTCAAGGCTTGGAAAGGAGAATAATTATGCCAAAAATGTCTGATGCTTATACACCTAAATATAAAGGTGATAAGAACCCTAGAGAAAAAATTATTAAATTAGGTCAAAAAATTACTGACCGTATTGGCCATAAAGTTACTAGTGATGATCCAGAATATTGGGGACTTGCTTGTGTTGTAACTGATGAAATGGCTGATATTGCTTTACTTATGAAAGTTCGTAAGCCATATACAATGGAAGAACTTAAAAAAATGACTGGTAAAGATGAAGCATATCTTGAAAAAATATTACAAGAAATGTCTGAAATTGGTATTTTAGAATTCAATTGGGAAAACGAAAAGAGAATCAAACAATGGAATTTACCTATGTTTGTTCCAGGAAGTGCTGAATTTACAAACATGAAAAAAGAACAATTAGATGCACATCCTGAACTAGCTCAATTCTTTGAAAGAATGACTTTCTTACCTTTAGAAAAAATTACTCCAATGGTACCTCCTGGAGGAGGTGGAATTGGAATGCACGTTATTCCAGTTGAAAAAGCTATAGAAATGGAAAATAAGAGTGCTGATATTGAACATATTTCTTATTGGCTTAAAAAATATGAAGGTCATTTATCAGTAGGTATTTGTTCATGCCGTTATGGAAGAGCAAAATTAAATGAAGGTTGTGGTGATAATTGTGAAGAATGGTGTATTGGTGTTGGCGACATGGCTGATTATTTGGTCCAAACAAATAAAGGAAGATACGCTACTTATGAAGAAGTTATAGATATTTTAAAACGTGCAGAAGATAATGGCTTCGTTCACCAAATCACTAATATTGATGGAAAAGATAAGATTTTTGCTATCTGTAATTGTAACGTAAATATTTGTAATGCTTTAAGAACATCTCAATTATTTAATACTCCAAATATGTCACGTAGTGCATATACTGCTAAAGTTGATACAAAAAATTGTGTCGCTTGTGGTAGATGTGTTGAAGTATGTCCTGCAGGTGCTGTTAAACTTGGACAAAAATTATGTACAGTTAATGGACCAGTTGTTTATCCAAAACATGAATTACCAGATAATTTAAGTTGGGGCGAAGATAAGTGGGATGAAGATTATAGAGATAATAACCGTATTAATTCATATGATACAGGTACTGCTCCATGTAAAGCTGCATGTCCTGCTCACGTTGCAGTTCAAGGCTATTTAAAACTTGCAAATCAAGGTAGATATAAAGATGCTTTAGCATTAATTAAAAGAGAAAATCCATTCCCTGCAGTTTGTGGTAGAGTTTGTAATAGATTCTGTGAAGAAGAATGTACTCGTGGAAAAATTGACCAAGCTGTTGCTATTGATGCAGTTAAAAAATTCGTCGCTGAACAAGATTTAAAAACCGAAACAAGATATGTTCCAGAAATGATTATTCCAAGTAATGTTGGAAGATGGAAAGAAAAAATTGCTATTATTGGTGCAGGTCCTGCTGGACTTACATGTGCTTTCTATTTAGCTCAAAAAGGTTATTTCCCAACTGTTTTTGAAAAGAATCAAAAAGCTGGTGGTATGTTAACTTATGGAATCCCTTCATATAAACTTGAAAAAGATGTTATTGAAGCTGAAATCGATATCATGAAGGAAATGGGTGTTGAAATTAAACTTAATTGTGAAGTTGGAACTGATATTACAATTGAAGAATTAAAGAAACAAGGATACACTGGATTCTTCTTTGCAATTGGTTGCCAAGATGGAAGACTTCCTGGAATTAAAGGAGAAACTGCTCAAGGTTGTGAAACTGCAGTTAGTTTCTTACATAGAGTTGCTGATGATAAAACAATTAAAACTGAAGGAAATGTAGTTGTTATTGGTGGTGGTAATGTTGCTATTGATGCTGCAAGAAGTGCTATTAGACTTGGTGCAAGCAAAGTTTATATGTGTTCACTTGAAACTGAAGACATTATGCCAGCAAGTGATGAAGAAATTTTTGAAGCAAAAGAAGAAGGCATCGAATTTGTTCATGCAGTTGGTCCAAAAGAAATTGTTGAAGAAAATGGACATGTTAAACAAGTTATTTTTAAAAAATGTGTAAGCGTTTATGATGAAAATCATAAATTTTCACCAAAATATGATGAAAATGAATTAACAACTTTAGATGCTGATCATGTATTCTTTGCAGTTGGTCAAAAGATTCATTATGGTAAATTATTTGAAGGAACAGGAGTTACTTTCAATAAATATGGTTATCCAGAAGCAGATAAAATCACTTTCCAAACTGCTGATAAATCAGTTTTCGTAGGTGGCGATTTCTATACTGGTCCAAAAACTTGTATTGAAGCTATCGCTCAAGGCAAAGAAGCTGCAACTTCATTACATAGATATGTACAATTAACAGCAAGTTTAACAATTGGTAGAGATAAACGTTATTTCCCACCATTAAACAAAGATGAATTAATTTTTGGAAAGTATGATACAGGAAAACGTAATGAAGCAGGTATGGATGAAACAATTGATTACAAACGTTCATTTAAAGATGCTCATAAGACATTAACTGAAGAACAAGTAAAAGCAGAAACTGCTAGATGTTTAAGTTGTGGTGCTTCAATCGTTGATCCTAATAAATGTATTGGATGTGGATTATGTACAACAAAATGTGAATTTGACGCAATCCATTTATTTAGAGATCATCCAGAATGTTCAAATTTAGTTAAAACTGAAGATAAGATGAAATATATCTTACCATACGCTTTAAAACGTGGAATTAAGATTAAATTTGGTAAAAAAACACCAGAAGAAAAAGCTTCTCAAAAGAAACATAAAGAATATGTTAAAGCTAAAAAGAAAGAAGCAAAGGCAGGTAAATCTAACTAATGCATGAACTTGGTATCGTTTTTTATATCATTGATGATGTAAAGAAAGTTGCTGAAGAAAATAATGTTGACCATATTAATGTTGTTACTTTAGAACTTGGAGAAGTAAGTGGAGTAATCTTTGATTATTTAGAAGATTGTTGGAACTGGGCAGTTAAAAAAGAAGCTATTTTAGAAAACTGCAAACTTAAATGTGAAGTAATTAAAGCAGTTACGATTTGTGATGATTGTAAAAAAGAATATGAAACAATTAAATATGGAAAAACATGTCCACATTGTGGAAGTACAAATACATATTTAAAAGTTGGTAATCAAGTTAACATTAAAGAAATAGAAGTATAAAAATACAAGGAGGAATTAATTTCCTCCTTTTTACTAGTTTGCATTAAAAAAATCCTTAGATTTACTAAGGATTTAAAAGTTTTATTTATTATTCTTCTTCGATTGCACCAGCTGGGCATGAAGCAATTGCTTCTTCAGCGACTGAATCATCACATTCTGCTACAACTTTTGCTTTATTATCATCGTTGAATTCAAATGTTTCTGGGAATGTACCAACACATAATCCACAGCCAACGCATGCATCTTGATTAACTTTTAATTTTTTTGCCATATGTTTTTCCTCCACATATTCATCCTTTATATTATAAAAATTTAAAGTATTTTTTTAAAGTATAAAATAAGTTAGCAGTTGCTAATATTTATTAATAAAGAATTAAGATATTATTTTTTAATAAAAATAAAATCATTTAATATTTAAAATTAGGGTTAAAAAATGATAAAATATTTTGGATGTTTAGAAATCTTACTAGAATGAAAAAATATCGATTTTATCGATTAATTAATACAAACTTTTTTGATTTATTTAAAAATATAAAAGGTAAAGAAAACTTTTTAAAATTTAAAATAAATCTAAAGAAAAAAGAAAAGATTTCTAAAGATAAAAAGAGTATTACCGTTTATGAATACTATCAAAAGAAAAGAAAACATAAATTAATTATTCTTGTTTTGCTATTTTGTCTTTTTATTGGTATACTAATCGGCGTTAGTTTTTTAAGTGTGAGGTTAATAAATGGATAAATTTGTTTCTATTGCTATTGATGGTCCTAGTGCAAGTGGTAAATCCACAGTTGCAAAGATTTTAGCCTCTAAAATTAATTTTACCTATATTGATACAGGTGCTATGTATAGAGCTTTCACTCTTGCTGTTATTAAAAATGGATTAGATCCAAAAAGTGAAGTTGAAAGTGATTCATTAATTGAAAAAATCGATATTAGTTTTGATTCTAATAATAAGATTTGTTTAAATGGAGAAGATGTTTCAAAAGAAATTAGAGATAATCAAGTAGCAGATAATGTTTCTTATATCGCTTCTTATAAAAACATCCGTTTATTTTTGGTTGATTTACAAAGAAAAATTGCTAAAGGTAGAAATGTTGTAATGGATGGAAGAGATATTGGAACTTATGTATTAAAGGATGCTCAATTAAAGATTTTCTTAGTAGCGGATGTTAATGAAAGAGGTAAAAGAAGATTTTTAGAAAATCAAAGTAAAAATATTGAATCTAGCTTTGATGATTCATTAGCAAATATTAAAAAAAGAGATTATATAGATTCACATAGAGATTTTTGTCCACTTACTCCTGCAGAAGATTCAATTAATATTGATTCAACAAATATTAGTGCAGAAGAAGTTGCTACAAAAATTTTAGATTATGCTAAAGATAGGGGGCTTATTTAATATGGCATTACCTTTAGTTGCGTTAGTTGGTTCTCCATCTGTTGGAAAATCAACAATATTTAATAGACTTATTGGAGAGAAAAAATCTATTGTTGAAGAAACTCGTGGAGTTACTCGTGATAGAATTTATGCAAAAGCAAGTTGGCTTACTATCCCATTTAATGTTGTTGATACAGGTGGTATTGAACTTGAAAATAAACCTTTCCAATCACAAATTAGAATGCAAGCTGAACTTGCAATTGATGAAGCTGATTTAGTTATTTTCGTTGTTGATGGAAAAATTGGTATTACAGATGATGATAGATTAGTTGCTAAAATGCTCCATAAAGCAAATAAACCTACAATTATTGCAGTTAATAAAATTGATGATGTTGCTTTAATTAACAATATTTATGAATTTTATGCATTAAATTTAGGTGATCCTATTGCTGTTAGTGGAGAACATGGTATTGGTATTGGAGATCTTCTTGATAAAGTTATAAAAGAATTACCTAGAGAAGAAGAAAAACCATTAGAAGATGAAGAAGCTATTAAATTCTGCTTAATTGGAAGACCAAATGTTGGTAAATCATCAATGTTTAATAAAATTACTGGAAATGACCGTGTAATTGTTTCAAATATTGAAGGTACTACAAGAGATTCAATTAATGTTGATTTTGAATATAATGAACATAAATATTCAATCATTGATACAGCTGGTTTAAAAAAACGTGGAAAAATCTATGAAGCAATTGATAAATATGCTGCATTAAGAGCATTACGTGCAATTGATAAAGCTGATATTGCTATTTTAGTTATTGATGCTAAAGATGGTATTTTAGAACAAGATAAAAGAGTTGTTGGATACGCTATTGAATCTAAAAAAGCTATTATTGTTTTAATTAATAAGTGTGATTTAATTAAAGACGTTAATCTTTATCGTAAAGAATTTAAAGAAAAGTATGTTACAGAATTTAAATTCTTAGATTATGTTCCACTTATTTTTACAAGTGCTTTAACTTTAAAAAATAAGAATGAGTTATTTAATACAATTAATCAAGTATATGAATCATATACTTATCAAATCAAAACTTCTGTATTAAATGAAATTATTCAAGAAGCACAACTTATGAATGAAACTCCATCATTTAATGGTGGAAGATGCAAAATCTATTACGCTCAACAAGTAAGTAGTAAACCTTTAACTATTGCTTTATTTGTTAATGAGCCAGAATGGATGCATTTCTCATATCTTAGATATATTGAAAATAAGATTAGAGAATCTTTTGAATTAATTGGATCTCCAATTAATTTAATTTTAAGAAAAAGAAAATAGGAGAAAAAAGATGAATAGAGCTGATATTATTAATGTTGTTAGTGAAAATTTAAGTGAACAAGGCTTTACTAAAAAAGATGTTGAAAAAGTTATCGATTTATTCTTTGAAGAAATTGAAAAAGGATTAATTAATGGAGAAGAAATTAAAATTTCATCATTTGGAACTTTCAAAGTTAAAACAAGAAAACCAAGAATTGGAACAAGCCCTGTTACAAAAGAAAAAATTCAAATTCCACCAAGTAAAAATGTTGGATTTAAAGCAAGCAAGATTTTAAAAAGTCATGTTAAATAAGAAATTCCTTCCTAATAAGAAGGATTTTTTAATAGATATTAATTAATTTGATATAATAATAAAGATGAATGAAATATTTGACCATTTTAAGGTAATTTTTAATAACGCTGGATTTAGACTTTATATGATTGGAAGCAGTAGTAGAGATTATCTTTTAAATAAAGAGATTAAAGACTATGACTTTGTAACGGATGCTACTCCTAGTGAAGTAGTTAAATTTTTAGATGTTTCTAAAACATTTTCTAAGTTTGGAGTGTGCCAAACTAAATATCTTAATAAACATATTGATTTAGTTACTTTAAGAAAAGAATATGATTACAAAGATTTTAGACATCCTTCTAAAATTGAATTTATTAAAGATATTA
This sequence comes from Lachnospiraceae bacterium, assembly GCA_963660725.1. GTDB lineage: Bacteria > Bacillota_I > Bacilli_A > RFN20 > CAG-826 > Onthovivens. Next base: position 189 of record CAVKZU010000033.1, on the reverse strand, counting down.
ATATTGATTATTTAAGAAGGGATTTTACTATTAATGCAATTTATATTGATGAAAACTATAATATTATTGATCCAAGTAATGGATATAAAGATTTAATGGATAAAAAAATAAGATTTATTAAAGATCCATTAATATCAATTAATGAAGATCCTTTAAGAATATTAAGATGTTATAGATTTATTAAAGAAT
>CAVKZU010000032.1:0-12437 GCA_963660725.1 Lachnospiraceae bacterium | reverse complement strand
AAAAAGATTTCAAAGAAGCATTTGAAAGAAGAGAAATTGAAGAATCTAAATAATTAAAAAATCTAGCATATTTATGCTAGATTTTTTAATTACTTTACATGTATAGTTATATTTGATAAAATGAATTAACAAGCAAGAATAATTATATGAAAAAGAAAATATTATCTCTATTCTTATTATCTTTATTATTCTCCAATATAAATAATGATATAAACCAAGAAATTGAAAATATTATTCCCTTTTTAGATAATAAATTATCTTTAGCAACTTGGAAGAATCTAAAAATTATTGTTAATTAAAAAAGCTTTAAGAAATAGAATCACTATAACTTAAAGCTTTTATTTTAGTATTTTAGAGAGTTCAATTCCCTATTTGTATAAACTATATTCCTGAAATAGGTAATACATAAACATCATCATCTAAAGGATAGATTTTATCGGAATTACAAATTATAGCTTTAGTACCAATTTGATAATTAGTATTATCTAATTGTTTAAATCCTTTAACCGCACTATTATTAAAATTAATTCCAGTTTTGCATTCCACACGATGAAGTTTTCCATCTTGAACAATAACAAGATCAATTTCATTCATATTATTATCTCTATAATAGTAAAAATTAGGTTCAACCCCATTATTAACATAACTTTTTTTAATTTCATTAATAATATAAGTTTCCATAAATCTACCTGAAAAATTGCTATTTTGTAAAATTTCTCCACTTGTAAGCCTTGCTAAATAACATGCAAGACCTGTATCAGTAAAATAAAGTTTTGGTCTTTTAACAATTCTTTTAGAAATTGATATTTCGTTATAAGGTTCTAATAAATAGATAATATCACCCGCTACTAAAACACCTAACCAAGACATGATTGTTTTTTTATCAACACCAATTATTTTTGCAATATTATCATAGACAAGTTCTTCACCCGTTAAAGATGCAACAAGCTCCATAAAACGTCTAAATAATAGTTTATCTTTAACATTAACTAAATCAGAAACATCTCTTTCAATATAAGTTTCAACATAATCTGAATAAAATTTTTGAACTTTTAATAAAGAGTTACTATAAAGTTCAGGGTAAAATCCTTTAACAATATTATCAAATAATTCAATTGCAGTAAGTGGGTTATCATTTGCTCTTTTTTGAATTTTTATTAAATCAAATTCAAATACATCTTCCTTTCTTCCAATAATTTCATTTCTAGAAAGTGGCATCATATGAATTATAGAAACTCTCCCTGCTAAAGATTCACTTACTCCTTTCATTAATTTATAAACTTGCGACCCAGTTAATATAAACATACCATAATTATCAGTTCTTTTTCTTTTTTCGTTATTAACTATTTCTTCAATTGATTCAAATAATTCAGGAGCACGTTGTATTTCATCAATAATTACAGGCCAAGGATGTAACTGTAAAAATAAATCTGGATCTTGTTTAGCTAATTCTCTATCTCTTGAATTATCTAAAGAAACATATCCAAATCCCATTTTTTCAAATTCAAAACAAATAGTTGATTTTCCAACCTGCCTTGCTCCAGTAATAAGTGTAACTGGTTTTGATTTAATAGAATTTAAAATTTGATCATAAATAGTTCTTTTAATCATTTTTTTAATCCTCCTAGATAAATTATATTCTAGTATTTTAGGGAGTTCAATTCCCTATTTGTATAAAATCAATTAATTAATAAAATAAAAACTGATACCATAAGTACCAGTAATTAATATAATTGGTGGATAAGATGAGAGTCGAACTCACACGAATTTCTTCATAAGCTTCTGAGACTTAAGCGTCTACCAATTCCGCCACTTATCCAACTCTTATATTATAATTATTTAATTAATAAATTTCTATAATTCATCAATATGATCGTGAACATAAGGATTAACATGGATTATACAATGCTTAACATTTTTATTTTCGTTTAATATATCAAGTCTAACACTTTCAATAACATCATGAGCGTCTTTTAATGACATCTCTTCTTTTATAGTAACTTCTATTTCAAGAAAGATATAATTTGCGACAATCCTACTTCTTAAAGCGTCTATATGACAAATTTTTGGATTTTTTAATACAATTTCTTTAATTTTATTTTCTTCATCTTTAGAACAACTCTTATCAAGTAAACTCATTGAGTTAGTAATTACAATTTTAATCGCTCCAATAATCATAATTAATGCAATTAATAAAGACGCAATATTATCTAAGATTCTTAATTCTTTATTAGATGAAAAAATAAAGATAATCGAAACTGAAAATAAAGAAAATAAAGTAGATATTGAATCAAGTAAATGATCTAAAGCTTGTGTTTTTAAAATAGGTGATTTAGTTTTTTTAGCGAATATAGAAACATAAATACAAGTAGATATTTTAATAAATAATGCAACAAGAGATACAATTATTGCAATTAAGAAATTATAATTAGTTTCTTTAAGGTAACTTTTATTAATAATAGATATAATTGAATTATAAATTAAGATAATTGAAGTAAAAATAATTATCATTCCAAACATTAAAGATACTAAATTTTCAATCTTCTTATGTCCAAATTGGTGTTCATTATCTGCTTTTTTATTCGCTTCTTTACCTGCAATAAATCCAACTAGGGAAGTTAAGCAATCTCCTAAAGAATCAAATCCATCACTTAATAAAGCACTAGAAAAACTAAAAATACCTCCAAGTATCTTTAAAATAGTAAGAATAATGTTAATGCATACTTCACTTAATGTAACTCTTTCAATAACTTTTTTATATACCTTTTCTTCATTCATAAAAAGTATTATATAATAAAAGTATATGGAAGAGAAAACTAACAAATTATTAAATTTAATAAAAAATTCTAAAAATATTGTCTTTTTTAGTGGAGCGGGAGTATCTACTGAATCAGGGATTAAAGATTTTAGAAGTAAGAAAGGATTATATAACTTAAAAAGTAAGTATGGAGTAAATTACGAAACTATTTTATCCCATACATTTTATGAAAATAATAAAGATACTTTTTATAAATTTTATAGAGAATTTATGATTAATAAAGATGCTTTCCCTAATCCTTGTCATAAATTCTTTAGTGAAATTCAAAAAATAAAGAATGTAACTATAATTACTCAAAATATTGATGGATTAGATAAATTAGCAGGTTCTAAAAATGTAATTGAATTACATGGAACAATCCATGAATATTTTTGTGAAAACTGCATGAAAAAATATGATTTAAATTATGTATTAAATTCTAAATCTAATATCCCTATGTGTTCATGTGGAGGAGATTTAAAACCAAATGTTATTTTATATGAAGAACCTTTACTTGAAAATAACATTTTAAAATCAATAATTGCACTTCAAAATGCTGATTTATTAATAATTGGAGGAACTTCTTTAAGTGTTTATCCAGCAGCTTCTTTAATTAATTACTATACTGGAAATAATTTAGTAGTTATCAATAAAGAAAAAATTACCCCATCTAGAAGAGTCACTTTAGAAATAAATGACTCAGTTGGAGTAATTTTTAATGAAATATCTAAATATTTATTTTAATTAGAATGTACCAAAGATTCTATCTCCAGCGTCTCCAAGACCTGGAATAATATAACCTTTTTCATTTAATTTTTCATCTAATGCACAAAGATAGATTTCAACATCTGGATGGTCTTCTAAAACTTTTTTAACACCTTCAGGAGCACCAACAAGACAAAGAAGTCTAATATTTTTGAATCCTTTTTTCTTTAAAATTGAGATAGCGTCACTACTACTTCCACCAGTTGCAAGCATTGGATCGCAAACTAATACTAATGGATTTTCAACATTAGGAAGTTTACAGAAATATTCAACTGGTTTTAATGTTTTTTCGTCTCTATATAAACCAATATGACCAATTTTAGCAGTTGGAAGCATACTAATAACACCATTACTCATACCAATTCCTGCTCTTAAAATAGGGCAAACAATTAAAGAATATTCTAAATGTAATTTATCAATTACTGATCCAGTTGGAGTTTTTATTTTTTCTCCTGTAGGAACGACTTTTAAATCCTTATAAACTTCATAAGTCATTAATGAAGCAATTTCATCAAGAAGTGTTCTAAAATCTTTGGTGTTGGTGTTTTCATCTCTCATTTTATTTAACTTCATGGTAATTAATGGATGATCTACTAAATGTAACATGTTTAATTCTCCTTATTTATATTATTAGCATCTTGTGTTCTAGATTCTTTCATTCTAGGAGTTTCACTGTCACTTGGAATTTCTGGAACTACTCCATCTATATACATTTTGCTAACAATAGCTTTATTTACTACTCCTAATTTATTTTTAATAGGAGTTAAAGCACTCTTTATTTGGTTAGTAAAAGCAGTTTCCTTATTTTTACTAACACTGATTTCTTTTCTATTTAATTTGAATTGTTCATAGTTAATATAAGCGTTATATAATTTACCTTGTTTTGAAAGTTTAATTGATAAAATAACTGAATTAATAAAATCAACAAGTAATATTGCAACATACGCTCCAATAAAGAAGGTCATAACCCAGGCATGATTATTTAAAAATTCTACTGTGTAATTAATAAATGGTCTTAATCCAAACCAATAAGCAGTTCCTGCAACAAGCCAAAGGAATGAAAATTGAGGACAAATAATTCCCATAACATTTCCTTTTAATTTGGAATAATCCCATAATCTAATATTTAATCCTTTAACAAATATTATTCCCCCAATAAATTCAATTAAAGTCATTGCAACACCAATTATTGCAATTGCAATTAAAGAAACATAAATAAAATCTAAATTTCCAAGTGTTTGTTCTACACTTCCAAAATGTAATCCATATATAGAAGGATAACTTCCTTCTTTAGTTAAATATTTAAAACATAATTCACTAATTAAATGCAATGCACATAATCCAAACCCATATAAAGGAATACATGGACCTTTTAAAAATCCAGGGTTAATCCATTTTTTCATAGAAAAAAACCTTCTGTAAAGGATTTCTAAAATCCATCCACAAAAGGAACCAATTATGAAAATATAAATGTAAGTAAGAAAGATACCAAAAGGACCATCCATTTTAATTTCTGCTGTGTTACTTAACAAATTAATTAACTTCATCTGGAATATTATAATCTATAAAATATCTATTTCAAATACTAAATGAAAATTTTCAAAAAAATTTAAAAAAGTACTTGCAATGGATTTATCTATGGAGTATACTATTCAAGCAATGAGCGAAAGGCTTGTTGGAGATGGGCATTTAGCTCAGCTGGGAGAGCATCTGTTTGACGTACAGAAGGTCATAGGTTCGATCCCTATAGTGCCCACCACTCGTCAATATAACGCGATGAATAATCGCGTTTTTTATTTTCTTATTAACTTAAAAAGTATAGAATATTATTACTGCCGAATTAGCTTAGTTGGTAGAGCAACGCATTCGTAACGCGTAGGTCGTAGGTTCGATCCCTATATTCGGCACCAGTTATTTTATATATAAAAAAGGATTATTATTTTATAAGTGATTTATAATTTAATAATCCTTTTTATTTTAATTATATTCTTTTTATATTTTATTTATTTCTACTTCTTCTTTATCTAACTCATTTTCTTTTTCTAATTTATTCATTTTCTTAAATTCTAATATAATAAATAATATTGAAAATAAAATACCAAAGATATCAGCACAAGGAGCAGCCCATAAAACACCATCTAATCCCATAAAGATAGGTAAAACAATTGTAAAAGGTACAAAAGTAATAACGTCTCTAATTAAAGAAAGGATCGTAGATTTTACAGGACTTCCAATTGATTGAAGAAAGATTGATGTAATTTTTTGAAGTAATGTAAAGATGATTAAAAGTAAATAAATTCTAATTCCTTTTTCTCCAAATTCTAAATATAATTCTGGATTCGATGAATTACTTCCAAAGATTTTAATGATACTAACTGGAATAATTTGGAAAAGTAAAGTTGCAATGATTCCTACTATAAAAGTAGATAAAGCAATATATTTAAATATTTTCTTAACTCTTTTGAATTCATTCGCACCATAATTGTACCCAACAATTGGTTGAGAACCTGCTGCAATTCCAACTGCAATATTAACGAAAATTGTAAATACTTTCATGATAACACCAATAATTGCTTGAGGATCATTTGCACCATATTTGCTTAATGCACCATATTTAGCAAGCATATTCATTGAAACAATTGTAATAATAACAATTGAAATTTGAGTTAAAAATGATGAAAATCCAAGTTTTAAAATATTTAATAAAATATTCCAATTTACTAATAAATCTTTAAATTTTAACTTAAATGATTTTGGTTTAAATAAATAAACAAAACTAATAATAAATGTAGCAATTTGACCAAGAGCAGTTGCTAAAGCTGCACCAGTTAACCCCATATTAAGAGGATAAATAAAGACATAATCTAATACAATATTAATTAAACATCCAACAATTGTTGAAATCATTGAATATTTAGGGGATGAATCCGCTCTAATAACAGGATTTAAGTAATTTCCCATAATAGAAAATGGCATACCAATTAAAATCCAAATAGCGTATTCATGGGATGCATTTAAAGCTTCTTCAGTTGATGCACCAAACAAAGTTAGGATTTTATCTAAAAGTGGGAACGCAATTAATAGATAAATTGCAGAGATTATAAAACCAACGATTAATCCTGTTCCAACTGATTTTGATAACTTATCATTTTCTTTTTTACCCATTGATAAAGACATGAAAGCGGCAGTACCATCGCCAAGTAAAAGACCAAATGCTAAACCTAAACAAGTAAATGGGAAAACTATTGAAGTTGCTGTATTTCCTAGAGTTCCAACATTACTATTTCCAATAAAAATTTGATCTACAATATTATATAAAGCACTAATTAATAAAGATAAGACACATGGAATAGAAAATTTTAATAATAATTTTGATATCTTTCCTTCTACAAAGTATGAATTTTGTTGCATAATAAATAAATTTCCTCCTTTTACAACAAATGTTGCTACCAAAGTGGAAACTATTTCACCATTAGCTACAAAGTTATACTAATTTCACAACTAGGTTATTTTATCATTTTAAATTTTCTCGCATAAGTAAAATTTTAAAAAAGAACCAATTTTTATTTTTGGTTCTTCATTTTTTCTAATTCTTCTTCGCTTACTTTTATATATTTAATATATTCTTGATCATTATATTTACTTGCTAATTCACACATTTCTTTATAAATTTCATCTCGAACATATTTTTTATTTTCATTAGGTTTTAAATCGACTTTAGGCATTACATATTTTCCAATTAAAATAATTCTTCTTGGTTTTTTAAAGAATTTTCTTTTTTTAAAAACTGTAATAATTGGAATAGATGGTACATTAAATTTAACTGGATATCCAAAACTTCCATCTACAAAAGGTCTAATTTTAGTGTAATATGGCCAAATATGAGCTTCAGGATAAATAATCATATGTTCTCCTTTATCACTCAATTCTTTCATTGCATTTAAAAATCTTTTATATTGATCTACTGAATTAGGAAGTGGGAAATATCCGCAAACATTCATAATTCCTCTTAAAAATGGATTTGCTAATGAATTTGAATATCCAATAATATTACATCTTTTATGGAATACATACGATTGATTAATAAAAGCATCAAAATTAGAAACGTGGTTTCCATAAATAAAACCACCTTTTTTAAGTTCTTTGCATTTTTTAACGTATTCTTTTAAATTATCTCGACCTTCTTTTTTAATTCCAAGACAAAAACAAAATACATGTAAAATTGGATGAATAATACAAAAATATATAAAATTACACCATAACGTTCTAAAAAATCCACAACGAGTGTAGTTATACTCATCTAATCTTTTATTGATGTCTTTTTTAGAAAGTGGTAAATTTCCAAAATCATCATTAATTTCATCAGTATAATAAAATACCTTTTGTTTATTCTTTTTTGTCTTTAGAATCATTTAATCCCCTTAAAGCAGCTTTACTTGTAATTTTTCCATCATGAGGAATCTTTTCCCAACTTGTTCTTTTGTATTTATGAATTAATCCATCAAAGAACGCTAAAACGAAATCACCAAAGAAAAATAAGAAAGTAAAGTATACTTTTAATCTAGTTTTGAATTTAAATTTTAAATAACGATTAGAAATAATAAATACAATCATTGCTACCACAACAAATGGAATATCAAGTAAAAGGAAATAAATAAGACAATACCAGAATGTTGTAAGTGGTACAAGCTCAGTTGCAAATTCTTTAAATGGAATCATCATAAATAAACTTGCAATAAAGAAACAAAATGATAATAAAAATGCAAGAAGCAATAAAACAACCATTACAATAAGCGGATAAATTGAGACATTATATTCAAAAATTGATGTATTATATTTATTTTTATCTAATGCTTTATAATCTGGTGATTTTGTTTTAAATCTCTTTCTATTTTCGAAATATCCCCAAACCCAACGGATGTGTTGTTTGTGAACTGTTTTAAAATCTGTAGGTTGTTCATCATAATATTGAGCAATTGGATAATAATTCATTGGAATATTATGGTAATAACAATAACAAGTTAATTCAACGTCTTCAGTCATTCCATTAAAAATCCAACTTCCAATATTATCAATAATATCTTTATCAACATAATATCCAGTGCCTGTTAAATTTATTTTTTTAAACATTTTGGATCTACCTTTAGAAGTATATTGATTCATAAATGCAAATAAAGTGGCACTGCAAGCACTAATCCAATTCTTATTTGAATTAGTAAAGTTTCTATACCCCATACCTACTTTATAACCTTGATTTTTACAATCATTCATTAAAGTAATATAGTGTTTACTTAAAACATTGTCTGCATCAATAACAAAGAATGAATCATATTCAAGTCCTTCTTTTTTAATATATTGATAAGCTTCATCTAACGCATATCCTTTAGTTCTTTTACCTACTAAATCTTTTCGGATTATTACATTATATCCATATTTTTTAGCAATTTTTACAGTAGGATCAAGTTTAGATTCTACAATAATATAAACATCAAATAATTCTTTTGGATATGATTGATTTTTTAAAGAATCTAATAAATTTGAAATAACTTTATCTTCATTCCTTGCAGGAATCAAAATAGCATATTTATATTTTTTATTTCCACGAGGTAAGATATTATCTCTTTTTAAGGAATTAAAAAAATACGCAATATAATACCATGCTAAAAGTATGAGAATAAAAAGTGCAAGTAAAACTGCGTATAAAAAATAATTGTGTCCGTTTAAAATCCATTCAACCCATTGAGAACCTGTCATATATAGATATTTTATAATTAAATAGTGATATTTTCAACATTATTTAATTTTTAATATTTAAAAAACTATAACATCTAGTTTTTAATACTAAAAATTATTTTAAGATTTTTTCCATTTCAATTTTTTGAGGAGTTAATCCAATTTTTTTATAGAAATTTAATGCGTTTTTATTATCGTACCAAACATTTAAAGTAAGATTATAGCAATTAATTTCTTTAGCGTATTTTAAAGCGTTTTCATAAAGTTTAGTACCTATTCCATTTCCTCTACATTTAGAATCAATACATAAATCATCAATATATAATGTTTTATTATGTACAAGTTGATCACTTGTTGGAATATGGATTTCATAAATTGTATATCCAACTACTTCATCATTTTCATTAACTGCTACAAATATACCTCTATTCTCACTATTCATTATTTCTTTAATTTCTTCTTTTGAATATTTAGTTTCTTTAGGGGAAAAGATATCTGGTCTTAAATTTCTATGTAATGTTTTAACTTCTTTTAATAATTCTTCTACTTTTGAAAAATCTTTTTCTTCTACTCTTCTTATTTTAATTTCCATTTTTTAATCCTACCTTATAATATTTTTGACATTTTTTCTAAAGGAAGCGTTAATTCATCTTCATAAAGATATTTTATATTTTTAACTTTAACTTCTTTTATTTCGTTATTGCTATTAACTTTAACTATATCACCTATTTTAACATTCTTTTTAGAAGATAAATAGTCATAAAGTTTACTACCTTCATAAAATTCTACACTTAAAACTTCATATCTTTTATCTAAAGATTTTAATGTTTGAGGAATATTAATTAATTCATCAAAAGTAACAGAAGTTAAAGAGGTATCTCCATTTTCATTTAAAATAACTTCCAATTTATGTTCAGATAATTTTAATGAAAGGATTGGGTATTTATTCACCAAATTAATAAATTCTAACACTTCGTAATTTTCTACTTTAATCAAATATTCAATTAATTCGGTTCTTTCAACGAAATTAAGTGAAGGAATAACATTAAATAAGTATTTATTCTTTTTACTAGATATATAAATATGGATATATCCTTTAATAAAATCAATTTTAATAATATTATCTTCATTATTGAAATATTCTTTAAAAGAACTAATTAAATACCCTTTATTTTTAATTATTCTTTCATCATTATCTTTTAATTCATTTAAAGATTCATTTATTCCTATTGCAACACTTCTATCTCCTGGATATTCATTTATTTCTTTTAATCTTTCTTTTATTGCACATCTTGCTAATAAATAATAATATTTAGCGTCTTCTAAATCTAATTTAATATGAATTCCTTTTTTATAAAAATTACCCATTCTTAATGCAACATCTGCAAATTTTGAATGATGCCCATCTAAAAAATAGGAATAAGATTTATCATAAATAGAAGACACTAATTCATATGCTGTTTTAAAAGATTTAATCGTTCCATATCCATTTAAATAACAATCCGCTAATTTATATGTAGATTCAAAATATCCTGCTAAATGTCCTAAAACAAAATATTGGAATGCTTTGTCTTTTTGAGGGATTCCATTATTATTTCTTCCATAATAATAAATATATCCAATTGGACGAGTTACATCCATATCTTCAGTTAATTCAAAATATTTCGTTAAATAATATAAAGATTTAGAATAATCTAATGGGAAGTCAAATAATCCTTCATAATAGTTATATCCTAAACTTCTTAATGCAATTGGATCATTAAATGAAGCAAGTTTTACTAAATTTTCTTTATAAAAATCAAGAATTTCATAATCTATAAAAGAATAATCGCTATTTAATTCATCAATTCCATCTAAAATAAAACCTAAAGTTTCATTACTATATTTTCTATCTTTTTTCTTATATTCTCTATTATCTAAAATATCTTTTAAAAATTTTTGTAATTTATATAAATCATCTAGTGGATTTTCTTGATCTGTATCATGTAATAATTTTAAAAATAAATATAATATTAAATGATCATTATCGTCATATAAATAATCTTTATGGATTTCTTTACTAAAATCATTAATATTTGGAGAATAAATATATTTATCTTTATATTTTAAAGAAAATAAGAAATGAAATTTCCCTAAATCACTATCATCAATATATTCTTTTTGAATGAATTCTTTTAATATTGATGTAATATCTTCAATTGTGATTTTATATTTAGATAAATACTTTATAATAACAATCTTATCTTCATCATAAAAGATTTCATTAATTTTATAACTACCTTCTAATAATAATTCTTTTAATTCATGTTCGGTAATTTCTACCTTTTTAACTTTTTTAAAATTATCTAAATTTAAATCTTTGTAAAATGGTGATAATACATATCCTTTATTTAAGTATTGCTTAATATTCATAAAAACCTCTATGTAATATTATAAATCTTAAGAATTAGTTTTTATATACAAAAAAAGTTGAATATTTCTATTCAACTTATAATATATTTCTAAATGGTTGCGGGGATAGGATTTGAACCTACGACCTCCGGGTTATGAGCCCGACGAGCTACCAAACTGCTCTACCCCGCGATTTCGTTGTCCTAAATAGTGGCGGAGAAAGAGGGATTCGAACCCTCGCAGGACTTGCATCCTCTATCGGTTTTCAAGACCGACCCCTTCAGCCGCTTGGGTATTTCTCCATAATGGTGGACCATCTAGGACTTGAACCCAGAACCTAACCGTTATGAGCGGTCCGCTCTAACCAATTGAGCTAATGGTCCGAGCACGCTTTATATTAATGGTAGCAGCGGGGGGACTCGAACCCTCGACGCGCCGGGTATGAGCCGACTGCTCTAACCAACTGAGCTACGCTGCCAATTTGTAATCTTAATGGTGGACCCTAGGAGAATCGAACTCCTAATCCAAGCTTGCAAAGCTAGTGTTATCCCATTTAACTAAGGGCCCATTTACTTACTTAAGACTTTATTTCTCTCAAGCGCTCATATAGTATATTCTAAAACGAAACTGATTGCAACTACTTTTTTAAATTTTTTTAAAAATTTTTGCACATAATCTCTAACGCCCTATAGATTGGGCGTTAGAGATATATTTATTTCCTATAATTTAATATGTTTTTTATATTTTTTAT